>JACPUW010000006.1 GCA_016192035.1 Bacteroidota bacterium
GGGCACTTGATCACTACCACCTGTATGTCACGGCGGGTAACACCTGTCAATTTTTTATTTCTGTAAGATTCTATCTTAATGGACATAACGGTTTGTTCCACTTTCATGGGCCTAAACATCATGTCGCCCGTGGCGCTGTCCAGGTGTATGCCCCGTGGGAAGGCCATGCCCGTTTTGGGGAAGCCCAAATAATAGATGGGTTTATTGTATGTATAACCACTTGACCAACTGGTTTTAGTACTTACTGTCTGCATGGGCTCGGCCCAGCTGTACACCAGGGAGTCGGCAAGGCCGCTGGTCTTGGGGTCAACATCCATGTCCTGAACGCCCTGGTTGTAGATAAAGTCCCTGCCCAGGCAGATGATGGCCAAGGGGCTACCGGTGAAGGTGGGCGAGTTGTCGCAGGGATCCTGACAGATGTTCATTTTTGCCTCAACATAAATGTTTTGGTTAGCCGCCCCTGTTGTTATGGCGCCGTTGCGGCAACAAGTAGTGAAGTAGATGGTTACCTCACAACACCCGTTTTTTCGCCAATCGCTAAGTACCACAACCGCGCTAAAATTATAGGACATTATTCCATATTGAAAGGAACACCCAGAATTTTTACACCGGGTACATTGACCCTTACAGGTGGGGGTAATATCGTCCCCGCCAGATTGTGTGGAATTGTAGGTTCTGGTACCGCACGTAGAAGAAATCCTTACTGGAGGTACCTCACAAGGAGGAATGGTACAACCATTACAGTCGCGGTACATGGTAATGGTAATCAAAAAGGTGTCCTTGCCCAGACAGGTCCAACTAATGTCGGAACCCATGACGTGGGTGGCGAGGGCGGCCTTTCCCGCAAGGGAGAAGAGAAAGGCCAAAGCGATAATTTTCAGGTAGTTCATTTGGTCAAGTGTGTTAAATAGTAAGGCAATCTTATCAAAAGTTATTACATGCATTGCGCCCGCAACAGCACCTACTGACTAGGTAAGATTGACGCTTTACAATAAATTGTTGAGAAAACAATGTTCAAACATAAATGAAATCTACATTTCCCTAAGATATTGGGAACAAAAAAAACCACGAACCAAAGTAAAAGCGATGGTTCTTATTATCAAATAGAAGTTGCGAACCTTTTAGTACAGCACGACACCGGTCTGCTGGCTGCGCAACCGATCAACCACGACCATGCGGTACATGCCGGGTTGTAAATGGCCAAGATCAATGGCAATCGGTACCCGCAGTGCATCATTAAACGTGTTGAAGTACACCATTTTTCCATTGAGGGCAAAAATTTCTACCCGGAGGGGGCTGGTCTCTAGGTATTTACTGGGCTTAATCCAAACAAGGTCTTGGGTTGGGTTTGGCCATACTTCAAAGCTGGGTTTATAGTCTAACTCATCCAAACCGATGGGAATCTTAACCAAAATGGCCATAGAGTCACTTCTCTTACAATAACCTTCGTCCACCGTGGCAGTTATGAAAACAATCGAGTCTTTATCTCCCATAACCACTTTTACTTGCCCACCGGCATTCACAAAAGTCTCCCCAGTGCTCCAGATGACTTTGAATGGTTTGAGCGCATTGGTAACCGAGGCCGTGGCTACAATGGTATCGCCGGGCAAGGCTTGGGGCTTATTGACAGTTACTTCTATACTGGCAAATTCGGGAATGTTAATGGTATCGAGAATAGTAGTTCTACAGCCGTGCTCACTTAATATGTTAAGTGAGTATGGATACTTGCCGCTGGATTTGAACGTATGTTGGGCCACATGGCTGTCTCCTGCGGGCCCAAGGACTTGTGTCCCATCAAAATCCCATTGATACTGTAAAATTTGGGCCTTTCCAGTGGAGAGAGCCCTGAAGTCCACCGTACCGCAATCATGTAATAGGGTGTCATAAACAACCTTCGGATTTTCCCTAACCATTATGCTATATGACCTTGCGGTAATACTTTGATCTGGGCAACCATCGTCAATAGCGGTGACTACAAACGTGTAGGGGAACTTGCTTACATGGGCACTGGTGGGTGTCCAACAAAACCGCCCGGTTTCTCTCCGGTCACCTTCGTTAAGAACCGAAAAGGAAGCATCTGGAATCCCCGAATTCCAAGAAATGCCCACCGTGTCGTCCTTGTCCTTATCAGATGTACACACGTTAAAACAAATCTGTTCGCCCACACAGGCTACAAGATTAAAAGCTTCGGGTTTTGGCTCTTTACAGTTGATTCCACTTAATACAGGAAAGTTATTATCCGGGCACTTGACCACCAAAATTTGAAAATCCCTCCTAATAGAAGAAATCAGCTTGTTGTCGCGATATTCCTCCAACTTAACAGCAACCACATCATCTTCGGTTTTCATGGGCCTGAAATAGAGATCGCCTGTGGCGCTGTCCAGGGAAATCCCCTTGGGAAAATCCAACGAAGTTTTTGGAAATCCGTAATAGTAAACCGGTTTGTCATGGCTATACGCCATAGACCAACTCACCTCTTCGGCAGAATCTTTCATTGGCCTTGCCCAACTCACCACCACCGAATCGCTTAACATGTTGGTTTTAGGGTCTATATCATGGTCTAAGGCACCCATATTGAGAATAAGATCCCTTCCCAAGCATACCAAGGAAATGGGATGTGATTTCATGATTGGGGCATTGTTGCAGGCATCCAAGCATATGTTCATGGCACTTTCCACTAACAGCCCTTCACCTGCCGATCCATTGGTCACATAGGCATTTCGGCAGCAGAGTGATGAATACATCCTTAGCTCACAACAACCTTTTTTGCGCCATTCGGCCACCACCACTTTTGTTGTGAACCGCTGGTACATAATGCCATACTTGAAAGTACAAGATGGGTCGCTACACTTTGCGCATTGGTGTTCACAGCCTGGCGTTATATCCTCTTCTTCCATTTTGATGGTAGGGTAGGTTTTGGTTGCACAGTTTGACGATACGGTGATGGTGGGCACCAAGCATGGAGGGTTGGCACAGTGGCTACAGTCCGAATAAATAGTTAGGCTCACTACATAGGTATCCAGGTCCATACAGGTCCAGGTAATCTCAGCTCCCATGATATGCGATGACAACTGGGCACTGGCAAATTGACTTGCAAATACCATTAGGAACAATGGAAGGGTAATCTTTTTCATGGTGGTCAACTTATTGGAGTAAATGTATTGTATTAATGTAAAAATTCTTACTGAATAAATCCTAATCCCGTTACCTTGTATTTTTTGACAAGTAAATGTGTCCTTTTTTCGGTGTTGTTGACCAATTTCAATGGTTCAAACAACCCATTTCCTTATTGCTTCAGGTAGCGGTAATGGCAATTGTCCAAGGTAGATTTATCTTCTTTTAATCAATTGATTACAAAACTAAGACGGTGCAAGGATGACCCATCTTGAACTTGAAGTAGGTAAATACCGGGACAAAAGTGTCTCAGGTCAAGTAGAATGGGTTTGGAAAATTCTTGGTTTATTTGTTTGTAAAACAACTGTTTTCCGTTCATGGTGCATACTTCTATCAGTTTATTCCCGCTCGGTATTCCTTGCCCTAGTTTGATCCAACACATGCCGACGTTTGGGTTGGGCCACAGTTCTATGCCTGGGCGTAGTGCCCCTTGCCCGATTGTCACAGGTAGTTTCACTTCAATAGCTACGGTATCGCTGCTTATACAATGCCCATCGTCAACCGTAGCGGCAATATAGACCAAAGAGTCTTCGCCACCAAGTACCAACTTGACCTGCCCGCCTGTATTGGTAAAAGTTTGCCCTGTACTCCAAGTTACTGTATAGTTTCCAGCAGCGTCTTCCACAAAGGCCCTGGCCACTACGGTATCCCCAGGATAACGAGTCAGTGTATCTGCGTCCACCCTTATATGGGCAAATGTTGGAATAGTCACGGTGTCTTTGTGTGTTGAATTGCAATGTTTACCAATGGCACAAAACATAAACGGCTGTTTGCCTGGGTGTTTGAACTTGTGTTTGGTGTGGTTGGCGTTGCCCCCAGGGCCTATTATCGCTGCTCCTTCAAAAACCCAGTAGTATTGAATTACCTGAGCTCGGCCCTTTGACTTGGCCGAAAAATCCACCCAACCACAATCATGTATTAGGGTATCATAGGTAGCCTTTGGCGATTCCCTCACCATTATTGAAAAGGCGCGTGATGCCAACCCGTTAACGGGACAGGCATTATCTTTTGCCGTAACCAAAAAACTGTAAGGGTTCTTGCTCACGTTGGCATCGGTGGGGGTCCAGCAAAAACGGCCTGTCTCTTGAATGCTTCCCTTGTTGATAATGGAAAATGAGGCACCTTCAATGGCTTGGTTCCACTCTAGGGTTACTGTATCATTTCTGTCCTTGTCAGTTGTACATACGGTAAAGCATATAGGCTGCCCAGCACATGCCATTGCCAGGAAGTTGGTTGACTTTGCCTCCTTGCAGTTGACCCCGCTAATGGTGGGCGGGTTGTTATCCGCACATTTAAGGACATAAACTTGGACATCCCGTTTGACCACTGCGGTAAGCTGTTTGTCTCTATATGATTCTACCTTAATGGCCATGACGGCAACATCCACTTTCATGGGCCTAAACATTAGGTCGCCAGTGGCGCTGTCCAAATGTATGCCCCGTGGAAAGGCCATGCCCGTTTTAGGGAATCCCAAGTAATAAATCGGTTTATTATATGCATAACCCGATGACCATTTCAAAGGGGTATTAGGGCCGAGTAGCGGTTCTGTCCAGCTATACACCAAGGAATCTTCCAATCCTCCCATAGTATCATCGCTATCATAGTCTTGTACGCCATGGTTGAAGATTACATCCCGTCCCAGGCAGATAAAGGAAATGGGACTGCCGGTAAAAATGGGGGAGTTGTCACATGGATTTTGGCAAACGTTTATGGTGGCATCAATGTAAAAGTTTTGGCTGGCCCCACCAGTGGTTATGCTGTTGTTTCGGCAGCACTGCGTCCACGAAATGGTTAAATAACAACACCCATTCTTTCTCCAATCGGATAGGCTGGTAACCGCAGTAAGTTCATATGCCTGAATGCCATAGGCAAAAGAACATCCTGATGAGTCGCACCTTGAGCAAGAAGCCTTGCAAATGGGTGTAAGGTCTCGTCCCGAAAGCATCGTGGTGGCAATTTCCTTGGAACCGCAGTTGGATTCCAGCTTAATGGGCGTTGGCTGTAGTTTAGTCCCATTGCAATCTCTAAATACCTGTACAGTAATCTCAAAGCTATCGCCGCCCAAGCATTTCCACTTGATGTCGGCTCCCAAAATATGGGTAGGGTATGCCTTTCCACAAATTAGAAAAACTGCGCAAATGATCGTGTAAACCAAGCCTCTCATTGGGATTCTGTTTTTGTGCCAAACAAATCTACCCTTGTTGCCTATATCAATAACACGCAAACGGTGACTTCAAAAAAGTTAAGAATTATAATGCCCCCTGTGCGCCTACAACGAAGCCACCAAGCCGGCCCGGGTCACACGAACCGCTTGTAGCAGCCATGCCCACAACTGGGGCGGGCTAGTACCTCACCAGGTTGACCTGATAGAGTGCCTGTCCGCAATGCACCAGCAAGCGGTAGGTGCCGCTGGGCAACGCGCCCAAGTCAATCAGGCGTGGCCCCCGGCCCAGGGATGCCGGTGACTGCGAGTACACCAGGCGTCCGTCCATGCCGTACAACCGCATGCCGACCTCCATATCGCCGGGCCCGTCCAATTGTACCCACACCCTTCCCTCGGTGGGGTTGGGCCAGAGGTAAATGCCGCCACCGCTCCTACCTCCCTGGATGCCTATCGGCGTCACCACCAGCACCGTCCTCTTCAGCTTTGCCGACCGGTTGCCCGAGCCGTCGATGGACTGGTAGTACACATGGAAGGTGTCCTCCCGCGAGGTCTCCACTGAATCGCCCGTCCTTTCGATCCTTACGCCCACCTTGCCGTTGCAGCTGTCGCCTGCAACCGCGCCCGGGTCGGTATAGGCCGACCAGCGGCGCACCGTGTCAACCGCTCTGCCCAGCAGCCATAAGGAAGGGGCGGTCGTGTCGCCCACCCATATCACCCTGGCCACGCTGGACGTGTTGCCCGAACTGTCGCGGGCCTGGTAGGTAAGGGTATAGTATCCCCTGATGTATGCCTGCCCCGGCCAGGTGCCGCCCGTGTCCACCCTAAAGCGGCCGTTGTCGCCTGCCCGGTAACCCGCATCCACATAGGCCGCGCACTGCTCGGCATAGGCCGTGTCTGGCCCCAGCAACTTGATGTGGGGCGACACCGTGTCAACCACCAGCACCACGCGCGATGCGCACACAGGGCCGTTGCCGCTGCTGTCGGTGGCACAATAGGTAAGCGTGAAGGCGCCCACCCGGCCCGTGTCAACAGGGCCGCTTATGTCGATGTTCAAATACTTGTCGTAGTTGTCGGTGGCCGTGGCGCCCAGGTCCACAAAGGGCAGCCCCAGGGCATGGGTAACCGTGTCGGGCCCTACCAAGCCAATTTGGGGCGACAACGTGTCAACCACCAGCACCACACGCGATACGCACACAGGGCCGTTGCCGCTGCTGTCGGTGGCACAGTAGGTAAGCGTGTAGGTACCCAACCGGCCGGTGTTAACAGAGCCCGTAATCTTGATGTTCAGGGATTTGTCGTAGTTGTCGGTGGCGGTGGCGCCCGGTTCGGTGTACACGCCAAACACGGCTATCCTGATGGTGTCTTTGCCTGCCAGGCCCACGGATGGCGGCGTTTTGTCGGACCTGACGTACAGGGTGTAGTCCTCAAACTCACCGGAGCCATCTATGTGGCAGGGCTTGACAAGGGAGGTATCGGTGGCCACCGCTATGCGCAGGCGCACCCGGCCCACCTTGGCCCAGCGCGGTATGCCGATGGTGTCATTATAGCTCTTTGCCTTGAGCGATGGCACGGAAAGCACTGTTTCCTTTTTGTCATAAAAATCCCCATCGCCGTTCCAGTCTGCCCATACCGTGCGCGACAGGGCTATGGTGTCGGTTTCTATGGTTATGGGCAGTGTTGCGCCCCGGTGCACCCCATTGGATCTTGTGCTGTTGTCGGTATAGGTAGTGGTATCGGTGGCACTGCTGGTAAGGTATATTTTGCCGATTATGACCCGTGTTATCCCGCTTTTTGGTTCACGGGTGGCTGCCCGGGGCCGACAATGGCCCACCACATGGATATAAGCCTGCGCTACGGCCGTGTCGCTGCGCAGGGCATTTGTCTTGATCAGGCCCACATCATAATGGCCCGTGTCGGCAAACGCCACGTGAAACTCTTTGTCCACATGTAGCCAAGGCCCCGCTGATTTGTACCGCGCTGGCTGCAAGAACCACTTTGTACTGTCGTTACATCCTTGGGTCTGGTCGGCAAGGCGCAGGGTATCTGCTACATACAGCGTGCGTTTAGAAGCCGCGAACACAGGTACAATTGGCGAATCAAGCGCAAGGACCTTGATAAAGGCCGAGTTGCTGTCGTCGCCCAGGCAGGTGTTGCGCGCCCATAATACCACCCTGTGCCGTCCGGATTTGGTGAATGTGTGGCCAAACAAGTCGCCCCTGTGTTCGATGGTCCCGTCAGCGTGTAAGTCCCATTCCAGCGCCGTATATGCCCCCTTTGATTTGCTGTTAAACCACGCTTCTTTATATGCGCAGATAGGGGCAGGCGCGGTGGAAATAGCCTCCGGTGGGCTTACCGTGGCCGTGGTATCCAGTTCCCATGTGAGGGAGAAGCCCAGGTTGGGATTGCCGTATTTCTGTTTATGGAGTACCACAAAGGCAGCGCCATTTGCCGTCATGGTACGCGTGATTGAGGTATCCTTTATGTCACCGGTCATGCCCAGGGGGTATTTCGCCGCGTCCCAGAGGGGTCGGCCATTGGCGCTCACGCCCTCGTACACGCGCAGGTAGTCGCGCCGGGTAAGGCCAAAAGTGTCTATCCGCAATTTGATGGAACCCCCGCAGGGGTTAATTAGGAATGTCTGTACGGATTCCTCGTATTTCATTGATATATAATTATTCATCGGCCCGCCATCATCATACAGCCTGCCGCAGGACAAAGCGCTGGACTTGGGCTTGTCGGACAGCCTGAACGGATGGTAATCCTTGACATAGCTTGTGTCGTAAGCCCGGCAGGTACCGTCGTCCACCATTACCGTTATGGTGTCTTCCTTGCCCAGGGCTATGCTGTCGCCCCCGCCCTGGTCGGTAAATGTCTTGCCCGTGCCCCAGTAGGCCTTGTAGCTCCCAGTGGGGTTGCTCACCGCGGCCCGCACCCAGGCCTTGCCGGTGGCCGCACAGTTAGACAGTATTTTGGGTTCCACGGCCACGTTGATGAACTTGGGCACCAATACCGAGTCGAAGGTGTCCCTGCGGCAACCTCCCCCGTCCGTTACGCGCAGGCCTATGGCCTGCTTGCCGCTCCTAGGAAAGGCGTGGTCCACGGAATCGCCCGTGGTGGCCTTGTCAAAACGGCCCGAACCATCAAATGACCATGTATAGCTGTACTTACTCGGCTTTGCCACAAAGCGCACCTTGCCACAATCCAGGCCCACGGTATCATAACTAAACTTGGGAATCATTGATACGTAAATATTAAAAACCCTTGAAACAGTTCCAGGTACAGGACAGTTATTGTCTTTGGCCAGTATCACAAGGTTATATGGATTTATGCTCACGTGTGCATAGTCCGGAGTCCAGCAAACAAGGGCTTTTTCCCATTTGTCGCCCTGGTTCAGCACCGTGAATGTGGCCTCCGGAATGCCCGAGTTCCAGCCTATGGTCACCGTGTCGAGCGAGTCCTTGTCGCTCGTGCATACGGTGAAGCAGAGCTGTTCTCCGGCGCAGGCAGGTACCGTGAAGTTGTCAAATGTGGGCTTATTGCAGTTGATACCGCTTAGGACAGGCGAGTAGTTGTCAGGGCATTTGATCACTACCACTTGTATGTCGCGACGGGTAAGCGCAGTTAATTTTCCATTTCGGTAAGACTCAATTTTTATAGCCATAACGGTTTGTTCCACTTTCATAGGCCTGAACATCAGGTCGCCCGTGGCGCTGTCCAGGTTAATGCCCCGTGGAAAGGCCAGACCGGTTTTGGGGAAGCCCAAGTAATACAGCGGTTTGTTGTAGGCATATCCGCTTGACCAAGTGGTTTTGCTGCTGGCACTCTTCATGGGCTCGGCCCAGCTATAGACCAGGGAGTCAGCTAGTCCACCGGTATTAGGGTCTATATCCATATCCTGTACACCCTGGTTGTAGATAAAGTCACGGCCCTGGCAGATGATGGCAATTGGGGTATTCATAAAAACGGGCGAGTTGTCGCAAGGATCTTGGCATATATTCAGCTTGGCTTCTATATAAAAGTTCTGGTTGGCCGCCCCTGTTGTTATGGGAAAGTTGCGGCAACACTCTGACCAAGATAGGGTCACTTCACAGCAACCATTTTTTCGCCAAGTGGATAGCGCAACCATGGTGGTGAGCTCATATGCCTGGATACCATAAGGGAAGGAACAACCTTTGCTGTTGCAGCGGGAACACTGGCCTTTGCAAGTGGGGGTTATGTCCTTTCCGTTGCCCATGGTAGTGGAATATTTCTGTGAACCACATTTAGAACGTACTGTAACTGGGGTAGCACTGATGCTTTTACCGTTACAATCCCGGTACACCGTTACTGAAATCATGAAGGTGTCATTACCTATACAGGTCCATTGAATATCTGAACCTACAAGGTGCGTGGCCATTGATTGTACTGTAATGCAAAGACCAAAAAACAATAGGGCTGCAAACCGCAATAATTTCATACTGGAATGTTTTGTATGCCAAAGATGCAGAAGGGAGATAAATGGTTGTTCAAGTTTCTTTTTATCGCCCCACCACAAAGATATTTTTCAGAAGTTGTGAAATTTTGAGTGTCATGACCGACTAGGCAGTGGGGAGTTTCTAATAAAGAAAATGTATTTAAAAAGAAAATCTATTATTTCTTATTAGGCTGGTGGATATGTGGAAAGGGAGGAATGGCCTAGTAAAGGTGGCGTGTGGGATTCGTTTTGCACAATTATTTGGGAAAAGAACACAGGATTATTGAACGGAATGGCCGTTTTGTTGAAATGGGATAAAGTTGTCCTTTGCTTAGTGTATTACTCAATGGATACGCAAGCTGTGTAAAAGTTAAGAAAGGGTGTGCTTGGGAAATGAATAAGTTGATTAACCCCCCGCGCTATGTGGTTTTTGGGTTTTTCTTCACGGATGCCTTGAGAAAACGCACCTCTTTTTCGGTGAGAATGCGTGACTTTCCACGGGGAAGTTTATGTTTTGTTAATCCTGCAAAAAAGACACGGTCAAGTGCCTTTACTTGAAAACCAAAGGCCTCAAAATATCGCCTTACAATCCTGTTTTTGCCCGAATGGATTTGTACTCCAAGGGCGTTGTGTACATCTAAGATTTCTACTGCGTCGGGTTTAAAAAATCCGTCTTCTAGTTCTATTCCTTGCTGAATGCGTTCGAGGTCTTCAGGATTGAGCTTTTTGTCAAGGGTTACTTTGTAAATTTTGTCAACCAAATGCGTGGGGTGGGTGAGTAGATTGATAAGATCTCCATCATTGGTGAGCAGGATAAGCCCTGTGGTATTGCGGTCTAAG
Source organism: Bacteroidota bacterium (assembly GCA_016192035.1). GTDB lineage: Bacteria > Bacteroidota > Bacteroidia > CAILMK01 > JACPUW01 > JACPUW01. Next base: position 10,632 of record JACPUW010000006.1, read on the forward strand.
CGTCCTACTGGTTTTAGTTCATTTTTAAATGGATATGGCAAGAAATCAATGATGGTTTTTCGGTTCTTTTCATCTTTGGTGGTGCTAATGGTATCCTTGCCTTTATTCAGCAATATGTAGTGCCGTTCCTTTTGTATGGCAATGAGCACACCCCTAAGGGTTACTTTGTGTGTGGCGGGGTTAACCTGAAAAGAGAAATCAGTAACCGGTGTTCCGTTAACATGTATTTGGCCCGCTTCTATAAGTGTGTCGGCGTTGCGCCTTGATGAGGCGGATCCACAAAGTGCTATGTATTTATTGAGCCTGTAGGTTTGAGATTCAATTGGGTTTGTTTTCTTTTGCATGACCATATGGTAGGCCACAAACTTACGTGAATTGGTAACCGTTAATGTATTGATATGAGATACCTCCTGTTTTATTTGATTCTGGTTGGAAATGTCCAATTGGCCCTTGGCGATAGGGTAAAATGGATCAGGGCCTGTTTGGATGACCGGAATAACACCATAAATGTTTCAATGGAGGTACGGATAGACTGCGACAGTTTTGAAGTATTGGTATTTGGAGAAAAATTGTTGGGCGGTGGTTTCAGCGTTATTGACTCTTTCGTGGATTTGGGAGGCACTGTGGAGAGAAGCATTGGAGCTGAAAGCGCAAAGGACTGGAAACTCTATGCCGTACTAAGAAATAAGTGTGATGGGGTAAGAACGGTTTCAGCTGTAATCAATGTAGATAACGCGGCACCTGAGGGGGTGGCCATCGATTCGGTGAGCGTGGGCAGAGCGGGGAATGTGGTAGTGGGATGGAGACAATCAATTTCCAAGGACATAAGTGAATATGTGCTGTATAGCGATTCAAAGGGGGGGTTGAGCAAGGCACTGGATACCGTTGGACTGGGTTTATACTATGAAACTACGGGGGATACGTTGATGGGAACATCTGGTGCCAAAACCATTAGGATTGCTGCATTTGATAGCTGCGGTATCGGCACGGGGCCGGTGGATCCTCATAGCACGGTTTTTTTGGAATTGGTGGATGCGGATTACTGTGATCGGACAGTGAATTTGAAAAGGACCAATTATGAGGGCTGGAAAAAGGATAGCTTGGTTTATAGGCTGGTATATACCTTGGATACGGGTGGTACTGCTTGGAAAGAGCTTCAGGATTTTAGCTATAACGATTTGTTTCTAGACCTGCGAAGCATGAAAATAAATATGTATGTAAAAGTGCAAGTAAAGGATAAATTGACCGGGTTTACTTCAAGCAGCAATGTAGTGTTCCTGGCTTTTGGTGATGACCGTATTTTGGACACTTTGTATGTTACGGGAACGAGTTTTTTAAGTGTAAATGGTGGTACTGTGCTGCAATGGTCGTCAAATAGGACCACCTTGGTAGAGCGGTTTGACATAGAGCTATACAACAATGCCAAAAAGGAATGGAATAGAATTAAAACAAAGAGGGCGGTTTTTTCGGCACGGCAGTCTGATACTTTGGTGGGGTTGGAAGGAGGTGATGCACTCCGCGTGAGAGCCATATCTGACTGCGGTGACATGATAGGAATTTCTAATGTGGGCTCGGTGATGGGCTTGGATGCCAAATGGGTAAATGCCGGGGAAGGGGCAATGGTAAATGCGTCGATAGAGCGAGAAAGAAATCTGAGGTGGAACGGGTATAGGGATTATGCGCTGGGGGTGGAGCGGTATGATGTGCTGAGACAAATGGATGGAAACTGGGTGCATGTAGCAAGTGTGACCGACACTTTCTATAAGGACATGGAATTGCTCACTGACATGAAGGTGGATACTTTCATTAGGTATAGGGTTATGGCCATAGAGCGCGATTCTTTTGTGGCGAGTTGGCGTGGCAAGGCAGTGTCCAATACCATAGAGATAGCATTTGTTTTCCATGGTGCTACTCCCAATGCGTTTTTTGTGGGAGGCACCGATGACCCTCCTTTTAGTATTGCGGTAGAGGGACTGGACAGTACAAACAGTTATCTCTCTGTGTACAACAGATGGGGTGAAGAAATCATGAACGGGGATTTATACTGGAATGGGGGCAAGGGCAATGATTTAAACAAGCGGTGTGCCGAGGGTATGTATTTCTTTGTTGCCAAGGTTGCCTTAAGGACAAAAGAGGTAAGGATGGTGTCGGGAAGCATTATGTTGCTAAGCTGGTAGCATGTCCATTGAATTTCATGGATCGGATGGTTTTGGGTTTGATAATGAAGCTATCCGGTCGGTTATATATCAAATATTTAAGGACTTTGATATACCGGTTGGAAGGATAGTTTTTGTTTTGATGAGCGATGAAGAGTTATTGCAGATTAACACGGTATATCTAAAACATAACTACTACACGGATGTGATTACTTTTCCCATAAGCCTAGCCCCAACCTTGGAGGCAGAGATTTATGTAAGTAGGGATAGGGTGGCAGAGAATGGTGGCAACAATCCAACGGAGGAAATGTATAGGGTATTGATTCACGGATGCCTGCATCTATGCGGCTACAATGACAGCACAATCGAAGAGCGGGCTTTAATGACTGATTTAGAGAATAGGTATCTATTGCTTGTTCCACGTGGAACAATAAAAGACTAGGGTAGGTCTCACTGACCCCTTTCCCCTAGCCCTTGCCATTACTTTCTGGTTTTAGGTACTGCGTTGTCTAGTGTTCCACGTGGAACAATGGAAGATTGGGCAGGTCTCACTGACCCCTTTCCCCTAGCCCTTGCCATTACTTTCTGGTTTTAGGTACTGCGTTGTCTAGTGTTCCACGTGGAACAATGAAAAATTGGGGCAGGTCGCGCTAAACGACGACCAATCACCTTTGCTATTGCTTTCTGTTTTTAGGTGCTTCATTGTCTAGTGTTCCACGTGGAACAATGGGAGATTAGGGCAGGGCGGGCTGAACGATTGCCAATCACCTTTGCTATTGCTTTCTGTTTTTAGGTGCTTCGTTGTCGATTGTTCCACGTGAAACAATGGATGATTAGGACAGGGCGGGCTGAACGATTGCCAATCACCTTTGCTATTGCTTTCTGGTTTTGGGTACTGCTTTGCCGATTGTTCCACGTGGAACAATAAAAGATTGGGAAAGGTCCGGCTGAATGATTTCCCATCGCCCTTGCTGTGATTTACTGGTTTTGGGTACTGCTTTGCCGATTGTTCCACGTGGAACAATAAAAGATTGGGAA
>JACPUW010000007.1 GCA_016192035.1 Bacteroidota bacterium
CCTACAGCCGCATCCACTCGCGGGTGCCGCCATACACCACCGTCTTTGTGGCCTCCTGTCTCAAAAAATCGTGCGGAAAACCCAAGTCTATCTGGCTCGCCTGGTCAAGCAACAGCATCACCTCAGCCGGTATGTCCACCAGCACCGCCTTTACCGCGTCATCTACCTGTGCCGCCCTGCTGGCCCCTATCAGCGGTATGCCCACAAAGTCCTGTTGCATAGTCCATTTAAGTGCCAGTTGTGAGGGGGTGCAGCCCAGCTTTTTGGCCTCGCGCACCACCAGCTCCACTATGCGGTTGTTCTCTTCGCTGCGGCGCTTGCTGTGCTCGGGCACCCTTCCGCTCTGTCCTTTCAGGTATTTGCCGCTCAGCGCGCCCCCAGCCAGCGGTGCCCAGGGGGTCACGGCAAGGCCCATTTCCCTGGCCATGGGCAGCAGGTCGCGCTCAGGGCTGCGCTGAAGCAGGCTGTATTCCACCTGCAGCCCCACAAACTGGGCCCAACCCCTCAGCTCGGCCAGCGTGTTGCACCGCGACACCACCCAGGCTGGCGTGTCTGACACGCCTAGGTAGTGCACCTTGCCCGAACTTACCAAGTCGTCAAGCCCGCGCATTACCTCATCGTGTGGCGTAAAAAAATCCCAGGCGTGTACCCAGAGTATATCCAGGAAACCGGTATCCAGCCGCTTGAGGCTGCCCTCCACCGACCGCATCATGTTCTTGCGGTGGTTGCCCGAATAATTGGGGTCGCCCAGCCTATCGTACAGCGTGTATTTGCTACCTATCACAAAGTGGTCGCGGTCACCCTTTATCAGTTCGCCAAGTATGCGCTCGGCACTCCCCTCGGTATAGCGGTTCGCCGTGTCTATAAAATTGCCACCTGCCTTGGCAAAAGTGGTAAACATCTTTTTGCACTCCGATTTCTCAGCCCCCCAGCCCCATTCGGTGCCAAAGGTCATGGTGCCCAGCGCCATTTCCGATACCCGCAGCCCACTGCGGCCAAACAACTTGTACTTCATGACATGCCTCTTTTCTGGCGGCGATAATAGGCCTTGGCGACCGCTGTCCGTATCTGTTGGGGATTTTTAAGAGAAATGTCATAAACGGCCCTACTGCCTGCCAGCACCATACAAGTCCTCCCCAGGCACATACTGGCAGTGGCGCAGGGCAACTTGATGGCCCCATGGGCAGCCCCCCACCCTTTTTTTTGTTTCATATGATAAGTGATTGATTGCCAAACTCCACATTCTGCCAAAACTTTACATCCAGTTGAAATTCAGGCAGGTGGTAGGCTTGGTTTGGGCAAAAAAAAAGTTGCGCGGGGCGCAACTTTCAAGGGTGTGGTGGTGGGCGATGTAGGATTCGAACCTACGACCCTCTGCTTGTAAGGCAGATGCTCTGAACCAGCTGAGCTAATCGCCCTTGTTTGGGGCCAAAAACGCTATCCGTTTTTGCGGTGGCAAAAGTAACCATCTTTTCACACCGCCAAAACTTTTTTTCAAAAAAAAATTCCCGCCAACACTTATGCACAAAAGGCAACCGGCGGGCCTGACAGCGCACTCATGGCGGGTGTAATTTCGTTCATTGCTCACTGCCCACCCATGCGCATCATAAGAATTACGGCTACCTACCTCTCCATTCTCTTCCTCTCCTTTGTAAGCCTGTCCATCATAGCATTTCATGTATTTCAGCGTGATTTGTCCAATGTGGTGCTCTCTGCACTCAAGCCCATGCTGCAGGCCGAGGTAAAGGTGCGCAGCCTACAGGCTTCCCTATTCGCCGCCTTTCCGCAGGGCTCGGTAGAACTCATAGACGTGCGCATAGCCGACACCGATCCCGAAAGCCCCGAAAACGCCTATGAAATAGGTCGGTTATACCTGCTCTTTGACTATAAAGACCTGTGGAAGGGCAACCTGCGCATTAGGCACATCATAGTGCGCGATGCGGCCATTGCCATGCGCTACAGGGCTGATGGTAGTGCCAATTTTGAGTTTTGGCAAAGAGATGATTCCGCGGGCACCGACACCACACAGTTTCAAATGGCCCTGGACCGCGTGCAGCTTTTCAATACCAAATTCGTGTTTCACAACCAGCAAAATGGTTTTTACCTGCGCAGCCACGTGAGGCAGGGCGAGTTTTCACTCAATACCCTGGGTGGCCATACCTATATGGACATTTCTGCCGATTTTGAAATCAATGACATTAGGGATGGTGAAATACAATGGGTTAAAGACAAAAACCTGCAATCTAAACTGGGTTTTGCCATCAAGGATTTAGATAAATACACCATTCAAGACGGAGAGTTGGTGGTGGAGCGCATGAAATTCGCCATCAACGGCTCCATTGACAACTCTGGCCACAACCTGTTCACCGACATCACCATCAACAGCACCTACAGCCGCTTGGAAGAATTGCTCCAATTGTCGCCCAGCCTGTTGGCGGGTTCCTTGTCCGACTACCAGGTGCAGGGGGCCGCATACTTTAACGCAGCCATAGTGGGGGAGTGGTCGGCCTCCCAGTCGGCCAATATCAATGTGGGCTTCGGGTTTAGGGATGGCGACATAGTCCAGGCATCAACCGGCATAGCCCTCCATGAGCTCAACCTGGACGGGAGGTACTCTAACGGTAAGCGCAACAATGAATACACCAGCTATATACACCTCAAGGGGCTGCGCGCCAGGCACAACACCGGCGAGATTTCCGGTGATTTTTACCTGGACAATTTCAATGATCCCTTCTGCAAGTTTCACATCAAGGCCAACATAGGCCTGGCCTGGCTGCACGGCCTTTTTGCCTTGCCCGGCATTGACCAAGTCCAGGGTGAGTTGGTGTCTGACCTTCGGTTTGAAGGAAAGCTGTCAAACCTGGAACACATGGAAACCTTGGGAAATGTGGAGGTAACCGGTGAAATAGGCCTGAGCAATATAGGAATACACGCCCCAGCACTGCCCAAGCCCATAAAAGGGCTCTCGGCAAAACTCACCTTTGAAAAGCCCTTCCTCATGGTTGAAGGCCTAAGGGCCACTGTTGGCGCCAGCGATTTGAAACTTGAAGGGTACTTTAAAAACCCGCTTACCTTTTTCAAAGACAAGGTGTTGGTGCTCCACGGCGACCTCACATGCGATACCATTTTACTCGCCGATTTTATGCCAACCACTCAGCCGGCCACAGCTGAAACGCCCGGCAATCAGGCAACTGGCAACACGGTGGCCGGACGCATCATGGCCAACCTGCACCTGGATGTAGGCCACCTGGCCTATGAGCGGTTTGCGGTGGGCCACATCAAGGGAAAGGCCATGTACCAAAAAGGACAGTTGGCAGTAGATGACCTGGAATTCAATACTTTGGGTGGCAAAGTGCAGGTTTCTGGACTACTTAGGTCAAATACCTTTTCAGGCCATACGCTCGACATGGAGTTGGCCCTGGACCAGATTGACCTATCTCAACTGTTCTGGACTTTCCATGATTTTGACCAAGATGCCCTTACACACGAGATGATAAAAGGGCTGATAGATGCCCAGCCTTCACTTTCGCTACGGCTTGACCATGACTTTAACCCCGAGGTGACTTCTCTCACCGCACGCGTGCCCATTACGGTAGTCCAAGGTGAGCTCATAGGTTTTTTGCCCATGGTAAAACTGGGTGGGTTTATCAAGGTGGGCCAGTTTGAGCACCTGGTATTTGATACCCTCATAAGCCACTTGTTCATAGCCGATAACCAAATAGTAATACCTTCTACCGAAGTGTCGTCCAATAGTTTTGACATGGTGGTATCGGGCACCCACTCCCTTGACAATATGGTCGATTACCAATTGGCGCTCAACCTGGGCAAACTCTTTATGGAGCAGCACCGGGTGGACGACAACACCTTTGCCCATTTTGCAAGGCGCCTTCGGGCAAGGTAATGGTATATCTATTGGCCAAAGGCCATATAGACTCCCTGGATATAGCATATGACATGGGCGCCCTGGGTGGCAGCATAGGCAAGGAGGTGATGTGGCAAAAGGAAAGCATAAAGGAGGCCCTGGCCAAAGAGCGCAAGCTGAAGGAAGGCCGCCGCGACTCCCTGTTGCAGGCGTATGTTAAAAATCAGAGGGTGAGGCGGAAAAATACCCTAAAGGGTGGCTGGGACCAAACCATAGGCCCATGATTGGCAAGTACTACCACAAAAGGATTTGGAAAATAGTGCTCCTGGCCGTGGCCGTGTTCATAGGGGTGGCCAGCGTGGTATATACCAATTATGTGGTGCAGCGACTGGCCAGGGAAGAACGCGCCAGGGTACAGCTCATCGTGGAGGCCACCAAACTAATTACCGAACTGGAAACCAGCGACCAAGCCCTTAACTTCTTGATGAACATCATCAAGGGGAATACCACCACTCCGGTGATAGTAACCGATACCCTGGGCCGCATAACCCAGTACCGCAACATAGACTCCACCCTGGCCCTTGATTCGGCCCGGCTATATGCCAAGCTCCAAGAAATGAAAGCCCAGCACGAACCCGTATTCTTAAACTCCGGGTATTACCCTGAGATATACCATTATGGCGATTCGTCCACCATCATCATGCTCAAGTATTATCCCTATGTGCAGTTGTTTATCATAGCCATGTTTATCGGGGTTTCCTATTTGGCCTTTAGCGCCTCCCGCCGGTTTGAACAAAATCAGGTATGGGTAGGCATGTCAAAAGAAACGGCACACCAGTTGGGTACCCCCCTGTCAAGCCTCATGGCCTGGGTGGAATACTTTCGTTCCCAGCCAAATATGGTGCCCACACAGGTCATTGCTGAAATTGAGAAAGACGTTGACCGGCTCCACACCATCACCGAGCGTTTTTCCAAAGTGGGTTCACAGCCCACCTTGGCGCCCACTGACTTGCACGAAACCATAAGTGCATCCATTGAGTACCTGCGCAGCCGGATTCCCAGCAAGGTAGCCTTTGAGTTAAGCCAAACAGGTGATTTGCCCCTGGTAAACCTGAGCAAAAGCTTGTTTGACTGGGTGATAGAAAATCTGTGCAAAAACGCCGTTGATGCCATGAACGGGGCGGGCCGCATAGCCTTCCACCTATTTGCCAAAGGTGACCATGTATATGTGGATGTGAAGGATACCGGCAGGGGCATACCGGTGTACCTTCAAAAAACGGTGTTCAACCCTGGCTATACCACCCGCAAACGCGGCTGGGGCCTGGGATTATCCCTGTCCAAGCGCATCATTGAGCAGTATCACCAGGGCCAAATCTTCGTCTTGCAGTCCGACGCCAAGAGCGGTACCGTATTTAGGATTAAACTGCCTGTTGCTGGCCCCACGGCCTAGCCACCTGGGCCAGTCCTAAGTTTCACCTACTGGGGCAAAAGGCATGGCAGCCAAAGGGATGCCCGAATGGGACAATATAATTTAACATATATACAATCAATAGGATACCATGTAGTTTCATCTCCTTGCCTAAAGCATCAGCCTTAGGGGCACTCACCGCCATGGCGCATACCTTTGCCCGCTGTACCCTATCAATTCTCCCGTATGATATGCTCCATGACCGGTTTTGGCAGTGCGCACCATGAAGGTGCCCTGGTAAAGGTTGAAATTGAACTCAAATCGCTCAACGGCAAGTTTATGGATCTCACTTTTAAGATGCACAAGCTCGCCCAACCCTATGAGGTGGATTTTAGGAACCTCATTAGCCAGCGCCTAAAGCGGGGCAAAGTGCAAATGAACCTCAATATAGTGGGCATGGATCCTTCGGTGGCCAAGCGGAACATCAACAAGGCCCTGTTTATGGTGTATAAGAATGAGTTGGAGCAATTGGCCGATGAGGCCGGCATAAAAAAGGGCGACCTGCTAAAGGTGATCATGGAGCTGCCCGATGTGGTGGAAACACAAGAAGGTGAGCCTGATGATGCATTGCGCCAAGAGTTTATGGACGCGCTGGGCATGGCTGTGGACAAGCTGGTGGCCTACCGCGAGCATGAGGGTGCCCTCATGGCAACCGAACTGGAGCAATATGCCCTAAACATAGCCCGGCACATGGCCTTGATAGATGCCAATAAGCAGGTTAGGATAGACTATATGCGCAAACGCCTGAAAGATATACAGGATAAGTACCTCACCAATGACCAAAAGGATGGCAACCGGCTGGAACAGGAAATGGTGTTTTACTTGGAGCGGTTTGACATTACCGAAGAATTGGTGCGCCTTGACGGGCACATAAACTATTTTATCCGCGAACTGAAAGGGGAAGGATCTGGAAAAAAACTGGGCTTTATAGCCCAAGAAATGGGCCGTGAAATAAATACCATAGGCTCCAAGGCAAACGATTCCCAAATACAGCATCAGGTGGTGCAGATGAAAGACGACTTAGAGAAAATTAAAGAGCAGGTACTCAATATACTGTAAACGGTATGGATACCCCAAAACGGCTGGTGGTTTTTTGCGGCCCCTCGGGAGCGGGTAAAAGCACCCTCACCAAAAAAGTGCTTGAGCGATATCCCCAGTTTGCACTTTCGGTATCGGCTACCACCCGCCCGCCCCGCCCGTATGAGGTAGAAGGCACTCATTATTATTTTGTGGCCGAAAATAATTTTAAAGAGCTGATAGACAATGGCGAATTGTTAGAATACGAACAGGTGTACGCCGGCAGCTATTACGGCACGCCCAAGCGTGAGTTGGAACGCATATGGGCCATGGGGCGTATCCCCTTGCTTGACCTTGACGTGCAGGGTGCCGCCAGGTTAAAGCAATGGTACGGGGCACAAGGGATATTTGTGTTTGTACACCCAGGCAGCTTGGAGAACCTGGCCCAACGGCTCATGGCCAGGGGCACCGAAAACCCAGAGAGCATGGCCAAACGCCTAGAACGCGCTCGGTATGAGTTGGATCAGGCGCATTTATTTGATTTTGTGCTGCATAACATAGACCTGGTGCAGGCTGAAGCCCAACTCATGGCTCTTATGGACCAAGTAGTTAAGAACAAAGCGTCATGAAAGTGGGCCTGTTTTTTGGGTCATTCAACCCCATACACATAGGGCACTTGGTGATAGCCAACTATATGGCAGAAAATACTGACCTTGACAGCGTTTGGCTGGTGGTGAGCCCACACAATCCGCTCAAGGACCAGCGCAGCCTGCTACATGGCCCTGACCGCCTAGAAATGGTGCGCCTGGCCATAGGCGACCATGATAAACTGCAGGCCTGCGATGTAGAATTTACACTTCCCCTGCCTTCGTTTACCGTGGATACCCTGGCCTACATGGAAGAAAAATGGCCCGCCCATCAGTGGGTGCTTATTATGGGCAGCGACACGGTGAACACCCTGCCCAAGTGGAAGAACCACGAGGTGCTTACCAGGCGCTATGATGTGTATGCCTATCCACGCGCCAAAGTGGAGTTGGCGTACCGGTTTCCCCGCCTACACCAACTCCCCACGCCCATCATGGAAATTTCGGCATCCTTTATCCGCCAAAGCCTGGCGCAGGGCAAATCGGTGCGGTACTTTGTGCCCGATGCCGTGCTGGCACATATCTATAAATGGGGGTACTACGGTGCTTGATTGTTTGTATTGTGCTATGATATAATGCGTTGTCTTGGGTTTCAACCGGTATTGGTTCATTTCACATGCATTTGGCCAAATCTGTTGCTGAACCGCCATGCCCTGTTACAAGAAAAGGTGCCCGAATGGCGGAAAGGGTAAAACTTAACCCACCGCCGCAGCCAGTGGTTCACGGCCTAGGATTCTGGGTGTGTAGGGGGTGTATCGCAAAGAACGCAAAGGGATTAAGAAAAACAACAGGCACCGCCCGTGGTACGTGGTCCACCATTCGTTCCAAAACCCGAAGGGGGTGGCATATCCCGGACACAATCAGTATATTAGATTTTATTCGCCCTGAGCCCAGCGCCCTGCCCGCACCGCCCGTGCGGCCAAGGAGTGATGATCGGCATGTATCAGGTAGAATGCGCGTTAATATACAGAATATGAATACAATATGATTAGCTGGACTGCCAAATGCGCTTGGCCACAAATCTTTGCGGCCAGCCAAGGTTCCTTTAAGGCATTGATAAATAGCGCAATAAAAATTTCTGAAAATAAATTTGGTAGTCTCGTTTTTTTTTTTTGCTTTGTGCCATCAACCTTTAATAATTCACAATATGAGAAAGTTTTTGGTTTCATGGGCAATTGTTTTTTTGTCGTCATGTGCAGACTTTAATCATCAACTTGAAGAAGAAGAATTAACCATTTCGATGGCACCTGATACCGGTGGAGATGATTGTGCAGCGTCTGAATTAAATGATGAACATGTCCGTCTAGGAGGCAGTTCTATTTCCCTAGACGATGCACACTGGGTTGAGATTAATGTCTTGGTTGGAAATCCACAAGGAGAGCAATATATTGATGATTATACGGACTTAAGTGTTTTAGCTTTAAATGAGGGGTATCTCATTAGTGAATTTACATTACATTTCAACGCTCTAATAGCGGGGTTATCAGTTTGTAGTGTTTTGAAGAATGGGTCGGACACAGATACTGCCGTTTCAAATGCCAATTTTAGTGATCTATTGGCGCTAATTACTTTTTATGAGGGGGAATCCTTGACACCGGTTTATTCCGACTTAATCGCAAAATTGAAATCGGACTTAATTTCGCACAATGGTGATACAAAAGCTGAGCTGGAAACTTTTCTAACAAACTAGTTGAAAGGAATATATCAAATTATGTTGTACGTTCTGATAATATGTATCGGAACGATAATTCATGAAATGGGACACTTTACTGTTGCCCATTTCATTTATGCTAACCCAAAGCTACACTACTCAAGCTGTGACTGGCATCCGACAGAGGACCAAGTTGGTGGAGTACATGAAATCGTTTTTCATATGGGTGGAATACTATTGCCAACAGTTCTTTCCACAATTGCTACCGTTTTGTTGTTGGTAAAAAAGACTTTCAATCCAACTCAATTTCATCTATTGGTAATTGCTGGCACTCTATCATTTCGAAGTTTTTTCATAATAACGTTGTTCATTATTAATTCCTTGGGATTAAGCCAACACAATTCATACGATGAAGCTAAACTCAATATTTTGCTAGAACTACCTAATGGCTTTATTGAAGTGTTATCGGCAATATACAGTATAATGATACTCTTTGCTTTGCTGTTTTTGTTGCATAAAAACGGTCATAATCTGTTAAGATATTTATCTAGAATGGCAGCAGGAATATTGATTGGGTTTTTTCTTTGGTTTAAAATTCTTGGCCCAGTAATCCTGCCTTAATTCCCTATACTTCTTCCCTGATAAAAGTGGAAGTATCGCCACTTAGTATGCTGGCCCAGCCACCGCCGCAACCCATTGTTAATCTGCTGCAAACAACCCCGAAAGGGACTTTATTGTATTTAGTAATGGCTTGAAAAACAGAAATATACAATGGTGTAAAATTTAAGGGGACGGAATAGGGGACGGAATGGGAATGAAAAGTGCTTCGTTATCGGTCAAAGGTCTGACCCGAACGGCTCGTTTTCGCGGTAGTCCACCTGCTCCACCTTGGGCAGGGCATAGGGCAGCAACTTCACGATAATTTCCAGCCTGTCCCTTGGCTCCAGCCCCGCCAAGTACCCACCCAAATTTTCCAGCTCATTGTACAGGGCATCCTTCAGGGCAACCCTTAGTTCCTTGGTTACCCTGTTGGGCGTTCCTATTTGCCTTCCTCCTGTTTTAGTCCTTTGTGCCATAGTTCTGCCGTTTTCTTTATCCTTTCACGCCTGGGCAAGTGCCCCAGCATATTGTAGTAATACATCACGCTGCCAACCGCTGGTTCGCCCAGTGGGTTCGCTTTTTTTAGTTCCGCTATACTTTCACTCAGGTTCATTGCCTTGCGTTTTTATTCCTTATACCATGGAGTGCGTAAATCTACTATTGTCTTTTTTAGATGTTGTCGCGTCCCCATCGTACGGCTCGTACTACTCGTACAGGGTGCGAACGGTACGAATGGTACGAATGGTACGAATGGTACGAATGGTACGAATGGTACGAATGGTACGAATTGGCGTTTTTCTTTAGACATTTTCGGTTTCCTTTTTAAGCCATTTCCGTATTGCTCCCTCCGATACCCCAAATTGTTTTGCAATCTGAATGTTCGATAAGCCTTGTTTTTTCAAGTCCAATGCTTCCCTAGTCCTGCCCTCTTGGTCTTTGTCGGTCAACTGCTTCAGGTGCTCACGCTCTATGCCGTGGTCAACAAATTCAAACGCAAGGAAATTGACATGCTTATCCAGCCTGCAAACAATTACGTTCTCGGTGTCGTAAATTATTGCCGTATTGCGGGCTTTAATTTGCTTGATGTACCTTGTATTGTTGCCCGCAGTACTCTGCCCAATAGCGAAACAGCTATCAATGAAATTGAATATCATTTTACTGCCCTGCATATCGTTCTGTGAAATGGGGCGGCTTAAATCACGTTTCGGGGTGTGTGCCAGTGCCAATATCGAAAGGCCATATTTACTTTTAAGTGCTTTCAATTGATGTATCAAGGGCAGGGCATTTTTTGACTGTTCCATTTCTGTTTTTAGGTAGGTAATGTTGTCAATGATTAAGACCTTGGCTCTTGTTGCCATTATGCATTTCTCAATACATCGGATAAGGTGTTCTTCAGGGTCGCATCCATTTGGCAAGGCTGCATCTGTGTTTATCGTCCCTCGCCTGAAATTATCATCAAAACTATAATGATGCTCAAATGTCTTTAGGGCTTCATTCTTTACCGAATACCTTGCTTCAAACTGCTTGGGGTTAAGTTCAAAGTCAAAGTATAATACGGGCTGCCGTTTGGCTTCCAACTTGAAACCCGGTATTGGTTGACCCTTGCTAATGCTATCCGCAATCTGGACTGACAAAATGGACTTTCCCAAGTTGCTGTCCGAAAACAAAACGCACAGTTCGCCTTCGTGCCAAAATTCGCTAAAAAGCATTTCGGGGATAGGGCTCGTTTTTGCGAGTTCCAGCCATTCGTTGCCAGTCTTCACACTGAGAAACTCTAGGGGTTGTCCCGCTATTTCTCGTTTTTGTTGTGGTATTGCATCATAACCTTTAACCATGACAGCAAGATGCGGCGGCAATTCCCTCCTCATCATAGTCCCATATCTTTATACATCCTTGCCGGCACAAGTTCTGGGTCGGTAGTGTAGAAGCCTGCCAAGCACCCGGATATGGGGCAGTGCGCCTTGCCTACCTTTTGTATCATGCCCCTGTCTTCCCAGTAGGCCACATAGCGGCACAAATTGGCGCGTTCTATGCCTGTTTGCCTTGATACCCACAGCATGGTACTAGGCATTATGCCAAAGGCCGCAAATACCCTTTTCATTTGTGTGGCGTACGGGTTAGCTTTGCCCCCAGTTGCGCACCGCGTGGCTAAATCTGAACATGGGGCGTGGGTGGTTCCCGCCCCTATTTTTTTTTCCTTCATGGCCTTTTGTATTTAAGGTTTTTCACTTGCCCAAGTGCCTTGTGGAGTTCAGCGGTCTTAAACCTAATGCGCCCACCTATGCGAAACTTTTGCAGGGTGCCCTCGTTGCTCCATTTGTCTATGGTCACAAGGCTAACCCCCAGTAGCTTGGCAGCTTCGTCCCGGGTCATGTACCTAGGCTCCGCAGGTTCGGCTTCGTTCGGCCAGTAGGCTTCAAGTTCTTGCCTTACTGCCGTGGTGAGTAACTGTTTTAATTCGTCAACCGTTACGGGTTGAATTAGCAATGCGTTCATGTGCTTCTATCGTTATTGAAGCAACGAAATAAAATACTAGTTTATGGGTATTTTTCCCTAAGAATTCCGTGGGAAATTTATTTTTTTAATCTTTCCGTAATTAGCTCAATTTCAAGTTTTTCAGCGCTTCTAGGTTTGAGCATTTTATCGCGAATATTTTTCAATCCTTTCCCCAGTCCGCTTACATCACCTATTTTACAAGGTATTTCCATCAAGGCTTTGTGCACTTTTTTTAATAGCACAGCTTCTGGTTTTCTGGCACCGTCCTTTCTAGTTAAGTCAACCCCAATTAAGTCAACCCCAAGCCATTCGCATTTTTCCAATGCTATCAATACTCTGAAGCAATCCTTTGGCTTTTTGGCATCCCTAAGCTCAGCCAAAACGTTGTCCAATTTCTTTCTCCCTTCATCGTTCAAGAACTCATTAAAGGGAATGTTATTGTTGACTTGTGGCCTGCCCCCCTCCAGTGTTTCAATCTTTTTCCGCGCCTTCTTGCTTTGTTTAAGCAATTCCCGCGTTTTGGCAATAAGTCGTGCATCGCTAAGTGCCCTGTTTGCAATCTCCAAATCATTGTACGACACTCGCCCCTTGGGTGTTTTCGCTTCAAAATGCTGCATCCCTACATAATCGGGGCCTATACTGGCCAGCTCCCCGTTGATTATTTCAATAACGTCCTGTTTGTCCGTTTTGACCAGTGTATCAGTGAGTTCTTTTATCAGCCTGTTCCTTTGGCTTGTTATGCCGCCTACCAATTCTTGCAGTGCAAATTCACACCCATTAAAAAACCGCTCAACCGAGTAGCCGCGTTCATCTTTCGCTTCTTTAAACACATCCACAAAATACCCCGCCAAATCGCTTCGGTTGGATGGTATGAGTATCCCTTTCAATAGTATCTCTAGGTACTCACCGGGTAGCCCACTTGCCGATAATGCGCGCTTTTCCATAGCTATCCTACCACTTTAAGTTTAGGCCTGAAATACTCGTGCTGCTGCATTATCTCGGCGTGGTCTTCGCTGCCCAGCTTCAGGTAAGATTGAAACACCTTTTCCGAGCTGTGCCCTGTTATTTTCATAATGGACTGCACGGGCACCTTGGCCTTGTATGCCAGCGTGGCGAACGTGCGGCGTGCCGTGTGCGCGGTCACCAGTTGGCACTTGGGGCGCAGGGTTTCCCTGCTTGCCCCTGCCTGTGTACGGGTTGTGGCCACTTCATGGGTTATGCCCGCCATTTGTGCCAGCTCCTTTACCCAGCGGTTAAACTCTTGGTTGCTCGGCACCCGTGGCAGTTTGCCCCCGTGCTTCTTGAGTATTTCCACCGTTTGGTCGTGCAGGGGCACATACACCACTTCCCCGGTCTTTTGGGTGCGTATCCGTATCACATCGCCCCAACCGGCCTTTATTATCTTGTCAGGGGTCAGTTGCTTCAGGTCGCCAAACCTCAGCCCCGTACGGCAGCCCACCATGAAAACGTCCCGCACCCCGTCCAGTTTGCCGTCCCCGCTCAGGTCCAGGCCATAAATCTTGGCCAGCTCATCCTCGGTCAGGTAAACAGAATCCACTTCCTCCTTCATGACCTTAAACCCCTTGCCCTTGTACGCCAAGTTGTCGTGCAGCCCCTTTTGCCGTGCCACTTCCATAAATACCTTGATGATCTTTACCCTAGTGCCCACAGTGTTGAGTGCCATTTCCTTTACTTCTTGGCAGTACTTCACAAAGTCAAGGTAAAAGTCCAGGCCTATGTCGGCAAAGCCCAGCGGCCTGCCCTTGCGCCTATGCACTTCGTATTCCCTTAGGGTGCCAATTGTCGTTACGTAGCTAGCACGGGTGCCCGGTTTCTTGGTTGCCATCTTTTGGTACCCGTCCGCAAACTCCAGTAGCGTTTGTGCGGCCTTGGCCTGCTTGTGGGTAAACTCCCTGTCCAGGTACAACCGTACCAGCCCAAGGTCAAATGGCAATTTGTTCAGCGTGGCGTTTGATACCAGTTTGTCAAGGGCATCAACATAGCGTTCCAGTTGGTTGTTCACGGCCTTGTCGCTATTGGTCACCCCATCGGCCTTTAGGTTTACCCGTTGCTTGGCTTTGTCCCATTTGGACGGGTTGACCTTTTCGCCCGTGGAGTACTTCAGCCGCTTGTTGCCGTCACGTACAATCAGGAAAATGATGGTATCCGCGTTTGCCCCCGGCTCCTTCAGTACAAAAGAATGTGTTGCCATAAAAAAGTGGTTAAATCTGAATCAGACACAAACATAATACAGGGGACGGAATAGGGGACGGTTTTGGTTTTTTTTTCTTGTTTTTTCTTATCTTGCCTTATCCCCAAAAACACCCATTCCAACCGTCAAACGCATAAATACAAACAACCTAGCCACAACTAGGCAAATATAGTTCAAGTCCGAAAGGGGTGGCATGATTATAGCCGCCGCCGCAACCCGTGGTGAATGGTACGCCCCGTTCCAAAACCCCGAAAGTGGTGATATATGATGCACACAACCAACCCATTGGGCTTCGATTGCCCCGCGCCCTAAGCCCTTGGCCATTTGTTCCCTAATCATAAAACCTCCAGGCCAGGCCCATCCTCAGCGCCCTCGGCGGCATGGGGTAACCCATGATCATCTCTGGGTAACCCAATAGCCCCTCGCTCAGGTGCTCTAATTTTATAAAACCCTCCCACTTGTCCACCAGGGCAGCCAGGTAAAGGTCAACCCACCCATATCCACCCGTTTGCCCATTGCCGGCGGCCATATAAAACTGGCCCAGACCCGGCGAATAGGCCATGGCCCTATACCTGCCCTGGTACCACAGCCGCATACCCAGCCTCACCGTGGTAGCACCCTTAAAAAGAGGGCTTTTTAGGTAACAATTGCCCTGATAAAGAATAGGTGGCAACGCTATGGGAGCCCCTTCTGCCAGTTGCTGCACCCATAAGGAATGCTCCAGGTGAAGGGCGCCCCATGTCAGGTGCTGTTCTAGCCCCAGTTTGCCATACCACAGTGGGGCTGCCATTTGCCGGGGCGTGGAGGCAGTATCATAGTATATGGCCCCCTGGCTGCGTATGGCCTCCAGGTATAGGTTGCCCCACTTACTATGCGCCAGCAGCAGGCCCGCCTGGCCGTGGTGGCCCCTCACAAAGTCGTTGTTCCACCGGGCAAATGCACTGGCATACTGCTGCTGCATGGCCGTTGGGCTTAGTCCATCTATCCGCAGCCAAACCTGGGCAACCCAGGGTTTGCCCATCCGCCTGTGTATTTGGGCCATGGCGTGGTAATCACCCATCTGGCTGCCCAGGGCCACCAGGTCACACTCCCCATACATCCCTGTTTTGGCCCACAATTCTTTCGCTATCTTGCCTGCCAAGTGCGTGTTGGCATAGTATCCCCAGCTTACCAAATCTTCGGCCGGCAAAAATGTAAGCCTTTCCAAGCCCCAATACCCTGCCCTGCCAACCACCACCCTCAGGCCAGCCTGTACCAGTTGGGCGGCATATGGCTTGGATATGTCCTGCGAATCGCCCCGAAGCACACCCGGCGGGTTTAGATATCTGGCCCATAGCAACTCGTTGTCAATGGCTTGGTGAACCACCGTTTCGGCCATGCGGTTTATGCCGGTGTAATTCTGGGCAAAGTAGTCCACCTGGCCTGTGGCAAACAGCGATGATTCTCGCAAATAGCTTATTTTGTGGCTTATATAGCCGTGTGTGCTATACACCGGTACCTGCCCGTGGCCTTTTATCTTGGTCGAATCCATGGCGCCCATATACCATATTTGTCTCAGCCCATATCCGCCCTGCCGTATCCTCCTATCGGCATCTAGGTAGGTGGGTTGGTTTAGGCGGGCCAGCCGGGTGCCCAGGACACCTTGGCCAAAAAGGGCTACCCCCTCCACACCACCGTTTTCACTGATCTGGTGCAGGTTCCATATGGCATAGGCCAGTGCCCTGTACCTGCCATTGGGACCGTGGTAGTGTCCCTGCACGCTCAGGCGCCTTGCCGCTTGGTCTTCGTTCTCATAAAATCCCCGGCTCTTTAGGCTGCCATAGGTCAGGCCCAGGTTGAGCGACTCGCCAAATCCCTGGCTGTAATCCATATCGAGCACCTGCAAGTCTCCGTCGCCCTGCACATAGCGCAGCTGGGTATAGGGCGTATAGCTGTCATAGTATCTTACATCTTTAGGCTGTACCTGCCCGCCACTGGGGCTTGGTATGCCCAGGGCAAACCCAGGCTGGCGCCAGGGCATATAGCCCAGTTGCAGGGCCGCGCTCCCATAGGTGCCCGTCCGTTGAGAAAAACCGTTGTTGCCTGTTTCCCATCCGCCTGCCATATCCAAATTGGCATACTGCGTGTCTATTTTTACAAAACGGGCCGGTTTTGTCAGTGCGGAGTCTTCCAGTAAATACACCGTGCGGATGGCCCTGGGCCCTTTGGGCTTTGATTTTTCCTGGGTGCTGTCCTTTTCGGGCCTGGTGGCTTCCCGGTTCAGCCCGGGCAACTGGCACACGGCAGTAAGCGGGGCCAGTAGGCATAACATCAAGCCAATGACCCATCCTTTGGGCTTTTTTGATCTATCTTTTCGGGTATGGTACATCGCCTTTGCGCAGGTTGGCGGCGCAAAGAAAGTCAACAAGTATCCTTGGCCCCACTCCATAGGTGACCCAATGGCAAAACGGGCATTAAAACAGCCTCAGGTCTTTGATAATGTCGCCCTGGCCCAGGGCCTGGTTGAGTTTTTCCAGCAGCTTGCTTTTCATCATGGACACCTCATGCCGCACCACCGATGAGTCAAACTTGATGAATAACATATTGTTTTTCATGTATATCTCCGTGGTATGCCGCGCTACCATCCGGCCCGCTATTTCTTCCCAGCGCTGGCCCAGTTCCACACCTATCATGCGCCCTTTGAGCCCACTGGCGTTTATCAGGTTGGCCAATGCCGATTTTAGGTCTATCTCGTCGCCGCCTCTCATGGTTTGCTTCTTTTTGTTTAGTCCAGAGCCCCAAAGATTGGCTTTTTTATCTATTCCCGTATTGGCATACCCCGCGTTTTGTGCCATTTTAACCCAGGCCCGGTAACCCTTCCTTCGCTTTCATGGGCTTACTTTGCACCCTGTTTTTAATTGGCATTTAATAAATCTATCAGCACGGATGAGTGTACTAGTTAATAAGGATTCAAGGGTTGTTGTTCAGGGTTTTACTGGAAAGGAAGGTTCTTTTCACGCCTCACAAATGGTAGAATATGGTACCCGCGTGGTGGGTGGCGTTACCCCGGGCAAAGGCGGACAGGAGCACCTAGGGGTGCCCGTGTTCAATACGGTGGAACAAGCGGTTAAAGAAGCCGGGGCCAACGTGTCCATCATTTTTGTGCCGCCCGCTTTTGGCGCCGATGCCATTCTGGAGGCCGCCGATGCCGGTATTGGGGTAATCGTGTGCATTACCGAAGGTATTCCGGTCAAGGATATGATCTATGTCAAAGACTACATCAAGCGCAAGGGTTGCCGGCTCATAGGCCCTAACTGTCCGGGAGTTATCACCCCAGGTGAAGCCAAAGTGGGTATCATGCCGGGATTTGTGTTCAAACCTGGCCGCATTGGCATCGTATCAAAGTCGGGAACCCTTACCTATGAAGCTGCCGACCAGGTAGTTAAGGCCGGACTGGGCATTTCTACCGCCATAGGAATTGGTGGTGATCCCATCATAGGCACATCTACCAAAGAAGCCGTGGAACTCCTTATGAACGACCCAGATACTGATGGAATAGTCATGATAGGAGAGATAGGAGGCAACTATGAAGCCCTGGCCTCACGCTGGGTCAAGGAGCAGGGCAACCCCAAACCTGTGGTGGGTTTTATAGCTGGCCAAACTGCCCCCAAAGGCAAGAGAATGGGCCATGCCGGGGCCATTATAGGTGGTGCCGACGATACCGCAGAAGCCAAAAAAGCCATCATGTCACAGTGTGGCATTAGCGTGGTGGAGAGCCCCGCACACATTGGCCGTACCATGGTCCAGGCCATGGGCTTGGCCAAAGCCTAAGCGGCCCTTTTTTATTCTGTCCGGTCCTTTTTATTTGATAAGTGAATGGTAACCAGATTCATGTCTGGTTTGCCTGTGTCCGGGCCCGTACAAGTTCCACCTAAGGTAGGACTCCGATTCTTGAAGAGCAGGTCAGTGCCTTTGCCCATGTCGCCTAGTGGCCCTCAGGGCCACAGCGCCCCGCCCAGCCCATGTATTCCAATTGTCACCAAGCGCCGGCACCACGCCTATAGCGTGCAGCGTCCATGGCCGTCTTTTGCCGCCCAGGCACGGCATATACCGTACCTACCGGTGTTTGGCCGCTGCATGGCCCCCAGCCTATCTTTGCCGCCAACCTTTCATTTCTATAAATGCCCCTTCGCTCCGATATCCGCTCTGTTTTCATCATCGGTTCAGGCCCCATCATCATTGGTCAGGCATGTGAATTTGACTATTCGGGCAGCCAGGCAGCCCGCTCCCTCCGCGAGGAGGGAATTGAGGTCATCCTTATCAATTCCAATCCGGCCACCATCATGACCGACCCCACCATGGCCGATCATGTATATCTCAAGCCGCTAAATACCCATTCTATACGTGAAATACTCCAAGCACACTCCATAGATGCCGTGCTGCCCACCATGGGGGGGCAAACCGCCCTAAACCTATGCAAGGAAGCCGCCGAACAGGGTATTTGGGAGGAATTTGGGGTAGAAATCATAGGGGTTGACATAGCGGCCATAGACCGCACCGAAGACCGCGAGCAGTTTAGGCAGCTCATGGTGGAACTTGACATACCCGTGGCCACCAGCCGCATAGCAAATTCATACCTGGAAGGCAAGGAGGCCGCCCAGCAAATTGGCTACCCATTGGTCATACGCCCTTCATTTACCCTTGGCGGCTCAGGCGGTGGCTTTGTGCATTCCAAAGACCAGCTCGACGCTGCCCTGCGCAGGGGCTTGGATTTTTCGCCCATCCATGAAGTGCTGGTGGAAAAAGCCGTGCTCGGATGGAAAGAGTATGAACTGGAATTGCTTCGTGACTCTAATGACAACGTGGTAATTATCTGCGTGATAGAAAACCTGGATCCCATGGGCGTCCACACGGGCGATTCCATCACCGTGGCCCCGGCCATGACACTGAGCGATACGGCCTACCAACACATGCGCAACATGTCAATCAAAATGATGCGCGCCCTGGGCAGTTTTGCCGGGGGCTGTAATGTGCAGTTTGCCCTAAACCCTCACGATGAAGCCATAATTGCCATTGAAATCAACCCGCGCGTGTCCAGGTCTTCAGCACTGGCCAGCAAGGCTACTGGCTACCCCATAGCCAAAATAGCCGCAAAACTGGCCGTGGGGTATCACCTCAACGAGCTTAAAAACCCCGTGACCAAAACCACCTCGGCCTATTTTGAACCGGTTCAGGATTACGTCATTACCAAGATCCCGCGCTGGAACTTTGCCAAATTTCCAGGCAGTGATACCCGTCTGGGCCTACAAATGAAATCGGTAGGAGAAGTAATGGGCATTGGGCGCAGTTTTAACGAATCACTGCAAAAGGCCTGTCAGTCATTGGAAATTGACCGAAACGGACTGGAGAGCCTGAGCCATGAACTTACCCGCCTTGATGAACTCAAGCGCAGCTTGATGGAGCCCTCATGGAACCGGATCTTCTTTATCAAAGAAGCCATGTCGCTGGGCATGACCATGAAATCCATCCAGAAACTCACCAAGATTGACCGCTGGTTTTTGTTGCAAATTCAACAATTGGTGAAACTGGAGGCCGAAACCAAACGATATACCGCCGATACCATAGGCCGAGACCTGATGCTGGAACTCAAGCGCAACGGGTTTTCTGACATACAGATAGCTAAACTGGTGGGCAGCACCGAAGACGATATCTACGCCCTGCGAAAAAGGATGGACCTGCTGCGCCGATACAAAACCGTGGACACCTGTTCGGCTGAGTTTCCTTCGCCTACCAACTATTTCTATTCCACTTTCGACGACGAAAACGAATCGGAAGTGTCTGATCGCCAGAAAATAGTAGTGCTAGGTTCCGGCCCCAACCGTATTGGCCAGGGCATTGAGTTTGACTATTGCTGCGTACACGGCATCATGGCCATTAAGGAATCAGGTTTTGAAGCCATCATGATCAACTGTAATCCTGAAACCGTCTCTACCGACTTTGACATTTCAGACAAACTCTACTTTGAGCCCGTGTACTGGGAGCATATTAGGGAAATCCTGGACCACGAAAAACCCTATGGCGTCATTGTGCAGTTGGGTGGCCAAACAGCACTCAAATTGGCCGAAACCTTTGATAAGTATGGCGTGCGAATCCTTGGTACTTCGTTTAGGGACATGGACTTGGCCGAAGATAGGGGCGCGTTTTCCACATTGTTGGCGCAGCTCGAAATACCGTACCCGCGATTTGGCGTAGCCACCAATCCCGATGAAGCCATCAAGGTGGCCAATGAGGTGGGATACCCCGTGTTGGTGCGTCCATCCTATGTGCTGGGCGGCCAGAACATGAGCATTGTGATCAATGATGAAGAACTGGAAGAAGCTGTGGTGCGCCTATTTAGGGAAATACCCGGAAATAAACTCCTCATTGACCATTTTCTGGACCGTGCTTTTGAAGCCGAAACCGATAGCCTCTGTGACGGGGAAGAGGTACATATCATGGGCGTAATGGAACATATAGAACCGGCAGGCATTCACTCAGGAGACAGCTTTGCCGTGCTCCCACCCTATGATTTCTCCCCGCGGATCATTGACCTGCTCAAGGAGTACTCGGTAAAAATTGCCCGCGCGCTCAAGGTGTTGGGCGTGGTAAACGTGCAGTTTGCCATTAAAAATGACCAAGTGTTTGTCATAGAAGCCAATCCCCGTGCATCGCGTTCCATGCCTTTTATCTGCAAGGCGTATAAAAAGCCCTACCTCAACTATGCCACCAAGCTCATGCTTGGTGGCAACCGATTGTCAGACTTCGACTTGACTCCTATCGAAGAGGGATTTGCCATAAAAGAACCCGTTTTCTCGTTTGACAAGTTCCCCAATGTGAACAAGGAGCTGGGGCCTGAGATGAAATCAACGGGCGAAGCAATTCGGTTTATCAGCGATACACG
Source organism: Bacteroidota bacterium (assembly GCA_016192035.1). Taxonomy (GTDB): domain Bacteria; phylum Bacteroidota; class Bacteroidia; order CAILMK01; family JACPUW01; genus JACPUW01. The sequence continues at coordinate 20,870 of JACPUW010000007.1, forward strand.
CGATCCCTACTTTAGGGAGTTGTATAAAAAGAAATCCATGTTCTTAAGCAAGTAAGGCCAGATGGTTGCCTGTTAAATCTTTTCACATGTCTCTGTTCAAATACATATTTCTGTTTGTCATAGGCTATGCCGTGTGGCGCCTCTTGGATTCCGTATTTGCCAGCCGTACTGGCCCTACCCGCCAGCCACCAAGCGGTGGAACCCAGACGGGGCCCAAGCCAAACCCCAAACCGCGCATTCCTGATACCGAAGGGGACTATATTGATTTTGAAGAAACCAAATAACCCCCTGTAAACCAGGTGGCAATGACCGCCAAATACAAGGGGGGATTCGTGCTGCGGTGGCAGCGAAGTCCCATTTGAACCAATCCATTTAAGAGGAAATACCTGAATCACCCATTCGGGTGAGACTGGCGCTCGGTGCCCCGGATACTTTTGGCCCATCAAAACGATAGCCGCTGTAAGATCCATGACGCTTTTACCCGTATATTCTCAAAGCAAAGAACTCAAAATCAGCAAGGGAGTGGGTAATGTGCATATCCAAATTGGGGTTCGCATGAAGCGAAAAACACATTACGGCTACCCAATGACTTTACACAAGACGGTGGGAGGCACAAACCCTTCTTCATTTCTCATAAGTTGCGCCTGTTGAAATACGATTACACCATTTGAAGTACCCCTTCAAATAGCTTCCTGCCGTCTTTATTTCCAAGAATTCCTTCAGCCGCCCTTTCTGGGTGGGGCATCATGCCAAACACGTTGCGCCCCGCATTGGTAATGCCGGCTATATGGTCCAAACTGCCATTGGGGTTGTGCTCCTCACCCAACCGTCCTTCCTTGCTACAGTAGCGGAATAGCACTTGGTCATGGTCTTGAAGTGATTTAAGGCCCGCATTGTCTATGTAGTAATTGCCCTCGGCATGGGCTATGGGCAGGGTGAGCACTTGGCCCTTTTCCAATTGTTGGGTTATGGCAGATTGGATGGTTTCCGTGCGCAGATAAATGTTTTTGCAGGAGAACTTCTGCCCGGCATTGCGCAGCAGGGCCCCAGGCAGTAGGCCTGATTCGCACAGCACCTGAAATCCGTTGCATATGCCCATGACAAATCCGCCTTTGGCCGCATGTGCAGCCACCGACTCCATGATGGGCGAGAAACGGGCTATGGCACCTGAGCGCAGGTAGTCGCCATAAGAAAAACCACCAGGCAAGAAAACAAAATCGCAGCCTTGCAGGTCATGGTCTTTATGCCACAGAGAAACGGTGTCAAACCCCATCACGGTGCGCAACACGTGCAGGGTATCGTGGTCGCAATTGGATCCAGGAAAGGTGACTACGCCAAACTTCATGCGATATCTTTGGGCAAATGTACCCAGTGCCACGGGCACAGGGGGTAAAGCGTGTGGGGCTACCTACGTTGAAAAACCAAAAATGCGGTTAAACTTATTTGGCCAATCCCTGTTTTCAAAAGGTGTGTTTTAGTTTTACCCCGTTGTTTTGGGAGGCAACGGTACAATACAAATTGGCTACATGCCTAAAAAGAAATCTGACCGAATGAACAATTTCTTGCTCGGAACCCTGATTGTGCTGGTCTCCATATCGGTATATAATATCAATGCGGTGACCAAAGGGGTAACGCATGACTACATGAAAGGGCTTATACTGGTGTTTGTCATCAGTTTGGCGCTTGCCTCATTGTTTATCACCATACTGGGAAAGGCCCGAAAGTCCTAGCCCTTGTGGCCACTCTAAGTGCCATGCCCCTTTGTGTGGGCAAACCGTGCTTGCCCCGCTCCAATACCTTGATATGAACACCATTGGCATAAGCAACTCTTGGGCTAGAGGGCAGCTCATATCACAGAAAGCCCGCCAATTACATCATAGTGCGTTGGCCATTACTGCTTGCCGCCTTTCATCATCCTTTGGCGCAACTCTTCAAGCTTTAGGCGTTTCTCGGCGTCCAATTGCTGTTTCTTAGTTTCTGCATCTATGGCCTCCTGCCCTTTAGTGTCTAGTTCGGGCAAGTGCTGTTCTTGCTGGCTTATATGCTCCAACACTTCGTCATAGAGCAGGTCAAATAGCACGGGATGCTCCATATACCAATCGAAACTGGTTTTGAAATGGTTGAAATCCACTGAATGAAGAGCCATGATCTTGGCGTACTCCATGCCCGGGAGTAGTTTTTCGCTGTCTTTTTCCACCCTGTTGATGGCAGTGGCCGCTTCGGCCAAATGAATGTCGGCCAGCACCGCCACCATTTTGTCCTTTTCCAAGACCCCTGATGGGGGCCTTTCGTCAGCAGGTTTAGATTTGCAGGCATTGGCGGCCAATAGGACCAGGAGCCAGAACTTAACGAAACGCACAACAGCGAAAGTAGCCTTATGGACATAAACACATACCAAGAATTGCTCAAGGAACTGGAACCGTACGGAGCCGATTTAATAGCAGTGTCTAAGAACCAGGGTATTGGGGCCATCATGGAAATATACCAAGCTGGGCAGCGCATGTTTGGCGAAAACAAAGTGCAAGAACTAATGGGCAAACAAGCCCAACTTCCCCATGACATAGCATGGCATATGATAGGTCACTTGCAGCGAAACAAGGTCAAGTTTGTGGCACCGTGTACCACCCTTATTCAGGGTGTTGACAGTCAGCGGTTATTTGACGAACTGGCAAGGCAGGCGGTACGGCAGGAGCGAAAGGTGGAAATACTTCTACAGGTACACATAGCCACAGAAGAATCCAAATTTGGGTTTTCAGAAGTGGAGCTACAGGCTTTTTTTGAAGGCATCACCCTGGCCGAATGGGGCAATGTGGTGATTAGGGGCCTCATGGGCATGGCCTCAAATACCGCCGACCAAGCACAGGTGTACCGGGAATTCAAAGGGCTTCATGCCCTATATGAGCGCATGGGCCGGGATTTCTTTGCAGGTATCGGGGGATTTTCCATACTCAGCATGGGCATGTCAGGCGATTACCGCATAGCCCTGGACGCCGGCAGCAATATGGTGCGCGTGGGCAGCAGGCTCTTTGGCCCCCGGGGCTAGCGCGCGGCTGTCACTGGGCTGTCAATTTGTCCAAATTCACTATCGTACAGGCCTAGTTTCCATCACAAGCTGGGCCTTGGCATATGCCTTGATAAGCGGGGGCGCAAATCAACTTAAGAAACCACGCCATGAGCAAAAAAGGATCCTTACAGGTACATACCGAGAATATCTTTCCCATTATCAAGAAGTTTCTGTATTCCGACCATGAAATTTTCTTGAGGGAGCTGGTATCAAACGCTGTTGACGCCACACAAAAACTTAAAATGCTGACCCAGAAGGGCGATTATGCCGGTGACTTGGGTGACCTTACCATTAGGGTGAAGCTGGATAAAGAGAAAAAAACGCTTACCGTGAGCGATAGGGGACTGGGCATGAGCGAAAGCGAGGTTGAGCGGTATATCAATCAAATTGCCTTTTCATCAGCCGAAGAATTCGTGGAAAAATTCAAGGATTTGGATGACAAATCTGCCATCATAGGCCACTTCGGATTGGGCTTTTATTCGGCGTTTATGGTAGCCAACAAGGTGGAACTGGTGAGCAAAAGCCATAGCGGTACCCCTGCTGTCAAGTGGTCGTGCGTGGGCACCACCGATTTTGAAATGGCAGAAACCGAAAAACCGGAGGTGGGTACCGATATAGTGCTCCATATAAATGATGATAGCCAAGAATTCCTGGACGACTATAAGGTGAAGGACCTGCTAAAGAAGTACTGTAAGTTCATGCCGGTGCCCATAGCATTTGGTGATGATGCAGAGGCTATAAACAAGACAAACCCTCTATGGCTCAAACAACCCAGCGATATTGATGACAGTGAGTACGGCGAATTTTACAAGGAACTATTTCCCTTTCAGCCCGACCCATTGTTCAATATCCACCTGAACGTGGACTATCCATTCCATCTAACCGGTATCCTTTATTTTCCTAAAATTGACAATTCCATAAATCTGGAAAAGAATAAGATACACTTATATAGCAACCAGGTTTTCGTTACCGATAAGGTAAACGACATAGTGCCCGAATTCCTTACCCTGCTCCATGGGGTTATTGACTCGCCCGACATACCGCTCAACGTGTCTAGGTCATACCTACAGGCCGATGGCAACGTAAAGAAAATCAGTAATTACATAGTTAGGAAAGTAGCCGATAAGCTGGAGAACCTGTTTAAGGAAGACCGCGCTGCCTTTGAAGCCAAGTGGGACGACATAGCCGTATTTGTGAAATATGGCATGCTCACCGATGAGAAATTCTTTGAAAAAGCCAAGAAATTCTTCCTGCTGAAAGATACCGATAAGAAATATGACACCCTGGAAGGGTATAGGGAAAAGACCAAGGATGCACAGGTGGACAAAGACGGCAAGCAGGTATATCTCTACACCGGCGACAAGGAACTGCACGATGCCATAATAGGTTCGGCCACCGCCAGGGGCTATAGTGTGTTGGTGTTTGACCACCCTATAGACAGCCATTTGATAGGAAAACTGGAGATGGGCGAGGAAAACCTTAGCATCAAGCGCATAGATGCCGCACCCATAGCCGAACTGATAGACAAAGGGGAAAAGGCCGAGGATGTATTAAGCAAGAAAGACTCCGAGAGCCTGGAGTCGGCCTACAAAGCCCTGGTTGACGAGAAAGAATTTAAGGTGGAGCGAAAAGCCCTGTCGCCCAACGATCCTCCCCTCATTATTACCCAAGATGAGTTTATGCGCCGCATGAAGGAAATGAGTGTCATGGGCGGTGGCCCTGCTTTTGGCGGGTTTCCTGATTCCTATAATTTGGTAGTGAACACCAACCATCCGGCCTCGGCCAAACTGGCCGCCCTAAAAGGGGAGGAGCAATCAAATATGGCCAAGTACCTGCTGGACCTGGCCAAACTATCGAACGGCCTGTTAAAAGGCGCTGACCTTACCAGGTTTGTGAGCGATAGGATTTCACAAGTAAACTGATAATGTGCCAAATAAGCCGCAGTTTGGAACCTAGTTCCAGGCTGCGGCTTATTATTTTTTTGGGGTAGGGGGTGGCCTGGCTTATCCCTTTGCTACTTGGTAAATGCTACATTGGTCGAAGGGACGCTTCTGTCCCGTTGCTGAAGCCTTTTAACGCCCAACTTTTGTCACGCGCTTGGTCCACTTCCTGTCATTGGCTTGTATTTCCACCAGGTAGTTCCCATCCGGTAAGCCGCTCAGGTCCAATTGTCCATGGGTATGGCCAGCCAGTACCTCCCGTCCCTGTGGGTCAGTTATCCTATATGATTGCTTTCCAGTGATATGGGCCAGATGGACCAAGCCAGTGGTAGGGTTTGGATAAAGGGATGGAGACTCAGCTTGGGAGCCTGCTTGCTCCACCCCTGCAAATGGGTCGTCCATGGCGGGGAGGTTGGCCGCAAATACACCCCTCCCGTGGGTAAACACAAACAATTTGCGGTCGGTGTAGCGCAGGCGGAGCTGCTCTACCACCACGTTGGGCATGCGCTTCTCCTTTAACCAGTGCTGGCCGCCATCCTGGCTCACGTACAATCCAAAATCGGTACCTATAATAAGATAATCGTCTGGAAGGTATGGATCTACCACTATCCAGTTGGCGGGTAGTTGGGTGGGCAAATCACCGGTTAGGTCTATCCATTTGGGCAAATCGGTATCGGCATCCTCCACGCGCCACACACGGCCTTGGTTGCTATAGTTGCTTAGGCTCAGGTAAATAATACCGTCGTTGCGCGGATGTACGGTGATATTGGAAATAAACCCGCCCATGAGCCCACTGGGTAGGTTGCGCCTAAGGTTTACCTCATCACCTGGGCTAGAACCGTATAGGTCATCTATGCGGTAGAGCAACAGGTTGTCGCCACCAAAATATACCCGGTACGGCTCTGCCTGATTGGGTATTCCCACAGCGTATAGATTGGATTTATAAGTACTTAGCGGATACCAACTCCCTGCCCCGTCAAAACTGAACCAAAGCCTGCGGCGGGTAGGGTAAAACAGCATTTCGCCGTTCAGGTAGTTCATTTCAAATGGGTTGATAAACCAGGCGCCATCATCTATCTCGCCATTGTTGTCACCATCCAGTTCATTTATCACGCTTATGGTCTGTGGCACAGGATAGTCTATGCGGTTGGTCTTCCTTATGGCCCCGTTTTGGTAAGATAGATAGGCTATGGTGGGAATCTGTTGGTGGATATGGCAAAAAGCCCCGTCGCCGCCCATGGATTCATAGTATTTAGGCCGCCCGTCTATGGAGTAGGCCGTGCCGTTGTCCTGCGCCCCGGCTATGTTGCCCAAACTGTCGGGCATAAAGGAGCCTGCATAAAACTGGGTTACATTGAACTGGTTGTTCTTGTCCACATAGCGCATGGCCACTGTTTCCCAGTTGTATTCATATACGCCACCGTCGCATCCCAGCATAAAATACCCCGGTTTGTCAGGCCTAAAAGCATATACATGGTGGTCGGCGTGTCCGTTATTGCCTTGTTTCCACGTCTTTCCCCCATCCAGCGAAAAGACAAAGTCGCGGCAGCCAGCCACCAATTTGTTGCTGTCGGCGGGGTCAACCCCCAGGGCCAGGGTAAACCAGGGCTGGGCAAAACTGGCTTTGGTTTTTTCACTGGGGTTGCCCTGATAGGCCCAGGTTTTTCCCCCATTGCCCGATTTCCACACGCCTATGGTTTTGCCATTTTCATAGTCAATATTTTGAGTGTATATGGCATACATCACCTTTGGGTGGCTCTCACACAGGGCTAGCGCTATCCTGTTGAAACCTGATGAAGGCAATCCTTTTTCTTGCTCTACAAAACTTCCCGGTTCGCCGTTGTGTGAGCGGTATATCCCTTGGTCCACTATAGCCACCACCACCGATCCATCGGGTAGCAATTCTATGTCACTCACATTGCCCCCAGGTATTATTTGTTCAAAGGTGTCGCCCTTGGTGGTGGTGCGCCAAAGGCCTTTGCTGCTGGTGGCCACATAGAGTAGGCTATCGTCCCAAAGGCTGTGGGCCATGTCCCATATGTTGCCAAGTACCAGGGAGTTTGGCAGCGACTGGAAACTTATGCCTCCGTCCACCGACTTGAATATGCCCTCACCGGGTACCCCAATGCCGCCTGAGGCTATGCCCGTGCCGTAGTACATTTCATTGGTGGCAAAGGGATTTTGGGCCAAACTGGTTACTGTTAGGTTGCTAGCCCAGTCGTTTATGGGTTTCCATACCACCCCGTTGTTCTTGCTTACCCAAAGGCCACCTGAGTGGGTGGCAGCCCAGATTTTGCCCGGGGTTGACATGTCATAGAGCAAGTCAAGGGTGCGTCCGCCTATGTTGTTGGGCCCTAATTCTTTAATGTTAAAAAGTCCCGTTGTTTCCGTTCGTTTCAGGCTCTTTTCCATTTCTAGGCGAAGCCATGTGGCATACAGGCCCTGGGGTATTTCGCCATTTTCGTCCTGCTTCTTCATGCGCCACTGTAGGTACCATCCGGGATTTTTTAGCATGGCTGGCACCACTGTCGGGGCATCAGCTGTATGGTGAATCTCTGGTATAAAAGCCCATGCAAATACGGCAACTAGCCAAAGTTTGCCTAACAGGCGGTGGATTATGCTGCGCAGCTTCATCGGCGCAAATTATCTTGTTTGCACTATTTCCAAATGCAAATAATGGCAATGGAAACAAAAACAGCAAGGTAGGAAAATTTGGGCCGGGAAAATCTGTCCCTAGCCATTGATTTGGCCGCTGGGAAACGCCCATTGGTTCCTGTCCTTGGGGAGTGCAGTAGGCGCCGGGTCGTTCTTCCTGAGTAGTTTCACCAGGGTGTGCAGGTCGGGGGGATAGGGGGCTATAGCCTCAATTTCTTGTCCGCTGGGCCCGGTAAATCCCAGGCTAAAGGCGTGCAGTGCCTGCCGCTGTATCATGGGGTTTTCGTCCCTGCCGCTTGGTTTATAGCGCCTAACCAGGGCACTAAGGTAGGGCAGCTGCCCCCCATAAAGTGTGTCGGCCACTATGGGGAAACCCAAGTGCGCCAAATGGATGCGGATTTGGTGAAACCTGCCCGTGGATGGGAGGCACTCTATAAGGCTGTAATGGCCAAAAGATTCTAGCGTGGTAAAGGTGGTGAGGGCCGGTTTCCCCTCGCGGGCCACTATGCCGGTATTGTTGCGTTTCTTTACAAGGGGCACATCCACCACTTCACCTTGCAAGGCAGAGGCTCCGTGCACCACGGCATGGTACACCTTGCGGATCTCCCTGTGCTCAAATGCCAGGGAAACATGTCGATACGCCTCGTCATGGGCCGACACGATCATACAGCCCGAGGTAAATTTGTCGAGGCGGTGACAGAGCCTGGCATGAGGCTCTTCCTGTTTCATCACTTCAAACACGCTAAGGGCCGTATTGCCATGCTCAGAAAGACTCGAAATGCCCGCCGGTTTGTTTATCACAAACAGGTCAGTGTCTTGGCAGATTACCCAACTATGAAATGACGGTTTCACTTGGGCAAATTGGCGCTTAGAAACGCTTTTAACTCACCGGCTTCCATAAACTTTTCAACCAATTTGCCATCAGGGTCTATCAGGTAGGACATAGGGTATTCATATGCCATATAATGGTCAAACACACTTGATTTGGTGCCCAATTGGTCGCATACCACTATCCAGGGTGCCTGAGTGGAGGCCAACCATGCCTTAAGGTCATCTTCCGTTTCGTCCAGCGCTACGTTGTAAATCTCAAATCCCCTATTGTGGTAAATGTTGTAAATATCGGTGAGCGCGTTGGCCTCTGCCACACACTGGGGGCTATAACCCACCGTGAGCAAAACCAGTACGTATTTCCCTTTAAGGCTGCTGAGCCGGTAATTGGTTCCATCGGCACTGGGCATCACCAGTTCCGGGGCATTTTTGCCCAGGGCCATGGGGAGGTATCTTATCAACTTCATTCCCAGGTTTTTTACGTATGATGAATAGGGGTATTTCTTTACCAATTCATCGTAGAGTGCTTCCACATAGTTGGTGTGTTTCAAGAAATCGAGCCGGTTGGCGGCCTCCGCCGCCAAGGGGCTGTTCCGGTTGTTGTCAATAAAATTTTTAAGGGCTTTGGCCCTCTCTTGTTCTATCAGGTTATTGTAGTAGGGCATGGAGTCGAGCATCCGCTGCACTTTCCAGGCCTTCTTGGCCTTGGCGTACTTATCCTGGCGCTTGCTCAGTTTTTCATATCGCTCATTGAATGTTTCCAGTATCAAAAACAGTTCCTGCACCTTGTATGACATGGGTGCGTTGACCTGGAATTTGCTAAGATCGTTTATGTTGGCCTTTAAATCATAGTTCCCGTTATCCAAGAACAGCACAATATTGCCAGAGTCGGTGCTTAGTGAATATATCTGTTCCTGGTTGGAATTGGTGCTTAGTTCAAAGTAGTTGTCTTCATTGATAATGGTGGTTACCAGCGGTTCGTAATTTGATTCCCCGCCCAGTTTATTGAGCGTGATGCTCATGCCCACGCCACCTAAGATGGTGCCGTTTATGCGCACTTGTTTGGGCTCACGTGATAGGAGCAGTTGCTCAGCCTTGTTTTTAAGGCGTTCCCTTACAGCTTCATAGCGTGCATCAGCCGACCCGGTGTCCAAAAGTTCTGGTGCAGTTGCCCCGCTATCGGCAAGCGGTGTTCCGGTGTTTTGGCCTACTGCCAGGTCAGATTTGCCGCTTTTGGGGCCATTGGGCCCGCATGATGTGGCCACCAATAACAGTAGGCAGAGGAGGGTGAGTAAATTTTTCATGGTCATACTAATTATCAAGTTCTTCTTCCAGCAGCTGGCTAGTACGCTTGGGGTCGGCCTTGCCCTGGCTCAGCTTCATTATTTGGCCCATAAACATGCCCAATATTCCTTTTTTTCCCGCCCTATACTCTTGGGCCTTGGCCGGGTTGTTGGCCACTACTTGCCTCACCAAGCCGAGAAGGTAGTCATCGCTTCGCTCCTGTATGAGGTTTAGCTTGGCCGCCAGGAGGGTGGGTGATGCCTGGGGTTCCTGTAGCAGGGCAGGAAACAAGCGCTGGTTGGCCACGGCAAAGCTCAACTTGCCCTGTCCCACCAGGTCAATCACCTCAGCCAGGGTATTGACATCCAGAGGGAAATCTTGTATTTCAATTGCTGTTTCGTTTAGGTAACCCTTTATGGGGCCCATCATCCAGTTGGCAGCTGCCTTCCGGTCGGGGCAGAGGGCCGCCAGTTTTTCAAAGTATAGGGCAAAGTGTTTTTCGGCCGCTATTCCCGCTGCATCATACTCGCTTAACCCGTATGATTCGGTAAATTTTTTATGAAGCTCCCAGTGCATGGGGGGCATACTCCGCTTTACCGCTTCCAAGAACATATCATCAAGTACCACAGGCGGTATATCGGGTTCGGGAAAATAACGGTAGTCATTGGCAGCCTCCTTGCTGCGCTGGCTATGGGTGCGGCCGGTGGCCGCATCAAAACCCCGGGTATCGGCTTCCACCTGCCCGCCGCCCTCCAATAGATCTATTTGCCGCTCTATTTCATGCTCTATGGCCTTGCGCACGTTGCTTATGGAGTTCATGTTTTTCACTTCCACCTTGGTGCCAAATCGGGTGCTCCCCTTTTTCCTTACTGACACGTTGGCATCACACCTAAGGGAGCCTTCCTCCATGTTTCCATCGCAAATTTCCAGGTACCGAACTATCTTTCTTATCTCTATCAGGTAGTTATAGGCTTCTTGTGGGTGGCGCATGTCTGGCTCGGTCACAATTTCTATTAGGGGTATGCCTGCCCGGTTCAGGTCCACCAAGCTGTTAAAAGGGTCTATGTCGTGCATGGACTTGCCTGCATCTTCCTCTATGTGTATGCGGGTTATGCCTATGGGCTTGTCTTGGCCTGTGGCATCTTTTATCATTACTTCACCTCCAGTACACAGCGGGGTTTTGTCTTGGGTTATTTGGTAGCCCTTGGGCAGGTCGGCATAGAAGTAGTTCTTTCTGGCAAACATGGTGGTTTGGTGCAGGGTAGCCCCTATGGCCATCCCCATCATGGCAGCCAATTCAAAATGGCGCTTATTGGGTATGGGCAGGGTGCCCGGGTGCCCAAGTGCCAAAGGGCTCACATGTGCATTGGGGCGGCCTCCATAGGCATGAGGGTCAGGGCTATATGCCTTGCTTTTGGTGAGCAATTGCGCGTGTACTTCAAGTCCTATAACCGCCTCGTAGCTGTGGGCTGATTGGTGCATGGGCTGTTGGGTGGTATTAAGCGTTGGGGGTAAATTCACCTACAAAACTAACTGGGGCTAAGGCTACACAAGGACAAAGGTGGGCCTAAAAGACCAGTACCATGCCCACCATGTAGGAGCGCCCGGCTTGCGGAAAGTAATAATTGTCATGGTAATAACCACCATCCTGACGGTACATCCAAGTATAGGCGGCGGCCTCATACCGCTCGTTCATTATGTTATATGCCATGGCCTGTAATACCAGCGATTGGCATACCGACTTGGGCTTAAGTTCGTAATTCAATATCAAGTCGCTCACTACATAAGGGTCTATCATGGCAGTGGTGCTTCCGGTATTGTCTATAAACTGTTTGCCCACAAACTTGGTCTGCAGCGCCATGTTCAGGCCGCCTGTTATCTGGAATTGGAAGACAGAAAAACCCACAGTCGCGGGCGAAAAACTGATAGGCGTTTGGTCAAAGGACTCCGACACCTGGCCTATTTGATTGAATTCCACATCCACTTCATCAATAAATGCAGTAAAGGATTGGATCCGGTTGTCTGACAGGCTTATGTTTCCGCTCCAGGATATTTTGGGGGTCAATTGCAAGGCCGCTTCCAATTCTAGCCCCATCCTATAGCTCCTTGCCACATTGGTGCGCAGGTAAGCCCCCACATCGTTTATGGCCCCATTCAGCACCAATTGGTCTTTAAAGTTCATGAAAAACAAGTTTATGCCTGCCTTAAGATCCTTTTTGTCCCAAGCCGCCCCGGCTTCCATGTCGTGTACCACCTCAGGCCCTGGCCAGTCATTGGGCGCTACCATCACCAGGTCTTCACGCAGCGGTTCCCTGGCCGATTTGCCGTAATAGGCATATATGGTAAGTGATTGGCCCATGTTATAGCTGGCCATCAACTTAGGATTGACAAAAAAATAGTCCAATTGATGGTCGGCAGACGACAGGTTATTGTCAAGGCCTTGAAAACCATAGCGCACCGAGCGCACCTGTATTTCCCCCTGCACGGTGGCCTTGGTCCAGGCCAGTTTGGTTTTTATATAGTTGTTGGTATTGGTTTTCACTGCTTCGGAGCGGTAGTATTCTTGGCCTGGCCTTAAGTAGGGAGCCCGGTTTGCCCATACTATTTCACCAAAGTGTTGCCCCCAGTACCGGTTGTAGCTACCACCCAGCACTACTTGCAGGTGGGCGTAGTTTCCCATTCGCCGCTTGTGCTCCAAGGAGTATATCCCCCCCACAAAGTGATTGCTCAGCCACCGCTGGCGCACCAGGTGGGTGGTGGTATGGGTAATGCTGTCTATCACGGTGAAAGGCAGTCCATAAGTAGCCAATAGGTCGTTTTCTATATACTCCTCATAGTATCCACGCCCCCTGGTGTAGTGTAGGGCAAGGTTGGCCTTGGCCCAATGGGTATTGCGCGTGTAGTGTAGTTGGTAATGGTCTTGTTGGTAGTTGTCCGTTTGGTTTTGGTAGGTAAATGGGTTGTAGGTGCGGTTGGTGGCCAGTATGTGGGCCGGTACCCCTCCCCAGGCTTGGTAGGTGCGCTCCGCTCCTGAAAATGCCGTGAGCCGCAGCGATTGCTTGCGGGTAACATAGTGTCCGGCAAGGTAGTATGATTTCAGGTCGGCAAAGGCGCGGTCTATATAGCCATCAGAGTGCATGCGCGAGAGCCTGCCCGTGAATCCCCAATGGCTGGGCAACATGCCGGTGGAGAATTCCATGGTTCCCTTCCACGCGCCAAAGGATCCTGCCGAGGAGCTCAACTGTGCAGTGGGCTCTAGTGATAGTTTCTTGGTTTCTATATTGATACTACTTCCAAATGCCTGGCCGCCATTGGTGGAAGTGCCCACGCCGCGTTGGATCTGTATGGTGTTGATGGAACTGCTCAAATCAGGCATGTTTACCCACCACACGTTGTGGCTTTCTTGGTCATTGATCGGTACCCCGTTCACCGTGACATTGATACGGGTCATATCCATGCCCCTAATCCGCAATTGGCTGTATCCTATTCCGTTGCCAGCATCGCTGCTGCTCACCAAACCCGGGGTGCCCATAAGCAGTAAGGGCAGGTCCTGGCCCGTGTTTAGTTTCTGTATCTCTGTACGTTTAAGGGTAACCGCCGTTTTTATTTCTTTTTCGTCCATGCGGGTAGTGCTCACCACCACCGCTTCGGCCAGTTCTTGAACCTGGGGACTGAGCAGAAATACAGGGAGCCCTTCTTGGGCCTTATCCCCATAAGGGTAGCTCACCATCCTAGGCTCGTATCCCAGCAATACCAGGCTTAATTCGGCTTCCAAACCACTGAAATCTAGGGCAAAATATCCTTCCCCATTGGTGTATGTGCCTTGCCCATTGGCCATTACCTGTATGCCCACATCGGGCAGGGCAAGCCCGGTCACTGCATCATAAACATAACCTGACAATTGGTGCTGGGCACTCAAGGCCTGGCCCACAACACATGCCATGGCGGCAAGTAGAAATTTGATCATTTTGTATCACAATAAGTTGTTGTAAAAACACAGGGGGCGCCACAACTTACCATACGGCTCATCCCTTCGCTGGCATTACCCAGATCAGGTTCAGAGGGTATTTCTCAGTCATGGGCCGGTGGTCTGCTCCGGCATGACACCCCTTGAGTGGCCACAAACGTAAGTGGATTTTTCAATTTGCCAAATGGCGGCTTTCCCCGACAAAAAGATTCAAGCCTTCTTAAAAGCCCAATATTGGTCATTGGCTAGTTTTGCGGCATGTCAGGTATTGGTGGCCGCGCTTGCCTTATGTGTGTTGGTTTGTGGGGTATGTACCTGCTTACAGCCTGTACCTCAGGCATGGTAGGTGAGTCACATGACAACTTGCCGCCCGAAACCTATACCGTGGCCAAGCATATCAATCGGGTTGGCGACCAGCGTTTTGTGTCGCAGGTATCCATACAGTGGTGGGGCGATGACCCTGATGGCGCGGTGTCAGGATATGAATTTTCCATAGATCAGGTTAACTGGACATACACCAAGAAACAAGATAGTGTCTTTTTGGTGAATTTGCCCGAAGGGCTTGATACCTTTGACTTTGCTATTTACATTAGGGCCATTGATAACTACGGACTGGCCGATCCAAGCCCGGCACATGTGGTGTATCCGGTGAAGAACTCACCTCCGCATATTGCTTTTTCAGCCGTTTTGGGCAGCCCCACCGAACCTGCCAGGCAACCCAGGAAGTCTTTTCCCATCATACAGTACAGGTGGGAAGTGGACGACCCAGATGGGTATGATAATATAGATTATGTAGAGTTTTTTATAAACGATACCACCGCAAAGGGAATGCGTATAGGCTCAGATTACCAGTCGCTTACCCTTGAAGCCATACGCCCGGAAGAGGCCACATCGCCCGTGCGGATTTATGTGGGCAGCACCATGGTATTGCTTGATGGGCAACTGGATGGATTGCGCCTGGATGCCATGAACAAATTCTATCTGCGGGCTACTGACAAGGTGGGTGCACAGAGCGGTTTTGCGGTTTCAAAAGCCGTCTATGTAAAGCGGAAAGTGGGTAATGTGCTGTTGGTAAATGCCTATGCCAACTCAATAAGTGAAAGGGAATTGTTTTACTTAAGCCATTTGCAAGCGGTAGGCATTGCGGGGATCGACACCATGCGGGTGAATGAGGTAGAAGGCGGGTATTACACCCAATTGGCGGCTGACAATGCTACGCAATCCCTTATTTTTTCGCTATTTGATGTATTGGTTTGGTTTGGTGAAGACGCCGGATATACGCTCACGTTGGCGCAGCGCACTACCCCAGGTTTTATTGCGCAAGGTGGGCGCATGTTTGTATCGGTATTCTTTAGTTCAGGTATAGACCCTTTGTCCACCTATTTGGAGTTTACCCCCATCGACTCGCTGGTCGATCCCAAAGGCGGTGTGTTTTTTATGGACAAAAACGCAGCAGCAAGCCCCAGCTTGGCAGGGTGGCCCACCATTAGTTCTTCCAAAATCATCACGAGCCCGCGCCCCTTTTATCCTAGTTTTGGAGCCCAGGCCCTGTATGCTGCCCAACTTAAAACGCCTGCCGGTGAGTGGGTTGGCGAATCGACCATTATGGCCAAAACAGAAGCGGGCGGGCACACACGATTTGTCATTTCGAGCATAGAATTGCACCGGTTGGATGGCAATGGAAACATGATGGAACTCTTTCAAAAAATCTTTAAAGAAGAATTTGGCCTGTAATGAATGTTAAATTGGCCCTGCTGGCTTCTGGTACCGGAAGCAATGTAATGAGGTTCTTGGCATACTTTGAACAGGTGCCTAGAGTAGAAATTGCCTTGGTAATGAGCAACAAAGCCGAAGCCCCAGTGGTGGCAAAGGCCACTAAGGCGGGGGTGGAGACCCTGGTGATGCGCAAGGAACAAGCGTCAAACGGTATGTGGATGGTTGATGCGCTACAGGGACGGGGCATTGATTTCGTGGTGTTGGCTGGATACCTCCAGCTTATTCCCGTGGAGGTAATTGACGCTTACCGCAACTACATAGTGAACATACACCCTTCACTGCTGCCCAGGCATGGTGGAAAGGGCATGTATGGCCACCGGGTACACCGGGCGGTACTGCAGGCCCGGGAGGTTTTTAGCGGCATCACCATTCACCATGTGGGGCCTGACTATGATAAGGGGGATGTAATCATGCAGGCATCAGTGGAGGTGAGACCCGACGATACGGTAGAAACCCTGGCCGAAAGGGTGCATGAACTGGAGTATGAACATTACCCCGAAACCGTTCATCGCATGTTGAGGTTGAGATTTCCAGAGATGGTTGAATAGCACACCTTTTCATGGGCCTAAGGCATGTCGAGGGCCTTGCGCACGGGAATGGCAAATCCTCGGTTTGACCAGGCAAAACCCAAGAGTAAATCCTCATTGGCATCGTTCGTTAGGCTAAAAACGAGTTCTTCTTTTGGTGGGTCTATTTCAGAAACAGTGAGTTGAAACCTTGCCACATCCAGTGCGCTGTCGTACTCAAAAGCACCCCATTGGTCAGCTACACTGTTTAGTATGAGCGTCCATTCCTTTTCCCTGGGTATGGTAAAAAGTGCGTACTTACCAGATTTTATATGTTTTTCGCCCATATGTACATCATGGCTCAGTTCCACAATGGTTGCCTCGTTAGCCCCGGTGCGCCATACTTGCCCGTAAGGCACCAGGCTATCATAGATGGTACGGTGTTTCACTGAAGGAGCGCTGTAGTGAATGGCCATTTCCAGGCCATAGCCTGAACTGCCAAGCGCCGAACGGGGCGGGCTCACACGCTGGTTTATTACTTCGGCATTTGTCCAGGCTTCGTTTGTTTGGTGTATGAGGTAATCTACTTCGGTGGGGCCACCATGTTCCGCACTGCTGCCCTTTTTGGTGTTGTTGCATGACAATGGTATGGCTATCAATGCTGTAAACAGTAGTGTGCGCGACACTAGTGGGCTGGTGTATATCATTTCACAAAGGTAGGGTTGGCCGCAAATAGGCCACCGCAGGGTAGGGTATGCCGCTATTTTTGCCGCCCTATTACCAAGCATGTCACTAGAAAAAGAGATACAGCGCCGCCGCACCTTTGCCATTATAGCCCACCCCGATGCGGGCAAGACAACCCTTACCGAAAAGCTCCTCTTGTTTGGCGGGGCCATACAGGTAGCGGGTGCGGTTAAATCTAACAAGATCAAGAAGACCGCTACCTCGGATTTTATGGAAATTGAGAAACAGCGGGGCATTTCCGTGGCCACTTCGGTTATGGGTTTTGAGTACAAGGGTTTGAAAATAAATATACTAGATACCCCTGGCCACCAAGACTTTGCTGAAGATACGTACCGCACGCTCACAGCGGTTGACAGCGTGATAGTGGTGATAGACGTAGCAAAAGGCGTGGAGCCACAAACCGAAAAATTGGTTCAGGTCTGCCGCATGCGTGAAACGCCCATCATCGTATTTATCAACAAATTGGACAGGGTAGGGAAGGACGCTTTTGACCTGCTGGATGAGGTAGAAGAAAAGCTGGGCTTACACGTGCTGCCCCTTACCTGGCCCATTGGCATGGGAAAGGACTTTAAGGGGGTGTACAATCTGTACCAGCGGGGTTTGGTGCTGTATGAGCCCAACAGCAAAATGTCAAATAAAGTAGAAATTACCAATTTACAAGATCCCATAGTAAACAAGCTGCTGTACCGTCAGGCCGACACCCTAAGGGAAGAGGTGGATCTGATAACCGGGGTGTATGAACCGCTCAATGTGTCAGAATATCAAGCAGGGGCACTTTCACCCGTGTTTTTTGGCAGTGCGGTAAACAATTTTGGGGTGGCCGAATTGCTCGATTGTTTTGCGGAAATAGCCCCATGCCCCAAGTCCACCGCCACGGCCGAGCGTGTAGTGGCCCCCAACGAAGAGCGTTTTAGCGGGTTTGTGTTTAAGATACATGCCAATATGGATCCCAAGCACCGCGATAGGATAGCGTTTATGAGGGTGAATTCAGGGGTCTTTTTGCGGGGCAACCCCTACCTGCATGTCCGTTCAGGCAAAAGGTTGCGTTTTGCAAACCCCACGGCTTTTATGGCCGACAAAAAGGACGTGGTGGACGAGGCCTTTCCGGGCGATATAGTGGGGCTGCACGATACCGGGACCTTTGTAATAGGCGATACCCTAACCGATGGGGAAATGCTCCACTTTAAAGGTATGCCCAGTTTTTCGCCTGAGCTCTTTAAGTATGTGGAGAATGGTGACCCAATGAAATCCAAGCAATTGTGGAAAGGGGTAGATCAGCTTATGGATGAGGGGGTAGCCCAATTGTTTACCACATCATCAGGCCGCAAGGTGATTGGCACCGTGGGCCAATTGCAGTTTGAAGTCATAGAATACAGGCTCAAACATGAGTATGGGGCCACCTGTATCTGGGAACCGCTGTCTATGTACAAGGCCTGCTGGATCACCAGCGATTATCCGGCAAAGCTGGTGGAGTTTAAGCGCTTGAACGCGCAGTATATGGCTACCGATAAACATGGCCGCGATGTGTATTTGGCCAATTCGGAGTTTAGGCTGCAAATGGAACGAAAGAATTTTTCTGAGGTCAACTTTCACTTTACGAGTGAGTTCTAGCCGCAGGATCTTGCTTGTATATCTTCGTCAGTATGTTGTATAGTTCGGGGTGTTCGGCCTTAAATTGGTCTGGCTGTTCAAAAAAGTGTTCTGACGACACGGCAAAGAACTCGTCTATATTGGTGCCTCCGTATTCCCTTATAAAGTGTTCTTCATTGTCCACCACATCAGGCATTTCGCGCATGGCTATGGCTTTCCACTCCGCCAGTACTTGGCCCGAAATATATCCGGCCTCCCTGTCTTTCATAAGGTTCTGAAAAAATATGGCATGGGCAAACTCATGGATGGCCAGGTTTCTACCATCGGTTTGGTCGCCAATGCCAGTTCCAAAGTCCACCCAAGCCAATTTGATAACCCCGCGCCTCAAGTCCACTTCGCCGGCATGTTCCAGCCCGGTGACAAAAGAGTAATAAGCCTTGGGATACACCATAATGACCGAAAAATGGGGGAGGAGATAGTGCGAAAGGCCCATGGTCATTCGAATGGCTTCTGCACATACCAAAGCTTCTATGGCCGTAAACATTTCCTGCCCTTCCACGCCCACTATACGTTTAGAACCAATAAAATGGCCAAGCCGCTTGATAAACGTTTGCTTGTGGGCTTCACTCATGGCGCTAAATGGGCCATAGTGCTGCTCAAGTGCCGTTATTTGGCTGTCATTGAGCGTATAGGGAGTGAGATTGCCATTGTTTTCCACAGAACTGGCTTTCTGTGATAGCCAAAACACAAAGACCGCAACTAAAATGAATGCTACTGCCAACACAACCCATGAATATTAGGCGAAATCATCTGGCCAAATGTAAGCCGAGAGCTAATATTGAACCTTTGATTCCCTAAGCAAGCGTGAAATGAATACGATTAACAAGGTTTACCTTATTGATGACGACGAAATAAACAACTTTATCTGCACCAATATCTTGCGAAAGATCGATTTCTGTAAGGAAGTCCTTGCTTTTGAGAGTGGTACAGAGGCCCTGGATGCACTAAAACAAGTGGTGGACCTGGGGGATATGTCGCAGGTACCCGATGCCATTTTCCTAGACATTAATATGCCAATAATGAACGGTTGGGACTTCTTGGCCGAATACCGAGGCATGAAAGACAAGATAACCAAGAAGGTGACCCTCTTCATGCTTTCCTCTTCAATTTACCAGGCCGACGTGGAGAAGTCGAAGCAGTTTGGCGAGGTAGCCGATTTTGTAACCAAGCCCCTTAATGCCGATTTGCTCAACGATATAAAAACCAAGTATTTTGGCTAGATCATCCCGGTTTTTTCTGCTCGTGTCGGCTTTGCTCCTGCCCATGGCGCACATGGTATCATGCAATGGGTCTTGCGCCGGATTTGATTGCGTGCGGGGTGATTGTGTGTCAGGCAGGTGTGAATGTGATGAGGGATATGAGGGGAATAATTGTGGCACATCTTGGTCAGAGAAATTTGTGGGCAGCTATGAAGGCAAGGATTGTTTTGATGCATCCATAGCGCGCTACACACTAACAGCCACATCAAGGCCTGATAGCCTTAGATACTTGGGCAAGCACTATGCCCTGGTAAAGGAAGGCACCCTATTGGAGTTTCCTGAACAAACGGCCAGCGATGAGGGCATTGAATTTGTGCTATCGGGTAGTGGTCAATTGACAGCCAATGGCATACGCCTTAATTTACTGTCTAAATACCCCACTTTTGAGCTGCGCTGCGACCTGCAGCTTACCCGTGTGAACTAGCCGGGTAATGCCTAGGCCCAACCACTACTTTTGCGGGCCTATATTATCGCTTACTTTTCCATGTCAAACCCTGAAATCCGACTTCGGTTTGCTCCGAGCCCTACTGGCCCCCTGCATATTGGCGGGGTGCGGACAGCACTTTACAACTATTTATTGGCCAAGAAATTAGGAGGAACATTTATTCTTAGGATAGAGGACACAGACCAGAAAAGATATGTGGCCGGTGCTGAAGGATACATTGCAGAGGCGCTTGAATGGGCAGGCTTGCCCTACGATGAGGGACCTGGACGGGAAGGCGATTGTGGGCCCTACCGCCAATCGGAAAGAAAACACATATACGGTGCCTATGCCAGGCAATTGGTGGAAAGGGAATGGGCCTATATGGCATTTGATACCGAAGATGACCTGGAGCGCATGCGCGAGCGGCTTAGAAGTGCTGGCAAGGCGGCCCCTAAGTATGACATGTTTGTGCGCGAATACATGAACAACAGCCTTACCCTACCGGCGGATGAGGTGGAGGCCAGGATAGGGAAAGGGGAACCTTACGTAATTAGGCTAAAGGTGCCCCGCAATGAAGAAATCCGTTTTTACGATGAGATACGCGGATGGGTATCGGTAAAGAGTGAAGAGCTGGACGACAAAGTCTTATACAAATCAGACGGAATGCCTACCTACCACTTGGCCAACATAGTGGACGACCACCTTATGCGCATAAGCCATGTGGTGCGCGGGGAGGAGTGGCTGCCCAGTGCACCCACCCATGTGCTGTTGTACAGGGCATTTGGATGGCAAGCCCCAAAATTTGCCCACCTACCCCTTATACTCAAGCCCGACCCGGCCTCTTACCTTACCAAATCAACCAAATCAAAGTTTTCGGCGCAGTTTGCCCAGGAATTTGCCCATAAATATGAAGTGGCCCAGGGGGATGTCTTGCCATTGTTTGACGCCCTGTTATCCAACCCAAAGGATCTGATCAACCAACTCAAGGCCAATGAAAAGGATAGCAAATTGAAGGCCGAAGCCAAAGCCTATTTAAAGAAAGCCCTATATGGCAAACTGAGCAAAAGGGATGGTGACCGACTGGGGTTTCCGGTATTTCCGCTTAGCTGGGAGCAAGAGGGCATTACGGGTTACCGGGAATCGGGATACCTGCCAGGGGCATTTCTAAATATACTGGCCATGCTGGGCTGGAACCCTGGCACTACACAAGAAATATTTGGCTTACCCGAACTTATTGAGGCGTTTAGCTTGGAACGTGTAGGCAAATCGGGGGCCAAGTTTGACCCCGATAAGGCGCGGTGGTTCAACCAACAGTTTTTGCGGGCAAGTGAACCAAAAGGATTCCTGCCGATTTTTAAGGCGGAAGCGGACAGGGCCGGATATGAGGTGTGTGATGAGTATTTGCTTCAAGTGATTCCATTGGTCATGGAGAAGGCCACCTTTAGCCATGAGCTGTGGCCCATGGCCGATTATTTTTTTAGGGAACCAACAGATTATGATGCCCATGTGGTAGAAAAGAGATGGGATCAAGGCGCAGAGGGCTTTTTTCAAACCTTGGCCGGGTATCTGGAAAAATTGGATGGTTTCACGGCAGAGGCGGCTGAGCAAGCCTATCACCTTACTGCCAATGCAATGGGGATTGACCCGGGCAGATATACCCAGCTATTTCGGGTCATGGTTACCGGAGTTGGCGCAGGCCCAGCATTGTTTTCCATAGTGGAGGTATTAGGAGCTGCCGAAGTGGTGAAGAGACTGAAAGATGGTGTGGAAAGGCTGGGCTAGGCTGATTAGCGGATATGAAAAGCTGCTAACCCATCCAAAAGCGGCAACCTGGGCAGGGGCTGCGCTTGTGGCCAATGTATTGCTCAACGCCTGGCTTGGCGACGATGGGTTTATTTCATTTAGGGCGGTGGACAATTTTGTGAATGGCCATGGACTGGTGTATAATGTGGGCGAGAGGGTACAAGCCTTTTCAAACCCGTTGCTGGTGTTGCTCTTGCTCCCTATTCATGGTGCTACGCGATGGATGGGTATTGACAGCATTTATTTTACATCCCTGGCATTTTCATTCCTCCATTTGGGCTTGTTCATTTACTTGGCCAGGCGCATTGCCAATAGTCCCATAGTTTTGGCTTTTGGCTTGATAACCATGTTTTTGCATGGGCCTATTGTAGATTACTTTACATCAGGTCTTGAGAATTCCCTTAACTTTCTATTGGTAGCTGCCCTGGTTTACTATTTGGCACAGAACAACACCAACAAAGCCTATATAGTGATGGGCTTGCTCTTGGTGAGCCGGCTCGATTTGGTGGTACTGGTGTTGCCATTGCTTATTTATTCCCTTTATCATTCACCTGATTTTAAGGCAAAATGGTGGTGCTTGGTTAGGGTGGGCGGGCCGGTGGGCGCATGGCTGGTTTTTGCCCTGGTGTATTACGGCAGCTACCTGCCAAACAGCATGATAGCCAAATCGGCATTCCGTCCAGGAATTATTTCCATTTTACATCACGATTGGTCGTATTTGATGGGTAGTCAGTATTTCCACCCCTGGACTTTTATACTGCCTACGGTATTGTCATTGGGCTTCATGGCCAAATGGAGGGTGTTGGAATACTGGGAAAAAGGATTGACATTAGGTGCATTGGCCTATTTGATTTTTCCATTTGGGCTGGGAGGTGACTTTATGGCGGGTAGGTTTCAAACAGTGCCCACTGTTTTGCTCATCCTTTTGGTCACGCGCCGGATTGGAAGTATATCAACATGGATTCCCCTACAACTGTGCATGATCTTGATCTGGCTGGTGCACTCCAATAGCATCCTGAACCAGTGGAAAGAACTGGCTTGGCTTGGATTGAAAGAAACGAAAGGGTATAATGTGACCATGGATGAAATTACATGGGTAAAAAAGAAATTTTTCTTATCCATTGCCGAAGAAAAGCTGTTTTATTTGTCAAGCACCAATTTGACAATAAAATTGGCTTTTATACTCAAACGCGGTATAATTCAGCACTTTGATCTGTATTATTGGGGCGCAAGGGAAGTGGGGCTGCGGTACAGGGTCACAAACCAAGAAAAAGTAGTAAAGAAAACAATGGCCGGAGTGCCGCCTTACTACGGCGGGCCAAAGATGTATTTGACAGATAATGTGGGGATAGTGGACCCTTTGATTGCCCGATTGCCAAAAAAACCTAGTGATAACTGGCGTGTAGGACATGTAAGGAGGGTATATCCAGTGGGCTACTTGGAGTCATTGCGCGGCGACAACAACCAAATAGAAGACCCGCAGGTGGCAGCCCTGTATCACGACCTGCGCCTGGCCCACCGGTCGCCTGAACTATTTGAGCGTGAGCGATGGGAGGCTATATGGAGGCTCAATACCGGATACCACCACATACCCTATGATTACAGATAGCCCCAGCTAAAGGAGCCCTGCCCGTGGGTAGTGCTCAAAGGGGCCATCTTTGCACCCTAAATTCAGCTCATGCTATCGGTAGTAGTGCCCGTAATGAATGAAGAAGACAACGTGAAACCGTTGTTTGATGCCATAAAGACAGCCTTGGTTGGACTGGAATGGGAGGCGGTGTTTGTGGACGACGGAAGTACTGACCATACGGTAGCCCGCATGAAAGTAGAGGCCGACCACCGGTGCAAGGTGGTGGTACTGAAGAAAAACTACGGCCAGTCAACGGCCATGGCCGCCGGCATAGCTGAAGCCCAGGGGGAGTATATAGCCACCATGGATGGAGACCTCCAAAACGACCCTTCTGATATACCCATGATGCTGAGTATGATGCAACGCGAGGGTTGGGACCTGGTGCATGGACGGCGGGCCAATCGCCAGGATGGCGCGCTCCTGCGAAAATTGCCCTCCAAGATTGCCAATTCCATCATTAGAAATGCCACCGATGTACACATAAGCGACTACGGGTGTACCTTAAAGGTATTTAGGTCAGATATAGCTAAAAACTTGGGCCTGTATGGTGAGCTTCACCGCTTTATTCCGGTTTTGGCCAAGATGCAGGGGGCCAGTATTACGGAGGTTGACGTGAAGCACCATGCACGCAGGTTTGGTAGCTCTAAGTACGGCATAAACCGAACCTTTAAGGTGATGAGCGATTTGATGCTCATGGTGTTCTTTCAGAAATATATACAGAAGCCCATGCATTTTTTTGGCACCTTGGGAATCGCCTCTTTTTTAATTGGCCTCTTGATAGGATTGGCCCTTACCATTCACAAGTTTGTGGCCGGTGCTGACATAGGTGGGCGGCCCTTGCTCATATTTGCCGTTGGGCTGGTCTTGGGCGGTATTCAGTTGGTGAGCTTTGGGTTTATCGCCGAGCTGATCATGCGCACCTACTATGAAAGCCAGGGCAAAAAGGTATTTAATATCAAGGAGATATCAATTGGCGGCGATAAAGCCTAAAAAAGTCCTTTCCACCCTGGCAAAGGTGGGGATAAGCGCCACTGCCGTAGGGTATATGGTGTACCGTTTAGGCACTGATGACCGACAGGAAATACTGGATGTACTGGCCGGTGCCCAATGGGCACCCATGGTTATCGCCTTATTGCTATTTAATGCATCAAAATGGTTGAGCGCCATTAGGTTAAATAGATATTTTGGCTCCTTAGGCCTGAACCTTGACCAAATGTTCAATCTCAAATTGTACTATTTGGGTATGTTTTACAATCTCTTTTTGCCGGGAGGCATAGGTGGTGATGGGTATAAAGTGTATTATCTACACCGACGGTACCAGGTGTCCACCAAGGGGCTTATAGGTGCTACCCTGCTTGACCGGATTTCTGGCGCAGCGGTACTGGGCATGTTGGCCTTGACATTTGCCTCGGCCTCTACCGTGGTAGGTGTGGTGAGGTACCAACCGCTTGTATTGTTGGGCTTGGCGTTTTTGGCGTTTCCACTGTTTTGGTGGTTTCATTCCGTTGTTTTTCAGCGGTTTCATCCTGAATTTGCTGCATCTATGTGGTTGGGATTGGGGGTGCAGTTGTCACAGGTGGCCTGCGCAGCCTGCCTGCTATGGTCGGTGCATGCACCGGGCAGTTATTTAGATTATTTCACCCTTTTTTTAGTGTCGTCGGTAGTGGCCGCACTGCCCATAACCATTGGTGGTATAGGTGCCCGTGAACTTGTGATGCTGGAAGGGGTGGCT
Source organism: Bacteroidota bacterium (assembly GCA_016192035.1). GTDB lineage: Bacteria > Bacteroidota > Bacteroidia > CAILMK01 > JACPUW01 > JACPUW01. Next base: position 46,132 of record JACPUW010000007.1, read on the forward strand.
TATTTTGCCTCACTAAGTGCTGCGCTGCCCAGTGCCATGGCATTTTCCATTCTTTTCTTTTTGGTTACCGCCATATCATCGCTTGTCGGTTTGGCATTTGTAGCACGCGTTTAGGGGTTATGTTAGCCATGGATTATAGCGCAAATTATTAATAAACAGGTGTACACATGGTAGTCAATTGGCCTATTGGGCTGGTGCTGCAGCCATGCTTAAGAACTAGGGCCATGGCAGCGCATTGGCCTAGCGGCTGGGTGGTGTACCCGGCCCAATGTTGACAGCTTTACGGGCACGTGCATCGTGTTTTGGCTGGGGTAAGGGCATCTTTGAAACCTTTTTCTAACCTGATTATTAACGGATTTTATGTGGGACTTTGTGGTGGTGGGTGCAGGTTTGGCTGGTACCGTGCTAGCCGACAAGCTATTGCGGGCAGGAGCCCAGGTAAAGGTGATAGACCGCGATGCAGGTGCCTATGGCAGCAAAGTGGCTGGGGGCATTTTCAATCCCGTGACAGGGCGAAGGATGGTAAAGTCATGGATGTCAGATATTTTTTCAAAGGAGGCGTATGCCTATTACCGGCAAAGAGGGGAAGGATTGGGCCTGCATCTCTTAGACCATTTGGACATGCAGCGCTTGTTTCACAATGAAGGCCAGCGCCAAGAATGGCTAGTTAGGGTGGATTTTGACAAATTGCAGGGAATAATGGCGGGCGATATAGCCCCTGATGTGGAGGATAAGGTGCTGTGCAGGGAGTTTGGCGGGGTGCGCACCAGTGGTTCGTGGAGGCTGCATACCGCCCGTTTTATGGATGCCCTACACCTAGAGTGGACAGCCAATGGCATTCTGGAACACAGGGCTTTATCCTACAATGAAATACAGTGTGGGCCCCAGGGTCTAAGTGTGGCAGGCGAAAAATCGCGCAAACTGGTGTTCTGTGAGGGTTGGCAAATGGTGGACAACCCGTGGTTTGCCCATTTGCCCCTGCGGCCCAACAAAGGCGAGACACTGGGCGTGAGGCTGCATGGCAAAGGCCCTGATGAGATGGTGCTCAAACAGGTGTACCTATTGCCACAGCCCAATGGAAGCTATAGGGTAGGGGCTACATATGACCGCGACAACCTGGAACTACACCCAAGTGCCGAGGCCAGGTCATGGCTGCTAGAAAGGTTGCAGCAATTGATAAAACTGCCACTGGAGGTGGAAACCCACAAAGTAGGCATCAGGCCCGCCAGTATTGACCGAAGGCCCATGCTGGGCAGCAGCAAAATGGAGCCTCAACTCTTTGTTTTCAATGGATTTGGGTCAAAGGGAGTGTCGCAGGTGCCCTGGTGTGCGGAGCAAATGGCGGTTCACCTCCTGAAAGGCGTGCCCCTGCCACCTGAAGTGGACATCTCGCGGTTTGAACGGGCCTAAGATGGGCTTGATGCCACCTTTGTGGTATAGCAATATGGAAACTGTGCAGCTACCCATACCCCGGAGCATTTGGCCACTGCCCGCCCGCCAAACCTTGGCCATAGAAATTTTGGACCAGCGTTTTTTGCCGCACCATACACGGGTTAACAGGCTTGAAACGGTATTGGATTGTGCTAGGGCCATACGCGATATGGAAGTGCGCGGTGCCCCGCTCATAGGCATTACCGCCGCTTTTGGGGCAGCGTTTGCCGTGCAGGAAGCCAAGCGGTTGGAGGGCAGTACCCATGAATGGCAAACCGCTATGGGCCACTTGATAGCCCAGCTTAGGGCGGCCCGGCCTACGGCGGTAAACCTTCATTGGGCCATAGAACAGCAATTGGCATATATGGCAACACGGCAAGACGATGAAAAACTGGCACTTGAACTATTTGAACATGCCATTGTACTCATGGACGAGGATAGGGAAACCTGCCGGCGCATAGGGACGCATGGACTGGGGTTGATGCGCCAAATAGCCGAAAGGAAAAATGGGGAACCGGTGAACATACTTACCCACTGCAATGCCGGAAGCTTGGCAGTGGTGGCCTGGGGCACGGCTACTGCGCCCATTTACCTTGCCCATTTGGAGGGCCTGCCCATCCATGTATGGGTGGACGAAACCCGCCCGCGCAACCAGGGGGCCAACCTCACGGCCTATGAACTGGGCCTGGCGGGGGTGCCGCATACCCTTATAGCCGACAACACGGGTGGGCACCTGATGCAGCAGGGACTGGTGGACCTATGCCTGGTGGGTTGCGACCGCGTTACAGCCCGGGGAGATGTGGCAAATAAAGTTGGTACCTATCTCAAGGCATTGTCAGCCAATGACAACGGAATACCTTTCTATGTATGCCTTCCTTCAAGCACCATTGACTGGGGAATTCAAGACGGACTGGCAGAAATACCCATAGAAACCCGTTCGCCACAGGAGGTGCGCTATGTGCGCGGCATGGTCAATGGCCAATGGCAGGATGTGCTTATATGCCCGCCAGATACCCCTGCCCTTAACATAGGATTTGACGTGACGCCGGCGCGCTTGATTACGGGATTAATAACCGAACGCGGTATTTGCCAGGCCAACAAAGAAGGGTTGCGCAGTTTGTTTGGAGAAATGCAAGATGTTGATGTGTAAATATATAGTTTGATTTTTATTAGAAAAATGCCATATGCTCAACGAAGGATACATCAAATACCAACAGGACCATATCCCTGGCCCTGCGCCATCTGCCGATGAAGTGGCCATGATGGACCAGTGCCGTGCGCGGTTGTGGCAAATGGGATTTATTGGCGCATTGGCCGATGGTACGGGCTATGGAAACATTTCTACCAGGGAGGCCAAAGGGGGCTTTATCATTAGCGGTACGCAAACAGGCCACTTGCCCATATTGGGGCCAAACCACTATACTCGCGTGACCCACTGTGATATTGAAAAGAATTATTTGCGATGTGTAGGCCCAGTTAAGGCCAGCTCTGAGGCCTTGACCCATGCGGCGGTCTATGCCATTTCAGGTTTGGTGCGGGTGGTTATCCATATGCATAGCGCGGCACTATGGCGCAAGCATTTGGGCCATAAGCCCACCACCGGTGCACAGGTGAGCTATGGCAGCACCGACATGGCGCTTGAAGTAGGACGGCTGTACGGGAGTGGCGCACTTAGGGGCAATCCTGTCATTGTGATGGCCGGTCACCAGGATGGTTTGTTGGTTTACGGGCTTGATTTTGACGAGGCACTTGGCGTGGTTATGTCATTGATTTGATTTGGGTTATTATATCCTCTTGTCATCCATGCTATTGTCCGGCTTTTTTTTGCATTTGTCAATATCCCGGGCAATTTTCTTTACATTTGAATGAATATTAAATTTAACCTAATGTCAAGCGCTATCCGTTCATTTGCACATCTCGCCGTGCCCCTAAGCTTGGCAGTCATTTTTGTTGCCTGTTCATCCACCATGTATCCAGAGCCGCAACCGCCGGGCAAAACGCCATTGGATGCCATACCATCATCCTTTTTGGGGACATATATAGGCAGCGATGAAGATACCTTGGAGATAAGCCCAAATGGATTTAGGGAGGTTCATATAGGCAGGGATTCTAGACATTTCTTGCTGGGCGACAGCATAAAGGTGAAATGGTTTGCCGGTCAATTGTTTTTTAATGTATTGAACGACAATGGATATTGGGTGCTCTACTTGGCAAGGGCGGAAGGTGATGCGATTTATCTATCAGCACTCAATGCCAAGGACTGTGTGGGCCGCCTGAGGCAGATTTGCCCTGTGGAAGAAGTGGCAAATGACGATGGGAGCCTGGATTACTACCTGCTGTCGCCCACCAAGAAGGATTGGAGAAAAATAGTACGCGAGCACCTGCCCAAGCCAACTGATACCTTGAAGGCACTGCCCAAGAAATAGGAAGGGATTTTTTGTGGGCAGCAATGTATTTATTACCACAGGGTGCTCACACAAACTCCATGAGCTTCTTCATACGGCCCGGCTGGGCCCAATTACAAGTCCCTTGCATCCTTAATGATGACAGGTACTCTTGGATAAGCGGATTGGTGAGCTTGTTGTAAATTTCTTGGGCTTCATCAAAGGTTGAAGCGCCAATAAATGCATTAAGAGACTGATTGCCTTGCCAACTGCCCAAAAAATCGTCTGGGTGTAATATCCTTGGCGTGAATTTGCTATCGCCAAAAGCCTTCCACATAATCTTGTATGGGACAAAGCTGTAAGGGCCTATACCCATTAGCGACCACCAATATCCTTTTTGGATCCACGTGTTAATAAGGACACCTTTTCTGTTATCCAATACTCCCTTATGCTTTAATAAGTAGGAATATAAACCTTCTTCGGCTTCCAATGAGGGTAGATCTAGGGGTTTGCCATCGGTTTTGTGCGGGATAAGGATGACCTTTTCCGGCCTTGGTTCTCCTTTAGTTAAGGTAGCCGAAACCGTAAGTGGAAAGACGTACTTAGCACTCACCACAAAGCGCTCCCCTTTTTTGCTTTTTAGCTCCACTTGGTGGCTACCTACGGCCTGAAATGAACTAAAGAAGAATATGTCGTTTGCCCCGCAAGTGTTTACACCCTGTCGGGGCTGTAAGTGCTTAGCCAACACAATTTTCTGGAATCCCTGTAGGCGGAGTTCAGATGCATCATCGTTAAATACGGTAAGAGGATCAGTTGAATTAAAGAGTGGTTTTGCCTTGTGCAAAAGCCACTTTCCGTTTTCAAGTACATGATAATGAATGGGAAACATTTGTGGTTTGTCGCGCTGAAAACGCGCAACACCGTATCGGCCCAGGATGTCATCAAATACTTTGTTTCCATTGAAATCCATAATGTCTTCCACGCAAAAGTTAACCCCTCTTACCTTGTATTTCCTAAAAGCTTGGTTGGCCCCATCATTTTGAAAAATGGAAAGGGGTAAAAAGAACACGGCTTTCCCATTTTCTTTCAAATTGCTAAGCAGTACTTTAATTAAAATCAGCGAAGCAATATCTGTCCTGGCGTTTCCCAGCAATAGGTCTTTCTGGTTGGTAACCAATCCAAACTCAATGAAAAGATGTTTAATCTTCTCTTTGTATGTTTCGTCTAAGTCTGTGAAATTTACCCAAGGGGGATTTCCCACAAGGAAGTCGGCTTTTATCTCTACGTTTTGAAAAAGAATGTCGCCCTGTCTAAAGTTATCTTCCGGGAAATCAATAGAATATTTAGATTTTATCCTGTGATGGAAATTGTCAATAAATTTTTGATTTAGTTCCACACCATAAAGTTGGGCAAGCCTATCTTGGGTAAGTGAATGTCCTTTTTCTCTGGCAAGGGAAAGAAATGATTCGATAAACACTCCCTCGCCTGCGGTGGGATCTAGAATACTGGCCCCGTTAAGCCACTGCGTAAAAAAATGTTTTTCCACGATCCTTCTGGCCCAGGCATTTGGGGTAAAGACTGCCCCGAATTTTTTATTGTAATTTTCTACTGAATTTGAAATGTTCATAATTGTTGTTCATAAAGTTAACTATGGATTGAATGCGTTTGTCGGCATCAGATTTCACACGCCGGTAATGCGCAAGGGCCAGTTCGCAAAAAATATCGAAAAATTCTGGGTATGTGCGGTTCCAATCGAGTTCATCCCACACTTGGTTAATGGTGTAGTTCATTCGCACTTGTCCTGTGCCAAGGTTTTCTATTCTAAACGTATCCTTGGGCAAGCAATGAAATGGTGCAATGCGGATATATTCAATGTCCCTGCTCTCGTTTTTACTTCCGGATCGGTTATGCCCAAACTCGGCTATCACAAAAATGCCCTTGTCGTTTGCCATGTATTTCAATAGATTGCCTATGGCGCATACCCCACCATCCGAATATTTATCCGAGTCAAGGTCTTTGGTCTTTACATCAATGCCAAATAGCTGATTGTCAATTCTGCAGGCAAAGTCAAAAATAGTCCTTCTTCCAGGGATTTGGATTGGTTCATAGCCAAGGTCTTTACAGATGATATCCCAATTCCCGGTAATTTTCTTTCGACCATTGCGCCGAAAGCCCTGGAATCCTCCCGCTCTGCAATTCCGGATCGTAGTTCGTCAAATAGAAGCGAAATACGATCTTCTATTGTTTTTGAAATACTTTGGTAATCCATTAAATCAAAATGAATGAAATATGAGGTGAATGCGGTAAATTTTATCCATGGCCCTCTTGGCCGGGTTCCCCCTCAGCCGGTTGCTGTGCCTTGGCCACTATCTCGCGGATTACTTTGTCCAATTGATTTACAGACTGCATGATATGGCGCATAAGCTGCTGTTGTTGTCCATGTTCGCCCTCTTCATCAAGTAGGTCGGCCAGCCCCATGATATTGGCCAGTGGCGCACGCACCAAGTGTGACTGTGTCCAAGCTATGTCCCTAAGGGCCTTGTTTTGTAACTCTATGGCCTGCATATACTTGGTGCGCTCAGTCACGTCGTTGGCCAGCACCAGGGCGGCCGGTTTGCCGTTGTAGTTCATTTCACTCATGAGCTCCTCCACCAGTATTTGCGCACCATCACTTTTTTGGTGTACATAGGTGCTCTCCACTACGCCCAGGTGCTTTGGGCTGGCCAGGGCAGTGCCGGGCTGTTCAAAAGACCCAGTCCGCAGGTCGGTTACCTTCATGGTGATGAACTGCTCGTGAGGATAGCCATAGTGCACCACCGCCGCCCGGTTTACCGCCATTATGGCCATGGTATTCCTGTCATACAGATACATGGGCTGTGGGCTTAGGTGAAACAGGTTGGCGTACCGTTGCTCCGACTGCTTCAACTCAGCTATGTATTTGTTTCTTTCTATGCTGTAAATTAAGGTTTTATATAGGGTCGTTGGGTTTAGGTTGTCCTTGATCAAATAATCAGCTGCCCCCAGGCTTATTGCCTTGTTGGCATAGGAGTAATCGGTATAGCCGGTAAGTATGATCACGGGTACTGTTCCGGCCAACTCCATAATGGCCCTAATGAGCGTTTCGCCCTTTAGGTCGGGCAGGCTTAGGTCAAGCAAAATGGCCGAAGGCCCATACACAGGATTGCGGAGCAAGGCCGCGGCCTCCTCATAACATTTGGCCAAGTCAAAATGCGGGGTAGCTATCTCCTCTTCCAGATAGTCTTGTACCAGCAGCATATCGCCTGGATTGTCTTCTACCAACAATATCCTAAACGCCGATTCGTCTTTGCTGATCATGCCGGTGATTGGTTGGGGAGGGTTACTATACTAAACCAAAAATTCTCTATGCTGCCTATGGCCTCCAAAAAGGGGGCAATCTCTACCGGTTTGGTTATGTAGCAGTTGGCATGGTGTGCATAAGATTTTACTATGTCGCTTTCGCTAGATGAGGTGGTGAGCATGATCACGGGTATCTGTTTGGTGCGCGGATCGCTTTTCAAGGTTTCAAGTACTTCATGGCCACTCTTCAAGGGAAGGTTTATGTCAAGCAATACCAGGTCAGGGGTGGTGGCTTGGGTGTGGTTTCCGGTCTTAAACATGAAATCAAGGGCCTCCACACCGTCCCTTGCCACGCTTATCTCGTTGATAATTCTGCTGTCCTCCAGGGCTTCACGGGTTAGGTAAATATCGCCATCGTTGTCTTCTACCAAAAGGATGTGTACGGTTTTCATTGTTCTCAAAATGCTTGTTGTCAGTATTGTAAGAAGATGTGGACGGCCAATCGTGCGGATAAAGGTATCTTGTTTGGGCAAAATACGGTGGACTTACAAGTGTTGCGGCAGCGCTATCCAGAAAATGCTTCCCTGGCCACCCGGATTGTCGGTTACCCAAATATTTCCCCCAAAAAGGTCAACTGCCTTGCGCACTATGGCCAAGCCCAAGCCGGTGCCAGGATAGGCAGTATTGCCGTGTAGGCGGGTAAAGGCATGGAACACTTTCTCTCGGTGCTCCGGTGGTATGCCTATGCCTTCGTCTTGTACGCCAATTAAGTAGCCATTATCCGATGCACTGCAGTGTACCATCACCCTGGGCGCATGGCCCGGGGCATGGTATTTTAGGGCATTGCCCACCAAATTGGTAAATATTCTGTAGAGTGCCGGCTCATGGGCAGTGAGTGTGGGTAGGTCTGTCCACTCAAAGGAACCGCTTTTGCTTTTCAAATCATTGGCAAACAGGTGTTTTATTTCAACCATAAGGCTATTTAGGTCCACTTTTTTGGGGGCCTGCGGCTCGGTATCCATTTGCAGGAATTGAAGCAGGTCGTCCATGAGTGCCAGCATCCTACGCGCTGCGTCTTGGCTCAGGCTGACCATTTCGGCCATCCGTGGGTCACCTGCCGTTTCCAAGCGGGGCAATAGCCTTCCCTGTAGGGCAATAATGAGCCTGGCGGGTTCGCGTAGGTCATGTGAGGCTGCCGATGCCAGCACGGCCAGGTCATGGTTGCGCGACTCAAGGGTTAGCATGGCCTCTTTGAGTTGTTGGTTTTGACTGTCCAAGCGCGCACGGGCTATCTTTTCCCTGCCCATGGCTAATTGAAACCCCCGGAAAACCCCCGGAAAAAGGGCGGATGCCGTGAAACTGAGGAATACCATATTGGATGCCACCACCATCCATACTTCAGGCCCAATGCCTCCTACCGACCAGTATCCTAGGAGAGAAGCTGCGCTAAGGCCTAAATATAGGCCAAGATTGAGGATTGAAGGCCAAAGGGCATAGGAGGTGGGCAGAAATATAATAACGAACATGCTGGTAGCCAGTAGGTAAAGCAAGCCTGGGCCGAGTATGCCCAGCTTAAGCAGCAGAAAAACCGCTACGCCATATACTATGCCCAAGAAAGTCCACTTGCGCACGCCAAGGGGTATGCCCCTTATATAGGTAATAACAAAAAACAGCGCATACGCCAAGCTGTCAATCACTAAAATTGACCATGTTTCGGTTTTGATGCACAGCCACACCGCCGGCAGGTAAGCCAGGGTAGAAATGGGAAATGTATAGGCCAAGGCCAAGGTGAACAGGCTGTTGCGCCAGGTGTCAGGTTCCATCACAAGCCCCTGGTGCAAGCCTATGCGCCGGGCTACGAACCGCTGGTACCGTTGGAGCAATTTCATATGCTGGGCAGGCATTTTTTTATCCAATGGCCTATACGGGGATGGTTTGCCAAGCGGTCTAGGTGCAGGCCAGCAAGCGGCTTTTCTATGTATTCTACCACTATGGGGTAACTAAGCACCTTTGTCTTGTCAATTGGATTAACCGATGAGGTGGCGACCACCACGGCCACTTCTGCCTGGCGGGTAGTTTTTGACACTATATCCAGAAATGTCCAGCCGTCCATGCCGGGCATGTTCAGGTCAAGCAAAACCAGGAAACGCTTGTCCAAGTCATTGTGCATGTCAATGAACCGAAGGCCAAAGGCGGGGTTGAGTATCTCCAGTGCTATACCCTCCAGGTGCCACTCCTCAATCACCAGTTTGTGCAGGAACTGCATGGCCGGCTCGTCGTCTATGATCAGCGTATATAGGAGGGGATCCATTTGCTTGGTTTTTTATAATTAATTGCAATTGCTCCTGAGCTCGGCCAGCAAGAACTTAGGTGCCAATGGATCTTTGGGCAGGGTAAAGCAAAAACAGCTGCCCTGGCCGTAGATGGATGATGCCCAGACCTTTCCACCCATCATTTGCACTTGTTTGCGCACTATGGACAGGCCCAGCCCGCTGCCTTCGTATGCGTCTTTGGGGTGCAGCCGTTGAAAAACTTCAAATACCTGTTCCACATACTCGGGTTTCATGCCTATGCCCTGGTCGCGCACCGATATGGTGTAGCATTCCTTGCCATCCTCCGCTATTACCTCAATGGTATTTGGGGCATTGGGTTTGCCAAATTTGATGGCGTTGCCTATCAAATGCTGCAATACTTGTTGTAGGGCAAGGGGATAGGTGCGGATAACAGGCAGGTTTGATGCCACTATATGCACCGAACTAGATTCTATCCGCTTGCGAAATAATCGTTTAACTTCTTCCAGGGCCAGGTTTAGGTCCACTTCCCTTGCCGTGCCCAACTCTTTTCCCGCCATGGAATAATGCAATAGGTCTATCACTATCTGGCGCATCCTAAGCCCGCCCTGCACGGCAAACTGTATGTATTCATGGGCTTTATGGTCCAACAAATGGTGGTATTTGTCTTCCAGCAGTTTCATAAAGCTTATGACCATGCGCAGGGGCTCTTGTAGGTCATGTGAGGCGGCAAAGGCAAATTGTTCCAACTCTTTGTTAACAGATCTAAGCTCCTGTGCCTGTGTTTCCAACTCGCTGTTGGCCCGCTGTACTTCTTGCATTTTCCTTTCTATGGCCCGGTCATGCCTGCGCAATAGGTAGTACAGCACGGCGGCGGTACCGGTTACATAGAACAGGCCTTTTAGGGTTTGAAAACGATTGATTTCCTCGGCGGAGCCCGGGGCCACAAATTGGCCAACCAGCCAGTCACCTGTCACAATCCACCCATAACCTATGATTATGTATATGAGCGTAACCTTATGCGCTTGTTTCATGCTTTCCCTTTTTGTGTATGCTTTTTTTTATGTTTTTTGGCAAGGTAAAAATGAAGGTAGCCCCCTGGCCCAGGTTGGATTCTACCCAAACCTTGCCCCCCATCAACTCTACGTTTTTTTTCACTATGGCCAGCCCCATGCCCGTACCCGGGTACTCTTCCCTTCGGTGGAGTTTTTGAAATAGCAGAAACACTTTTTCGGTGTATGCAGGGTCTATGCCTATTCCATTGTCTGACACGCTTATGGCCCATTGGTCTTTTTCTTCTGCGGCCCTTACCTCTATTTGCGGCGGTGTTTCTTTACGGGCATATTTTATGGCGTTGCCCAGCAGGTTTTGCATGATTTGTACCAGGGCCGACTTGTGCCCCTGCACCACCGGCAACCCTTCATGCCGGATACGCGCCTGGCTTTCTTTTACTTGTTCGCCCAGCAACAGGGTGGCTTCGCCCACCACCTGGGCCAGTGATACGGGCGTGGGCGGATCGGTAAACTTGCCCACCCGGCTAAAATCCAGCAGGTCAAGTATGATCTGCCGCATACGCGCTGCACCATCCACTGCGTAGTGTATATAGGTTTGTGCCCTGTCATCCAGTTCATTGTCGTATTTCTTGCGGAGTTGCTCCAGGAAACTGCTTACCATGCGCAGGGGCTCTTGTAGGTCATGTGAAGCGATATAGGCAAACTGCTCCAACTCATGGTTTGACTTGGCCAATTCCTCCACATTCATTTCCAGTTGTTCGTTGAGTGCCTGTAGGGAAGCCTCGTATTCCTTTCGGTGGCTAATGTCGTTCATGGCGCCCACCATGCGCGTGGCATCGCCTGCCTCATTGCGCAGCACCAGGCCCATATCTATTACGTGGGCATAGCTGCCATCAGCCCTCCGAAACCGAAACTCACATTGCCATTTTTCCGCACCAGGGTCACCCAGTCCGTATAGGGCCTGTTCCAAGCTGTTTGTTACCCGCTGTATGTCATCAGGATGTATCCGCTCCTTCCACAAATCAAACGCCTGAGGCCCGTCCACCCCGTAGCCAAACATGGTGTAGTACCCGGTACCCCAAAGTATGGATTTTGAGGGTAGGTCCCAGTCCCAAATGGCATCTTGGGTGGCTTGGGTTACCTTTTCAAACCGTTCGTTTGAGCTGCGCAGTGCCTGTTCCAGTTTTTTCTGGCTGCTTATGTCCCTAAAAAACACGCTCAGCCTTTCCCCTTCGGGATACACGCTCACATCATACCACCTGCCGGTAGTGGCCGATTGCTCTTCAAAGTGGGTGGTTACCTTCTTGGCAAATGCATCATCAAACCACCTATAGAAATTGTAAAATACTTCTTTGTCAATAAATTGGGTAAGTTTTTTTCCTATTATTTCGTCATGTTGATAAGAAAGTATCCGGGCAGCTTCCTTGTTCCACATGCTCACCGTGTAGTCGCGGTCTATCACAAAAAAACCATCGTCTATGCTCTCAATTATTCGGTTGCGGTCATCAAATAGGGTTTTTAAATGTGCCTGGGCCTGGTGGCGCTCTATGGATGATGCCAGGCTTGAGAGTATGTTTTTTAGAAAGGAAACTTCCAATTCCTGCCAAGTGCGGGCGGTAGTGCAATCATCAAAACCCATAAAACCCACGCTTTCACCATTGGCATTGGCAGGCAGCACCGCAAGGGATAGGATCTCTTGGTCTTGCAAGATTTTTTTAAGAGCTGGATCATGTATATCCTCTACAGTAGAAATAAAGCCATGGCCCCACAAGATGGGAGTGAAAAATTCAGGTAGCTCATCCACCTCCATGCCCTGCATCACCTCATTGTCCAATTCGGGCTTTATCCCCTCCTTTACCCATTCATGCCGCTGGCTCGCCAAAATAGCCCCATCATGCGGTCTTTTATGAAAATCAAAGTAATACACCCTATCGACACCTAGCGCCTTGCCCACTGTCTGGCATACATCGGCCATTACCTCCCGCCAATTGCCATAGGAAATAAAAAGGCTTATACAGGTATTAAGCGCCTGCAGCAACCGGTGGTGGTAGGCTATGGTATCCTGTTGCTCATGCCGTGCGGTCACGTCCCTAAAATACACTGAAAGCCCGCCAGGGTTGGGATAGGCGCTCACATCCAGCCATTTGTGGGTGGTGGTGCTGCGCTCTTCAAAATTGATGGGCTGCTGGCTGTCCATAGCCAATTGGTACCTGTGGTGAAAAGGGCTGTGGGTGCCCATCACCACCTCGTCCCATAAATGCCGCCCCAATATGTCTTCCCGTTTGGTGCCCATGATTTCTTCGGCAGCGCGGTTCCAGTGGCGCACTATCCAGTGGCGGTCCAGGGTAAAGAAGCCATCGCCAATACTCTCCAAAATGGAGGTTTTTTCTTGTAGCGATTGGCGCAAATCATCCTTGTCCTGTTGGCGCGAAATGGCCACCGATAGGTTGCTGGCTATGGCGTGCAGGAAATCCACCTCGCCATCTAGCCACTCCCTTTCCGTCGAACAGTCATCAAATCCTATAATTCCCTGAGGAACACCGTCAATTGTAATGGCTAGTAAAAGAAGCGATTGGACTTCTTGCTCGGTACAGATGGCTTTTAGGCTTCCTTCAGGTAGTTGGCTTTGGGTGGCGGTAAAAAGGCCCTGGTCCAACAAAGCTTCGCCAATGGGGGCATAGTCATGTATTCCTATGTTTTGCAGTCGATTATCAGTCAAAAAAGGTTTAACCCCGGGGCGGGTCCATTCAGCATATTGGCTAAACGTGGGTTGGCCGGTGCGGGCGTCAATAGCATGGTCAAAGAAATAGGCCCTATCGGCACCCACGGCTTCGCCGGCCCACTGAAGGCAAGAGTCTAGTGCCTGTCGCCAATCATTGGCCTGGAGCAGGATTTCTATTACCCTAAGTAGGGCCTTTAACAAACGGGTTTGTCCTTCTAGTTTTATTTCCAGCACTTTGCGTTCATGTATGTCTTGCACACTTCCCGTTATCCTTATGGGTTTTTCTTGGTGCATTTCTATCTGCCCCATGGCGTGTACCCATTTTTCCCGCCCCTGGTAGGTCATGATGGGAAACTCCAGGTCAAATGGCCGTCCGGTTGCCAATGAAGCATTGATGGTGCTTTCTATTAAGGAGTAGGTCTTGGTGCTATAAAATTGGCCCGATTCAATGGTGCTTGGGTTATAGGGTGTTGGGATTTCCAGGATTTCCCTGGTAGTTTGGTCCCATAGGTGTTGCCCTGTACGTAGGTCGTATTGCCAAGCGCCTATCTTAGAGAGTCTTGATGCGTTTTCCATGAGTTGGCGCATTTCCACCGATTCTGATATATCGCGCAGCACGCCCACCATGCGGGTGGGTTTGCCATATTGGTCCCTGAGCAGGTAGCCTGTTTCTTCCACGTGGGCATAGCTGCCATCGGCCCGGGCAAATCGATAGGATTCCCGCCAATCGGTCTGGTTGGGGTCAGACACGTAGTACTCCCATTTGGTTTGCAGGCGTTCATGGTCTATGGGGTACATGCGCTGGGCCCACTGCTCCAGCGTGGCGGGTGGGCCACCGGGCTCTTGTCCAAATAGACGTTGGTACCCATCCCCCCAAGTATAGGCATCGGCATCCACATCCCATTCAAAAATGGCTTCATTGCTGGCCTTGTTGATTAATTCATACCGCTGGTTGTTCCAGGTAAGCCTCTCTAAATAATGGTATTTGGCCCAGAGTAGCGATATGAGCCGCTGGCTCCTCTCCAGGGTCTCTATTTCGGCGTGGGTGGGCTCATGCGCCTGGCCATAGTAGTTGGCTATCACGCCCACCACTAGCTTGTCATGATTAAAAATGGGGTAGGAGTAGCAGGCAGCAAATCCATACTCAGTGCCCAGGTGTTTTATGTTCGTCCAGAGTGGGTCTTGCTGCACATTGGCCACCAGCACGCCCTGCGCCCTAAATGCAGCGGTGCCGCAGGAGCCCCGGCCTTCGCCAATCTCTATGCCATTCATTTGGGCTATATACCTACTGGGTAAATTGGGGGCTACAAAGTGTTGTAACTTACCGTCTTTTACCTGCAATATGGCGCCGCGCATGTCTCCCATCAAACCTTCCAGACGGGTAATGTATAGGTGGAGCAAGTCAGATAGGGCCATGTCGTTGCCTACCGACAGTTCAAGCACCTCCTTTTCCAGTTTACCCAATTGTTCGTAAAAGTGGGCCCGGCTTATGTCTTTGATCACTGCCAGCACCCTGGTGGGGGTGCCGTTGTGGTCGCGGATGATAAAGGCCCTGTCTTGCACCAGGGCATAGCTGCCATCTGACCGCTGTAAACGGTACTCGTGCTGCCAGCGGTCAAGGTGGGTATGGTGTAGGGTATGGACTAAATTGTCGATAACCGTTTGGCGGTCATCGGGGTGGATATGTGCATTGATGAGGTCCCTATTGTCGTCAAGGCCAGCAGGCTCCAGGCCAAAAATCCTGTTGAACCCATGGCTCAGGTACAATTGGTTAGTTTGAGGGTCGTGGTCGCAGATACATTCAGAGTTTTCGCGCATGATGAGCTCAAAGCGCTCATTGGCGCGGCTAAGCTCGGCCTGCACTTCCATAATGGCGGTTATGTCGGTGCTTACCACCACAATGCCGCCCACGGCGGGGTCTTGGCTCAGGTCAGTGCCCCGGCTCTGCAGCCAGCGCCAGGTGCCGTCCTTTCGCCTGAACCTATAGGGCGCTGAGCTGAGGAAACTGGTGCTGGCAAACTGGGAAAATTGCGCCAGCACCGTAGAAAGGTCGTTAGGGTGAAAATGATTGAAAGCATTGGTTCCAATTAACTCTGGTATATCATATCCAAATTGGGTTGAGTAGCTGGGGCTCACATATTGGTAGTTGCCTTGTGCATCTACTATGGTTACCAGTTCATGGGCTTCGCCCACCAGGGCAGAGAACCGCCTGGCCTGAAGGTCAATTTTTTCCTGTGCTTCTTTTTGCGCCGCTATGCTGTCAAACACCACCACTGCCCCTTTGCATTCATTGTCAATGATAATGGGCGTAGATGAGTACCTTACGGGAAAGGAGCTGCCATCGCGTTTCCAAAATATATCGTCGCTTGCCCTTACCGTTTGTTGTAGGCACATGGCCTGGTAAATGGGGCAATCATCTGGAGTGTGCGGTTCCCCGTTTGATTTGTGGCGGTGTATGAGGGCGTGCATGTCGCTACCTATGCATTCAGATTCCCCATATCCCAGCATTAGTGCAGCAGCATGGTTGATAAAGGTGCATTTACCTTGTGTATCAATGCCATATATGCCTTCTTCGGTGGTTTCAAGCAGCAGCCTATAATTGGTGGAAGTTTCTAGCCTCCCCATGTGCAGGGCCAGGTTGTCGGCTATGGTTTCCAGCAATTCATATTCGTCGGAAAGGAAATCTAAAGTGGAAAAAAGTTGTGGGCCATGTGAATAGGCCACTTCCAACTCCAATTTTTTGTCGCCAACCTGCCTAAAGGTGCGAATGGCCATAGAAACAACTGCCCATTCAGTGGAATTGTAGCTCATTCCATCATAGGTTATCCTGGCTTGGCAGTATTGTGGAAACTGCCAACCGTGGGGTATGATTTCAACACTGCGCTGCAAGGCCTGTGAAATGCCCAGCGCCTCATTTGCCAGGCGGGAGATACGGTACAAGCAACTCTGTTCCTTGACCCTCTCCTTGAGGGCACGGGCCATGCTTTCCCTATCCAGTTGGGCGGTTTTCAAATCGGTAATATCCAGTACCAGTGAATCCCAAACTATGGATCCATCCAGTTGTGGGGAGGGATTTCCCATGCCCCGCTGCCAGCGTAGGCTTCCATCGGGGTGGTGGTATTTCCAGGTGCATTCCCAGTTATCGCTGTGCAGGGCCGCCTGTCTAAAGGAATCAAGTAGTAGCTGCCGGTACTCAGGATCCACCCGGTTGAGGAACAGTTGGCCATTGGTCATGCATTCTTGGGCTGATATGCCCCAAACACCGGTGGCCCCTTCACTCACATAGCTTATGCCTGAGAACCCACCGGGGCTGCTTTTATATCTAAAAATCAGGGCAGGAATGTTATTGGTTATGGTGGTGAGCTCCAGTTCGGTGCGCTTGTACGCGCTTATGTCGCGCATAAAACTTACACAAAGACAGGTGCCATCAGGCTGGACCAAACGATTGGCCCGTAGGGAAATGGTCATGGTATCCCCGCTCTTTTTTATGCCGGTGAGCTCGGTGGGAGCGTGGCCGCTTCCCTGCATAAACCGCTGAAAACTCTCAAATAGCCCTTTCCTATGGGATTCGGGCACCAATTGGCCAAAGCTCATGCCCAATAGCTCTTGCTGGGTATATCCGTGCAGGGAGCAGATTTGCCCGTTCACATACACCAGGCTGCCCTCTTCATTGCAAATGCCTATGCCTTCATCACTTCCTTCAAAAAGTGCCTGAAAAAGGGCAGGCGTCAAGTCAAGTGTGTGCATACGGTGGTGTTTTATGGTTCACATAACTTGTCAATGGACTTTCCGTGCTTAGTACAGGTTCATATGGGTTTGTTTAGGAAAGGGATAGAGAAAAATACCGATACACCCTGGTCCCTATTTCCCTCTATCCATATGCGCCCGCCCATGTTTTCCACGTTGCGTTTGGCTATGGGCAGCCCCATGCCGTTGCCGGGGATATTGGGATTGTTGTGTAGGCGTTTGAAGGCTAAAAATACCTGTTCCCGCATATCGGCAGGAATCCCCAATCCATTGTCCATAAATTGGATAACCCACTCATTGCTTTCTTTTTGTGCAGTAATGCTTATGGTGGGTATCCGGTCGGGGTGCCTGAATTTCAAGGAATTTTCAAGTAATTCTACCACCACGGGCAGGAGCCCATTTCTAAAGGATGATAAGCTTGGGAGGGGGCCATGGGCCACTATGGCGCCCAATTCTTCCAGGCGGCGGTGGTGCCTGCGCTTGGCTTCGTTTATGATGTCTTGCAGTTCCAAATCTTCTGGTTCGTACTCCTGCCTGCCCACTCGTGAAAATTCAAGTAAGTCCAAGATGATCTGGCGCATTTGTTTGGCACCATTCACGGCAAAATGAATGTATTGCCTTGCCTTGTCGTCCAGCAGGTCGCCGTATCGGCGTTCTAGCTGGGTGAGGAAACTGTCCACCATGCGCAGGGGTTCTTGCAGGTCATGTGATGCCACAAAGGCAAATTGCTCCAATTCCTGGTTCGACTTGGCCAGTTCCCTGGCGCGCAATTCCAGCTTGGTGTTTAGCGCCACCAGTTCCCTTTCATGTTCTTTTTGGTAGCTTATGTCGGTCACTGCTCCTACCATGCGCACCGCTTTGCCGGTGTGGTTCCTCACCACCAATCCCCGGTCTATCACATAAGCGTAGCTGCCGTTGGCCCGTTTGTAGCGGTATTCCTGCTGCCACCTTTGTTCGTTTGGGTTGCTCAGGGTATCGCTAAGTGACTGGACAATACGGTTTAGGTCTTCAGGGTGTATGTGCTTGCGCAGTATTTTGTCGCTCATGTTGGCGCGGTCGTAGTCGTGGCCAAACCGTTCCTTAAACCCGCCGCCCCAGGTCATGCTGTCATGTACCAAGTCCCAGTCCCATACGGCATCGTTGGTGGCTTCGGCTACCATTTCAAACCGTAGGTTGGCGGTTTTGAGAAGTTCCATGGTTTCCAGCAATTTCACTTCGGCTTCCTTTTGCTGGGTTATGTCAAACCTCGCCGCCATATATCCTTCTATTTGATTGTCATGGCCAAACATGGGACTGATGGTGGTGTCCACCCAATACACACTGCCGTCTTTGCGATGGTTTTTGAGCTGGCCCCGCCATGTGTTGCCAGCCGTGATGGTAGTCCATAGGTCTTGATAAAAAGGAATGGGGTGGAATCCAGACTTATTTATACGGGTATGCTGGCCAATGAGTTCTGCACGGCTATAGCCTGATAGGTCGCATGTTGACTTGTTTACCTCCCTTATTATCCCCTTTGTATCGGCTATTAATATGCTGGCCGACGATTCTAGGGCCAATTTATAGTTATCCAGTTCTTGGTAAGCCTTATGAATCCTTATTTCTAGTGTTTTCCTTTCATGTATGTCTTGAATGCTTCCATACACCCTGATACACCGATCAATCCAAAACTCTCCCTGGCCCAAGACCCAAACCCATTTTTCGGTGCCGTTTGGCATGATTAAAGGCGCTTCAAAATCAAAAGAGTGGCCTTGATTTAAGGCGTTGCTAACCGAATCGCGCACCATGCTTCTCATGTCCTCTCGGTAAAAGTTGATACCCTCATCTAGTGTGGGCCTATAATCGGGGGCAGCCTCGTGTATTTTGCTCGTCATGTCCGACCATTCAATGGTGTCGGTGAGCAAGTTAATTTCCCATGTGCCCACTTTGGCCATTTGGGTACCACTATGCAGCAATTCTTGCAATGCGCGCAAGTGGGTCACATCCTGGGCCATGCCTTCAATAAATTGGGATTGGCCCAATGCATTGGCAGCTACATTCCCGCGTATGTGTATCCACTTAATTCTCTTGTGTGCGGTGATGATCCTAAACTGGTGGTCTATGCCGCTGCCATGATCTACAGCCTGTTTAAATCTGGATTCAAGGCCAGGTTTGTCATTGCGCAACACGGTAAGAAAAAAATCAAGTACGGGTACCCGTTCTAGGGCTTGCTCCATTTCCCACATGTTGAAAATGCGGGAGGAACACTCTATTTCCTCTGTACGTAAATCATATTTCCAGTAGCCCAACTGGGCCATTTCCTGTGCGTGGTCCAGTTTTTTGCGGTTTTCGGTCAGCTCGTTCAGGAGTTTTTCCCTGGGGGTAATATCGGTTACCGATACCAAAACCGCCTTATGCCCTTGATAGGCCATGAGATGCCCCCTAATCTGAACCATCATTTCTTCGCCGTTTTTTTTCAGGTGTTTCCATGTGTCAAGGTCGGCTTTGCCCAGGTAGTCGGCGTAATTGTCGCTGGTGAGAAGGGGCAGCTCCCTGTTTACATAATCGGGATGCCTGATTTCTAATATGCTCTTTTCCAGAAATTCCTCTTTGGAATATCCATATAAACGGATGGCCGTGCGGTTGCAATCCAGTACTTTTTTGGTTTCAAAATCCCAAATGAGAATGGGAGAGGGGTTGAAATCAAATAGATACCGATACTGCGACAGGCTTTTTGCCAGTTCTTGTTCCAGTTTTTCCTGCTGTGCCATGGGTATCCTGGAAACCAATATGTGAAGGCCGCCTTCCGGGCCAAGGTCTTGAATGGACACCCTGTCGCGCATCCAGCGCATTTCTTGCCCGTCCACCAAGCGGCATTGCCACTCAAGTGATTGGCAAGACCCTGCCGAAAGTGACTCCAGTGCCTTGACATACCCTGGCCGGTCGTCGGCATGCAGCCCTGCCATTGCCAAGGTAGGGCCATGGCTGCCCAGTATGGTCTGTTCGGTCAGTCCCTTTGCCCAGCAAGCCTCAAAAACTACTTTTTCCGTGGCCAATTCCCATTCCAGAATGGAAATATGGTTGGCTGCACAAAGCCTGGACTGCCGGTTGCGCAGGGAGCTGAGCTGCGCAGCCTGTGCTTGGCTGTGCACGGCCAGGTAGTGAAAACCGAGAAGGGCAGCAGCCTGTCTGCCAAGAGATTGCAACGCTTCTACTTGACTTGGGTTTGGTGTGAGCGGCGTTTCACTGCGGACTTCTAGCACGCCCACCAGGCCCATTTCTGCCAATATAATGGGTACCCCGGCAACAAATAGGGCATTACGATAGGCTAGCCGCAACATCGTGCTTATTTCAGAAGATACTGAGCCCGGGTTTGAAATCACTACGGGTTCTGGAGATACCCCATCAAAGAAAGGGACCAATGAGGCCGAAATGGAGCGCCATGCCGCTGGTTCCCCTATACCCGCAAGGATTTGCAAACCATCGCCATCCACTATCCAAACGGCGGCAGTGGGGGCTTGGCATATGCCGCAGGCCAAGCTACATAGGTCTTGGTACACGGCGTTTGACTGGAGCGAATCCAGGGACAAACGCCGATAGGGTGATTCAATCATGTATTGGTTCTTAACTACTTGATGCCAAAGTTGAGATTGCCCGGCAAATTAGACTTTGTTTATAGGCCAGCAGGGTTTATGGTTAGTTCAAGCCTAGTTTTAGACGAAATATCGGTGAAGCCTATAAATGGGACTTTGGGGAATGAAGTAACCTACTTTTGCCCATAAAGGAGGCAAGATGAGTAGGGGCCATACCTTTGCGGAGCTAATAGGCACATATTCATGGAGCAAGATTATATCGTTCACAGTTGGCAACTTAGGCACCCCATGGAAGCGGATGATGATGTGAATGACCTGCATGTGGCCATTGACATAGACAGCATGTCAGTAGTGGCCGATTTGCTCGATGAAATCACACGTTTTGAGTTAAACCTGGCCTGTGAGCCATTTCCTGACAAAAGCCCTGTACACATAGATGAGGGCCAAGAGAGTTATATGAAGCACTATGGCAACGAGGTGTTTGATTTTGAACAGCTACACTTTCTCATTACCCATGAGGAGGATGAAATCTTGCTGTGGAACAACGGAAACACCGACGCGTACATCAAGCTCACGGAGAAGCGGCTCAAGGAGTTTAAAGCGGCCATGCAGCATACCCGTATCAATCCCCTAATGTATGGCAATGTGATAGAAGCCACCCGAATTACCGACGACAACGAGTTCAAACCATGTAAGATAGTACTCTGGGCGGCGTCAAAAGGGGCCGTGATTTACTACTAAATAACTCCCGGGGCATGATTAAAGCTGACCGCTGGCCTGGCGCAGGCGTTCCAGGTGCAGCAAGGTAATTTTCCTTCCATTTGCGCCAATAATGCCTTCTTCTTTGAGCTGCGTAAGTGCCCGGCTTATGTTTTCAGATGCCAGGCCTACCATGCCGGCCATTTCCTCCCGAGATAGGCTTACCGCCAAACTCATATCAGGCTCAAGCCCAAACTTTTCATAAAGGAACAGCAGCACGCCGGCGGTTTTTTCCTTCATGTTTTTGCTTGTAAGGCTTACCAAGAAGCTGTCACTCTGCTCCAAGTTTTGACATAGGATTTTCATAAACAGCCGCGCTATGCGCAAGTTGTTGTCTATTAATTTATCAAAAGCTTCCTTGTTAATAAATCCCAGCGATGTGTCTTCCAGTGCTATGGCGGTAGCATTATAGGGGGTTTCCATGACCAGGCTCTTATAGCCGATCACATCATTGGGCCCGTGCAGCCGGATGATTTGTTCCCGGCCATACTCATTTATCCTGTATATCTTGGCTTTGCCTTTAATTATACAGAAAAGGCCGCGTGGATGACGGCCCTCTTCAAATATGGCTTCACCCTTGGCAAAGAAGCGCCTACCGCCTTCTTCGCCCAGTTCCACATTCTTTATCATTTCATGGAACATATAGGCCGATTCCGACCCAAACGGACCAAAATTCTCCTGCATCCTTTTGTTAATGTTACAGGTATAGCCTGTACGTGAACGCGAAGGTAACTTTGTGCCACAAACCACTCAGCAGCCATGGGAAGGGCAATGGCCAAACTCAAATCGATTATTGTCCAGGAAATGCGGCGGGGCACTTCTGTGCATAGCCTATCTAGGGCCATTGCTTTGGGCATCCTTCTCGGCCTTTTTCCGGTACTGGGGGTTACCACCCTATTCACCTTGCTGCTGGGTAGGTGGCTGGGGCTCAACATTCCGGCCATGATGGTGGCCAACTATGCCGTGGCCCCCGTGCAGATAGCCCTTATTTACGTACTTATCAAATCGGGTGAATTCCTCTTTGCCATAGACAGCGGGCTGGACTATGCCTATTTTAAGGAACTCACATCACATAGCTACCGGGAAACCATGGAGAGGTTGTGGCTGAGTATATTGGCATCTATAGCGGCCTGGGTGCCCTTGGCAACTATTCTTTATTACCCCTTGTATTTCATGTCGCGTGTGCTCATTGGTCGTTTTTACCGGGGCAGAAAAAATGACATCAATGTGCATGCATAGGAATGCCGTGGTACTGAGCCAGCCCCTCTATGGGGCGCTGCATGATGCGGCCCACATGTAGTCGGTGGCTTTTGGCCGCTTGGCGCAGGGTATCTTCAAATACATGGGCCACTGAACCTACAAAATGCACCGGCAGGTCGCGGTAGCCCTTGTACCGCCACACATGCACGTCAATAAAGCGCGAAAACCCCATCCTAATCATATCCTGTACGTAATCATCGGCCCTAAATTGGCCTAGGAACAACATGAAGGAGGCCAGATACACATTGGCGCCCGGCATGGTATATACCCGGGCTATCACTTCATCCTTGTCTATGCCGGGGTAGCAGGCCAAGAACGCTTTCTCTAGGTGCAGGGGCAACTGCCGGTAGAGCCAACGAGAGAGGAGCAATTTTCCGAAAAATGATCCACTCCCTTCATCCCCAAGTATATATCCCAAGGCTGGCGTTTCTTGGATTAGGGACTTTCCGTCCCACATGGCGCAGTTGGCGCCCGTGCCCAGTATGCAGGCTATTCCGGGCAGGCCTTGGCAGGTGGCATATACCGCCCCATCCAGGTCATGCGACACGGAGATGTGGGCCTCGGCAAATATTTTGGACAGGCCAATTTTAACCTTATCCTGTAAGCTGGCGGTGCTGCAACTGGCCCCATAGAAAAAGACCTGGTGCACTTCTCGGCCGATATTGGCAAACAAATCATTGGTTAACAGGTCATTGGAAATTTCATCGGGAGTGAGAAAAAGCGGGTTATACCCTCTGGTATGGGTGTGGACGATTTGATTTCCATCGAAGAGTAACCAATCGCATTTACTCGAACCGCCGTCGGCTATAGCTATCATGTCTTACATCATTTATCGGGGCTTACCCATGGCTGGGTGTCCATAGGCACAAAGGAAAGGGTCAATATAAATTTTTTGGCAAAGCGGTATCACACATAAATTTTTCCCTAATATTGAATTGCCGTAGCAGGCAATAGATGTGGACAATCGGGCAAGCCCGGCCTTTGGCCGGGCTTTCTTTTAGTGGGACTTGGTGAGGTACTGTGCTACGTTGCCGGTTTTTTGTTCCAGCACTATCTCTTTGTCTTGCAGTACTTTTTGGGTATAAGCGGGGTCGGCATTGCGGGTGGTGTACAGGGTGAGCCCATCGGTATGGTCCACCAGGTACTCGCTGTCCAGGTCGGCCAAAAGTGCCGATAGTTTGCGCGCATCGCAATCGGTCACCAGCTCAAACCGCATGGCAGAGTTGCGCATCAGATTGATTTTGAGCCTATTTTCGGCAATTGATTGGAAAATGCGGCTCAGGTTGGATTCGGCGATAAAAGAGAAGTTGGCAGAGGCAATGCGTATCAAGCATTGGCGGTCCTTCACTATGGCCACCGGGATTTCCGTTTGTGCGGCCACCCCATCGGCTATGCGGGTGCCTGGCAGGGTAGGATCTACAAAAGACCGCACATGTAGCGGAATATGCCGGTTTTGCAGGGGCTGCATGGTTTTGGGGTGCAACACACTTGCACCGTAGTAGCTCATTTCTACGGCATCGGTATAAGAGAGCTCTTGAAATTTGACCGTATTGGCAAATCGCTTGGGGTCTGCATTGAGTATGCCCGGAACGTCTTTCCAAATGCATAGTTCGCTGGCTTGCAGTGCCCAAGCAAAAATAGCGGCGCTAAAATCACTTCCCTCGCGGCCCAGTGTAGTGGTATGTCCCTGGCGGTTTTTTCCTATAAAGCCCTGTGTTACCAGGGGGCCTTCGCCGAGCATTTGTGGTATTTTTCGCTGCACCAATGATTCGGTTAGGGCGAAATCCACTGCCGCTTCGCGGTAATTGTCGTTGGTAATGATAAAATTGCGGGCATCAAACCACTTGGCCGGAATGCCTACCGACTGTAGGTAGGTGGCTATAATCTTGGTGCTGAATATCTCGCCAAAGGCCACTACTTGGTCATACAAGAAATCGTAATTGCCTTTTTCACCCAATTCGAAAAACCATTCAAATTGCAGGAAGAGGTCTTCAAGCTGGTGCAGGGCGGCAGGGTCGTTGCCCTTGTAAAGCTCTTGCAATATATTGAAATGAAACGACTTAAGTTTATCGATTTCAGTTCTATAGACCATATCTCCGTCTATGTAGTGGGCCAGTATGGCCTCTAAGGCATTGGTTGTTTTGCCCATGGCCGATACCACCACCAGCAACTGTTCTTGGCCTTCTGCGCCAATGATCTTGGCCACATTGCGTATGGCTTCTGCATCCTTTATGGAGGCGCCGCCAAATTTAAAAACTTTCATTTTATTGTGCTTTAATTAGTTCCATGATTTTTTCCCTTCCCAAACGGGCATTTAACCATTGGTTTTCATAGCTAGCCTCATATTGGTTGTAAAACGCTATGGCATCCTTATTCCAGTCAAGTACTTGCCACTCAAGGCGGCCTGCGTTTATGCTGCCCGCCTCAGCTACTACCTGGGCAAACAACAGCCTGCCCAGCCCTGCGCGTCTATGTGATTGGGAAACAATAATATCTTCTAAGTGCAGCGACAATCCTTTCCAAGTGGAATACACGGGGTAACAAAGTGCCAGCCCTTTCACTTCTGGGCCCACCATGGCTACCCAAGCCTGAAAGCGGCCCTGTTCCCAATCTTGGGTAAAGGTGTGTAGGCCAAGTACCATTTCGTGTTCGGCACGCTCATAGGCGGCCAGTTCTTTAATGAGTGACAGGGCAGGGGCCAAGTGTTGGCGGGCCAATGGCAGCACCTGTATGGATGGTGGGGCGGGCGAAAACGGCATAAGAGGGCGCTGGGCGTAATTTTGGCCGCAAAAGTCGCACTATGTCACATAGGATTGTTACCCTAAACCAATTCATAGTAGAACAGCAAAAGGATTTCCCTTGCAGCGAGGGGAGGCTCACCCGTTTGCTGTCGGACATAGGCGCGGCAGCCAAGGTAATTACCCGCGAAGTGCGCAAGGCGGGGCTGGTGGACATACTGGGGGCACTGGGCAGCGTGAACGTGCAGGGCGAGGAAGTGCAAAAACTGGATGACTACGCCAACTCCACGCTCCAGGGGTTTATTAAGGCAGGCGGCGAATGTGCCGTGATAGCCAGCGAAGAAGACGATGACGTGGTGGTGCTGGAAAATACCTACCACCATATACAGCCTAAATATGTAGTGGCCATGGACCCGCTCGATGGGTCGTCAAACATAGATGTGAATGCCAGTATAGGCACCATATTTTCAATATACCGAAGGGTTAGCGCGCAGGGCAATGCCGGAAAGGAAGACGTGCTTCAAAAGGGTTCTGAACAAGTGGCAGCTGGGTATGTGATATATGGTTCGTCCACCATGCTGGTGCTTACTACCGGCAATGGGGTGAACGGTTTTACCCTAGATCCGAGCATAGGGGAGTTTTGCCTTTCCCATCCGTCCATCTGCATGAAGCCCGAGGGCATGATCTATTCGGTAAATGAACAGAACTACCACAGTTTCAGTCAAGGAACCCAGCGTTTTATTGATTACTGCAAAGAAACCGACACGGCAACCGGCAGGCCTTACAGTGCCCGCTATATCGGTTCACTGGTAGCCGATTTTCACCGCAACTTGCTCAAGGGGGGCATTTTTATGTATCCCTCCACACAGAAGGCGCCCATAGGAAAGCTGCGATTGGTATATGAGTGTAACCCCATGGCATTTATAGCCGAACAAGCTGGAGGGCGGGCTACTAATGGCACCCTGCGCATACTGGATATCAAACCCACGGAACTACACCAGCGCGTGCCTTTTGCGGTGGGCAGTGAAAACCTAATGGACCAGCTGCAAACCCATCTCACGGCTTGGGGATAGCACATTCAACCGCGTTTATACAATATCAAAATCAATATAATGAACCGATTAATCTTAACCGCCGCCATAGGCAGCATGTGGTTGGTATCATGCACCAGCCAGCCCAAGGAACAAACCCACGAAGGCCATGACCACGAAGGCCATGACCACGGTACGGTGGTGGAAACAGCCGCCGGCACCAGTGGCATTAACTTGGTAAATGGGGCCAAATGGAAGGTTGACAGCGAAATGCTGCCACATTTAGACAGCATGGAGCAAGAAATACAATCCTTTTCGGGTTCGGGGCTGGAAGACTACCACGCCCTGGCAGCGGGGCTCAAAGGCCACCTTAACCATTTTGTTTCTGCATGTACCATGAAAGGCCAGGGCCACGAAGAACTGCACAAGTGGTTGGAACCGTTTATGGGGAAAGTGGATGAACTGGCCAAGGCTGCCAATGCTGACCAGGCCGCTACCCAGCTACAGGGCATCAAGGATACTGCGGTAGAGTTCCATGATTATTTTGAATAGGTCCAGATTAGGCTGAATTTCAATTGTTTGGCCAGAAACTTTGGGCCATTTATTTCTGAGTGGACCAGGTTTGCCGCCATGATATGTCAATTTTGCAGTCCTTTCTTTATCCCCCAACTTAACACATGATCAACCGAATTATCAAATTCATTCTCATAGCTTTACTGCTGGCCTTAGCCATTTTCTCATTTGTGGATGGCAAGATTGGGAATGGCATCTTTTTCACCCTGCTTATATCATTGCCGGTACTCCTGCTTTTTCGGCACGAGTATATCATTATGTCCCTATGGTATTTGCGCAAGCAAAACTTTGAGAAAACCCGGAGCTGGCTCGAACGCATCAAGCAACCTGATTACCTGATCAAGCGACAACAAGCCTATTACTTTTTCCTTCTAGGGTTTTGCCTAATGGCCTCGCAAAAAGAGGCCACCAAAGCGGGGCCCTTGTTTCGCAAAGCACTCAATATAGGCTTGAGAATGAAGCAGGACGAAATTGTGGCCAAGCTGTCGTTGGCGCAAATCGCCATCATGCACCGGCGAAAGCGCGAGGCAAAAAACCTGATTTACGAGATTAAGAAGATGAAAGAATCATCAACCATTAAGGAACAGATCAAACAGGTGGAAATGATGCTCATGCGCATTTAGCAGCGTGGCCACGGGCATATGGCCACACCTTCGGTTATTTTTGCGCCACACCATTGAAGCAAGTTTGGGATTACCGCCATCATGCAGCGTATCTTCATCATAGACGACAGCCAGATTTTCAGGTTTACGGTAAAAAAACTGTTTTCCTTGGTAAAGTTTGAGGGCGAAGTCTTGGAATTTGAGAACGGAAGGCTGGCTTTTGACTACCTAAAAGCACATGAAGATTGGCCGGAAACCTGGCCAGATTTGATCCTGCTTGACCTGAACATGCCGGTAATGAATGGATTTGAATTCCTCAATGCAATACATGGGGAAAAAACAGGACTTTCTGGGCTTAAGGTACACGTACTAAGCTCTTCAATAGACCCTGTGGACCTCAAAGATGCCGGTGTTTTCCCTCAGGTAAAGGGTTTTATTAGCAAACCACTCACCCCTGCCCTGGTGAGCAATCTGTTGCACACGCTCTAATCCAACTTATGGCAGTTCCTGCATAAGAAAGGCATCCAACTGGTTGGGATTTAATCGCTTCTTTACAATCTTTCCTGTATGGTCCAGCAGCAATACCGTGGGAGTTTCGCCTATGATAAAGGCTTCCCTCAGGTTGCCCGTATTCTCTAGGTCGGCCACATTGGTCCAGTCAAGCCCTTCCTGGGCAATGTAACTTTTCCAGGCATCGGCATTTTGCTCTATGTAAATGGCAACCACGCTAAAGCCTTTGTCCTTATACTTGGTATAGACTTCATGGTACTGAGGGACTTCTACTTGGCAATGTGCACAATTGGGATCCCAAAAAAGCAAGAGTTGAAATGCCTGCCGCTTGTCCCAATATGCCAGTTCATCTCCTTCGGGGGCCTGTACGTTCAGGTTGGGCGGTACCTGCCCCAGCAATTGGTTCCTTAAAAAGTCCACCTGAGCGGTAAATCGCTGTATCTCATATTCGTCAAGCCAATAACATGCTCCCGCCGACAAGTATTCCCTAACCAAAAACACAAAGAGTACCTCAAGTTCAGGGCGTTTGCTGCGGGCGGCTTGGCGGAGCCAGGTATCCAGAATTCCCCTAAAATTGGCCGCGGCCGGTTTGGACTTTTCCAGCAATTCCCGCATGGCTTCGATTAAGGAATCAGGGTTCTGGGCCACCACTTGGGTCATGTAAAACCGCACCTTTTCTCGAAACAGGGAAGTGTACCACCAAATGGGGTCGGAAAGATCCATGTGGGCGAAGTAGTTTTTTTTGGCCCACGAAGACGCTGCCGGGTGTAACTGAAGGTAACCCATATCAAAGGGTAGGCAGGTGGCTTTGATGATTTTACCTGCCAGGGTCTTGTCAATTGCGGTTTTGTTAAGGCTAATAAACACCGTGCGTTTGGCCTCCAACCGCTCTAGCGCCTTCTCATACGTGGACGGCTTGGATGGCTGGGCAAGTATGATTTTTTGGATGCGGTCTATACTGTCTTGAATGGACTTAAATGCCGAGTATAGTTTGTTTTCCAAAGACTTTTCGTACTCAATAATACCATTTGTTACTTGGGCCTTAATATGCCGGTCTTTTACCAAGAGGGTATGCCAAGACCGGTCTGGGCACACCATAGCGTATTCGCCGGCGTGCAGTTCCAAGCCTTGCCTCAGCCTGCCCTTAGTGTCGGTGCGCAGGGTATCTATCACCGTAAGGGCATCGCCGTGGTTGGCTGCCAGGAAAATAAGGGTGTCTTTCCACTCAGCAAATTCAATATTTACCTTGAAATCAATAATTTGAGCCAATGATGTGGTGGCAACCAACCAAAAGGCCGTGGCAAAAAGGAGCACCTTTTTCATAGGGCAAAGAAACACCCAACTGTTTCAGAAAAGAGCACTGGGCATGCGTTGGATTGTCAAATGGAGGCTTTTGACTGGTACTTTTGGCCTATATATAAGGATTGCGTATGCGGTGTATAGGTTTTTTCGTTGCCATTTTTGGCTTTATTAACCCATCCTTGCGGGCACAGGATGAAGTGGTCAATATTGGGAGCCAAATTGCTACATGTGTGCCCACCGTGGTGCATATGGGGAAAGTGGATTCTACCATCGTGCTGCAAGTGAAGCCATTGTTGCACAAGGTGCCGGGGACTTTTGATAAAAACAAGCAAACGGTAGATAACATAGCCAAGTACCGGGTGAATGGTAACCATGATCATACCGCCGTTTCTGGTAGAAAACCTTTGATAGACATGGGTTTTGCGGCCAATTTTACCAGTGGCACCCCGGCCGATAACAGTATGGCCATATCAGACAAGGGCATTTTGGTTTCGGTGGTAAATAGCAATGTGCGTTTTTATACCGACGAAGGAGTATTGCTGGGCCTGAAGACCTTGGCAGCCATAGCCAGGGAGGCGGGCAATTTTTCCGCCAGCGCCTACGACCCCCATGTAGTGTTTGATAATGAAGCCCAGCGGTTTATCATGATTTTTTTAAGTGGTTATGGCAGCAGCAACACCTCATTGGTCATAGGGTTTAGCCAGGGGGATGACCCTACCGGCGATTGGAATTTTTACCGGTTACCGGGCAACGTGCATGGCAACAACACGTGGTCAGACTATCCCTTTATAGGCGTAAACACACATGACGTGTTTGTGCCCGTGCTACTCTGGCGCAACGGCGAAAGTGGGTGGGACAATGAAGCGGAAGAAATTATTTGGCAGATAGACAAGCAAAAAGGGTATGACGGTAAAGAACTCCAGTATAAGTACTACGATAAAATAGGCTCTGGCAACCGGTTGATTTGGAATACCCGCCCGGTGTGGGGAAGTACCGGGCCCTATGGCCCCAATATGTATTTTTTGGCCAACAGGGCTATTGATATTCAAAACGATACCTTTTTTCTTTTTGAAATCACCAACTCCCTTTCTTCTGGCCAGGCCAGCCTAAAGCTCACCGAGGTGGTGGCCAACGAGCCATATGGCATACCCCCCTCAGCCCTACAGCCGCGCCCGGGCGATTCCCTGCGCACCAATTACGCCGACATACATGCGGCCATGCTGCATGAGGGCCGGATACACTTCGTGGCCAATTCGCGGTCATGGGCCACCAACAGGGCCGGTATCTATGTGGGTACACTGAGCGGTGTGCATGAATATGATTTTGAAATAGATGGATTTATATATTCCGTTGACAGTTTAGACCTGAACTACCCCAGCATGGCATACGCTGGCGCTGGGGGTATAGACCGCTGGTTTGCGGTAAGTTGCCTCCATAGCGACCGCCACACAAATCCAGGGTTTGGGGCTTTCTATACATGGGGGCCAGGACAGGTGTCAGGTTATGAAGTGATCAAAGCGGGCTTGGGCCCCATCAATGTGCTGGACCAAAGGAACCAAGAGCGCTGGGGCGACTACACAGGAGCCCAGCGCCAGTATGGAGAGCCAGGGGTTACCTGGTGTGCAGGTTCTTTTGCCAACGCAAATGGGGGCATGGACACTTGGGTTGCCCGTTTGGTAAATGACAATCCCTATTTTGGCATACCCCAAGGGATGGAATCCGGGAACCGCATAAGCCTATGGCCAAATCCATCCATGACATGTGCAGCTGTACAGTTGCGCATAACCCAACCTGGTGAGTATGAGATATTGGTGCAGACCCTACAGGGACAGGTAGTGGAAACCTGGCCAGCCCAGTTTTTTCAAGCCGGTAGCTATCAATTTGCCTTGCGCACCGAGTACCTCAGGCCAGGGCAGTACACAGTGGCCCTTAGGTCTGGTTTAGGGGTTGTATCCCAATGTTTTATCAAGCAATAGGGCCTGGGTCATTTGGCTATCCATTGTTGGTAGATGTTTTCCAGGACCTCCGCGTCCAGTTCCGGACGTAGGTACATGCCCGCCACCGCGCGTTGTCGGTAGGCCTCATACAGTGCCACCGCCACGGCTACTGAAATGTTTAGGCTCTGGGTCATGCCCATTTGCGGTATATAGAAATTGCCGTCGGCCCATTCAAGTGCTTGGCTGGTAAGCCCGTTGTGCTCGTTGCCAAATACCAGGGCCATGGGGAGGCAGAGGTCCATTTGGTACAGGTTTATGCTTTCGGCCCCCAACTTGGTAGTCCATATGGCTTTGCCCTCTTTGCGCAAATGGCCATAACAGGCTTCCAGACTATCATGGCGCTCTACGCTTACCCATTTTTTGGTGCCCGCCGAACTTTTTCGGCCCAATCGGCTGGCCCACTTTGGGGTATTGTCGCCCACCACATGTACGGTGCCTATGCCCACCGAATCGCAACTGCGCAACACCGCCATGATGTTGTGTGGGTCATGCACGTTTTCCAGCACCACGGTTAGGCTTGTCTGCCTTTGGTTAAGTGCCTGCCTAATGCGTGTTTGTCGCTGCGCGGTGCGGGGTCGTGGGGGAGATGTTTCCGATTTTTTAGGGTCCAATACGGAAGGGATTTGTGCTAACCATCAAGCCGAATGGCTTACGCCCAAGCTATGGCGCTAGGCGGGGCAGGGAAAGGCCCTATAGTTCATCTTCATCAAAATAGTATTCGTCCTGCGTGGGAAAGTCAGGCCATATTTCTTCAATGGTTTCAAATGCTTCGCCGTCATCCTCAAGTTCTTGAAGGTTTTCTATAAGTTCAAGAGGCGCGCCCGATCTTATGGCGTAGTCTATCAATTCGTCTTTGGTAGCAGGCCACGGGGCATCTACTAGGTAATTGGCAAGTTCAAGGGTCCAGTACATGTCCTGAAATTTGGCGCGAATATAAAAGCCAACACCTATGGTTTGTCCAGTATTCATAAACGTTTTTATGGGGTTGATAACCAAAAGTTTAAAATCGTGTACGGCTATACTGTTCATTGTGGTGGGCCTTTTTTCACTCCTGCCTACCCCCAGTTAGGGGGGTATTTTTGCCTTTTCAAGTCCCACTTTTTTGAAACCACAGGAGCTCCTTGCCAAGTTTACGGCTTCATTACCCACTGTACATCTTAGCAGTTCGCTGTCAAAAACAGCGTCACACGTGCATGTAAAAGGCCTCGCCGGTTCATCCACTGCATTTGTCATGGCCGCCATGGCCCACAAACTGCCTGGCCACCACCACCTGGTGGTAGCCCACAGCCATGATGAAGCCCTATTGCTGTCCAATGACCTGGAAACCTTGATGCCCGAAGGGAGGGTGATGGTCTTTCCCTCGCCGTACTACCGCCACCAGTTTGTGGAGGCATTTGATTCCAATCAGATACAGCAGCGTACGGAGGTACTTGAAAGATTTTCAAAGAACCTGTCAAGCCCTCACATGATACTCACCTACCCTGAGGCACTTCTTGAAAAGGTGGTTTCAAAAGCCCAAGTAGCTGCCAATACATTTATGGTGAAGGTAGGAGATGGCCTTGACCTGGATTTTATTACCGACTTTTTGATAGAGTACCAGTTTGAGCGCGTAGATTTTGTGTATGAGCCAGGCACCTTTTCGTTAAGGGGAGGGATAGTGGATGTGTTTTCCTTTGCGGCCGAAATGCCCTTTAGGATAGAGCTATTTGGGGATAAAGTAGAGTCCATCAAACAGTTTGATCCGGAAACACAATTGTCGGAGCGACGCCTCCAGTCGGTGCACCTCATGCCCAACTTTGAACATGAAGCAGTGGCAAGTGCCGGAAGGGTGGGCATAATGGACTATTTGCCTGATGATATGGTGGTGTGGAGCCAGGGCATAAGGGACCAGGTGCGTGCGCTGGATACGTTTGAGGAACGGGTGAAACAAGTGTCTGCTACCGCGCCCTCTTCTATGCTACAGGCTATACGCCAAATGATTGCACAGCAAGATTTGCTTGAAGCGTGGAAGGCCCGGCGGGTGGTTGACCTGGGGGCCGAACCCTACTTTGGCGATTGTGAAAGGATACAGTTCCATTTTCAGCCCCAGCCGGTATTCAACAAGCGGTTTGACTTGCTTGCCGACAAACTGGAAGAAAATGACCAAGCTGGATTGAAAACCTATATTTTTTCCGATTCAAAAACCCAATTGGAGCGCATATATGCCATACTTGATGACATAGGCCGGCACCCTGTTTTCGAGGCCATATACCACGGGCTACATCAAGGGTTTGTGGATAAGGATTTGAAACTGGCCTGCTATACCGAGCATGAAATTTTTAACCGCTACAAAAAGCCCAAAGGCCGCAAAAGCTACAACCAAGAAAAAGCCATTACCCTAAAGGAATTGTACCAACTGCAGCCCGGCGATTATGTGGTGCATATAGACCACGGCATAGGGCAATTTTCGGGTCTTGAAAAAATGGAGATCAACGGAAAGGAGCAAGAGGCCATCCGGCTATTGTACAAAGGGGGTGATTTGCTATACATAAACATACACTCACTGCATAAAATAGCCAGGTTTACCGGGCAAGAAGGCCAGGTGCCCACCATGCACCGCTTGGGTGGGCAGGCCTGGAACAAGCTCAAGGAGAAGACCAAGGGTAAGGTAAAGGATATAGCGCGTGACCTGATAAAACTCTATGCCGCCAGAAAATCCCAGCCAGGATTTGCCTTTAGCCCTGATGGTTACCTGCAATATGAATTGGAAGCCTCATTTATTTATGAAGACACGCCTGACCAGGCCAAGGCCACTGCCGACGTGAAGGCCGATATGGAGCAGCCCCACCCCATGGACCGCCTGGTGTGCGGCGACGTGGGGTTTGGCAAGACCGAGGTGGCCATAAGGGCTGCATTTAAGGCGGCGGTTGACGGCAAGCAAGCGGCTGTACTGGTGCCTACCACCGTACTGGCCCTGCAGCATTTCAAAACCTTTACGGACAGGCTTTCCGACCTTCCTGTCACTGTGGATTATATCAACCGGTTCAAGTCAGATGGCCAGGTAAAGGTGACCTTGGAAAAAGTGGCCGAAGGAAAGGTGGACATACTGGTGGGCACCCATAGGCTCTTGTCATCCGATGTGGTGTTTAAAGACTTGGGACTCCTAATAGTGGACGAGGAACAAAAGTTTGGGGTATCGGCCAAAGAAAAGATCAAAGCACTAAAAGTGAACGTGGACACACTCACCCTTACGGCCACCCCCATACCCCGAACATTGCAGTTTAGCCTTATGGGGGCCAGGGACTTGAGCACCATTAACACGCCCCCACCCAATAGGCAGCCCATAGATACCCTCCTTCACGTTTGGGACGAAGGCATACTGTCAGAGGCCGTGAACAGGGAATTGGCCCGGAATGGGCAGGTTTTCTTCGTACACAACCGAATTGCCGATATTTTTCACTTTGCCGGTATCATTGAGCGCTTGTGCCCGCATGCACGGGTGGCGGTGGCCCATGGACAGATGGAAGGGCACAAGCTGGAAGAAATCATGGTGGCTTTTGTAGATGGGTTTTATGATGTGCTGGTTTCTACCAGTATCATAGAATCGGGGCTTGATATCTCCAACGCCAACACCATCATAGTAAACGCGGCACACAATTTTGGGCTGAGTGACCTATACCAAATGAGGGGCAGGGTAGGCAGGTCAAACAAAAAAGCGTTTTGCTACCTGTTTACGCCCCCCAAGCACCTGCTCACCGAAACTGCCCGTAAGCGGCTTTCGGCCATAGAGCAGCATTCAGACCTGGGCAGCGGGTTTCAAATTGCCATGCGCGACATGGACATACGCGGCGCTGGAAATATCCTGGGCGCCGAGCAAAGTGGGTTTATTGCGGAAATAGGGGTGGAGATGTACCACAAAATCCTAAATGAAGCCCTGGCAGAACTTAAGGAGTCAGAGTTTAAAGACCTGTTCGGCAGCGAAGCCCAGACCACGGCACTTGCAGTTGATTGCCAGATTGATACCGACATGACTTTGCTCATTCCTGATTGGTATGTGACCAATATCAACGAACGGATGAACCTGTACCGGCAACTCAACGATATAGACCGGCAGGCCAAACTCGATGTGTTTGCTGCAGGACTGGAAGACAGGTTTGGCCCACTGCCCGAACCTACGGCCAACCTGTTGCTCACCATGCAGTTAAAATGGCAAGCCCAGGGTATGCGCATCCAAAAGATATTGTTAAAATCTGGAAAGATGTTTCTCAATTTGCCGCCGCAAGACAACACCGCCTTTTACCATTCGGAAACCTTTGGCAGATTTTTGGCCTACCTGCAGGACCATCCCAAAAAAGTGCGCCTTAAACAAAAAGACAGCGGTGCCCAATTGGTCATTGATGGCGTTACCAATGTGCGAAAAGCATTGCAGTGCTTAAGCGAAATTGATGTTTATGAGAAAGTTGTGTAGTCCTTGCGCGGCAGTTTTTTTTGTTTTGGCCAGTACATGGGCATATGGCCAGTACCAACTGGAGGTAAGCATGGCCGATAGCCTTATATACAAACCGTATTTTTTTGTGGATGTGCCCGATACGGTAAGCCAGCACACCGTTACTGCCAAAGGAAATGCCTGGCGTGGCTATAGCCTGGAAGTGACAGGCGGGAACTTGGACAGTGCAGGAAGGGTGTGGATTGACTGGCCCCAAGCCTATCTTCAAGGAGGATTTGTTGGGCTTAGCTTATTGGGCCCAAACAATGAGATATTGGATGAAAAACAGGTGAAAATACCTAAACCAGAACGCATACGAATCAACTACCTACAACCGCCTGGCGGAGTAGGCGAGCGTTTTCCGCTAGAATTGGTATGTCAATTTGCTGATGGACAGGTTGGACGGACACCCCAGCTGCCTTGGTCTCTGTTTACCCTTACCTGCCGTGGGGATACCTTGGATACATCCTACTTCTTTATTCCCATGTATGCCGATAGCCCTGAGGTGCTCTGGCTTGAGGCTACTATGATGGGTGACACTTCCCTGTACCATGCCTTGGCAGTACCTTGCAACTATCAAGATACCATACACATAGATTTGAAAGGTGCCGCGGGCCTGCACGGAAAGCACGGAAACAATGGCAAGCCTGGCCAAGAATGGGATAGACACGGCAAAAATGGACACGATGGAGGCGATGGTGCCGATGGCTTGGATGTGAACCTGGTGCTTATGCCTTTGGTATCAGGTAATGATACCGTATTTAAGGCGGTATGCATGGCATCTGAATTTGTCCATACCGTTTTTCTACGTCCGGGTCAGGGCCTGCTGCGGGTAACGGTGAGTGGGGGGCCAGGTGGCAATGGGGGCAATGGCGGTGCCGGGGCTCCCGGCAACCCCGATGCGCACCAGCAGGCCGGTGCTGCTGGGGGTGATGGCGGAATGGGCGGATACGGCGGCAATGGCGGATACGGGGGTAAGGTCAAGATAATTACAAATACTGTGGGAAAAGACTACCTGACAATGATAGAAATAGATAGGGCCGGAGCTAAAGGGGGTAGCGGAGGATTGGGAGGTGCTCCAGGCATTCACCACGTGCGCAAGAATGCCGGTTTTCTGGAGAAGTGGCTCAAGGGCAAGGCCGTCCGGACCGGCAAACCCGGATCTGATGGATATGATGGGCTTGATGGCCCCACCCCGGAATTATGGCTGGTGGACGATGCAGAACTCCTGCGCATCCTCTTGGATTTGGAGCAAGGGTAAGCCTAGATTGGAGGCTGGCCTACTTGGGCTTGGGTTATTTGAACCATCCATAGGTTTTGTGCATCTAGCGGGGGAACTGTTACCCAAACATTAATTTACCGCCCTTTACGCCCAGTCCATGACGCGAATATTACCTTCCCTTCTGTTAATCTTGCTATTAGCTGCCCCACAAGCCAAGGCCGACCACTTTATTGGCTCTGATTTTACCTGGGAATGCCTGAGCGACGATACGTTCAAGATCATACTCACTTTTTACCAGGACTGCAACGGATGCCACCTGGGCGAGCGCCCCACGGGATGCACGTGGGAACTATGCGGCTTGCCCGGCCTATCACTGCGGTCTAACTGTGGCACCAAATCGGCCACCTTTACCCAGGTATCTCACAAGGATATAACCCCTGTGTGTAGGTCGCAGTGCAGCCGCTGCACCGACTGTGCATGCTCCTTTCAGTTTGGCATACGCAAGCACATACTGGAAACCGTGGTCTATCTGGGCGACTTTAGGAAAAACGGCTGTTGTGAGGTCACCATAAGCTATTATTCCTGTTGCCGGAGCACCTCCATTACCACGGGTGCGGCCAACAATTCCTTTTATGTGGACGCCATCATGAACGTGTGCCAAAGCCCCTGCGACAATAGCCCCGTGTTTACCAATGCACCTATTGCCATCCTTTGCTTAGGCCGTGATTTTATTTACAACCAAGGGGTTACCGATTTTGATGTGGATTCCACTACCGGCGGCCTCCTAGACAGCATGGTGTATTCATTTGCCGACCCCATGCGGGGAGCAGGGCAGTCAACCCCTTGGTCAGGTGGTTTTTCTGCCGAGAAACCGCTCACCTTTTTGGGCTTTCCCAAGACCAGCTTGCCCTTTCCCAGGGGCTTTCACCTCGACACCTTTACCGGCGATATGATGTTTAGGCCCATGAAGGTGGAAATCACGGTATTCGCCATTAAAATTGAGCAATACCGCAATGGCAAGAAAATTAGTGAAACCCGCAGGGACGTTCAGATCATAGTGATCAAATGCCCCGACAACGACCCGCCCGTCATTTCAGGCATCAATTGCAGTTCGCCCAAGCCCAACGCTTTCAAGGCCCAGGCCTGTGCAGGCCAAACCCTCTGCTTTACCATATGCACCAGCGACAAGGACAAGGACGATACCGTGACCATAAGCTGGAATGCGGGTATTCCCGGGGCCATTTTTACGGTGGTCAACAAAGGCGATAGAAGGGAAACGGGGCGTTTTTGTTGGACCCCCACCGAAGCACACGTGAGCAAGTTTCCTTATACGTTCGTAGCCACTGCCAAAGACAATGCCTGTCCTGTAAACGGTTTTACGGCGCGTTCTTTCCAAGTCATAGTAAAGGAATCGCCCAAGCTGACTTATGATACACTGGCCTATGACTGTGGCAATGCGCGGTTTACCGTGGAGCGGCGTGGCAAGATAAAAATCACGCAGTACCTATGGGTTTTCAATGGAAATACCAAGGTCAGGCCCGGATCGGACAAGGACACGGTTTATACCCGGTTTAAATACCCTGGCCCCAAACCATTTGCCGTCACGGCTTTTGGTAGCAATGGCTGCAATACCATATCCGAAGACACCATTACCATACCCAAGTATATCAATACCACCACTACCGACTACCCACCGGTATGCGCCGGCAGCCAGGTCACCGTTTCGGCAGTGGTGGCCGATTCGGTGGGGCCCGTGGATTTTAAGTGGGCGCATACCAGCTCTACCAAGCGCACCACTACCATCACCGTGGGCACGCGCGACACCTTTGTGGTGGCCCTGGTGGACGATGGTAGCTGCACCAATTCCGATACTACTTTTATACAAGTAAACCGGCCACCGGTAGTGGACTTGGGCATAGACCAACGCATCTGCCCGGGTACCACCTATCAATTTGGCGTGGGCAGGACCATTGATACCACCGATGCCGATACCGTGGTCCGAATAGAATGGTACCAGGGCGGTTTAACCAACTTTTTGCTGGAGGCCGATTCCATTACCCTAAAAGACAGTGCAACCTATTATATCAAGGCAATAGATTCCCTGGGATGCTATTCGGTTGATTCCGTGCGCCTTTTTGTCAATCCGCTACGCGAATGGCAACCCAAGGACCAGGCCATATGCATAGGCGACAGCGCCATTCTTGAAATGGGCGACCAGACCTTGACCAGCAGGTATTGGTGGTATGGCTCGCCTGGTGATACGGCCAACCCCATAGCTACCGGCCCTCTGTTTGGCGATTTGCCAACCACATCAAAATGGTATGGGGTAAAATGGTCGGAAATAATTGGTGGCCTGCGCTGTACGGAGTATGACAGCGTGTCGGTAAAAGTGAACCCATTGCCGGAACTCAAACTTAACCTTCCGGTAGAGCTATGTGAAAACCATGGTGCTTTTTCGCTCAGCTTGGTGGGCACACCCTATGGAGGGGTGTGGTTTGATACTGCCAAAACCAGGGACTACATACGGGGTAATGTATTCTATACCACTGAAGCAAAGGCAGATGGTAAGAACAATGCCCGACATTTGGTGGGATACACCTACACCGATTTGGTAACCGGCTGTTTAGACACCACCTATGGGGTGGTAGTGGTAAAACCCCTGCCTGAGTTGGCGCTGAGCGAAGATACCTTGTTTGTTTGCAATACGGAGATAGATAGGGAGTTGGGGCAGTATGTGATGAAAGTGGCCGGCAAAGGGTCTTGGCAAGGGCCAGGGGTGGTGCTGGATGGAGGCAAATACAGATTTGTGGTAGCTGAAGTAGGGCCCCAGCAGCAGGCCTACACCCTAACCTATGGCTACACCGACAACAATGGGGCACAGCCCTGGTGCAGCAATCAGTTACAATTGGTGGTCAACGTGATAGAAGTGCCTGAGGTAGCCATTGAGCGGTTTGATTCGGTGTGTGTAGATGCCCCACTGGTGGCATTGGACAAGGCGAGCCCGACGGGCAAAACCGGTGCATGGTATTACCAGGGTACCGACGGAAGCCGCTGGGATATGATGGATGATGACTTTGATCCCAGTACCTATGGCGCTGGAAAACACAGGTTAGCATACGTTTACAGAGTGCCGGGCAGTGTATGTGCCGACACGGGCTACGCAGTGATAGGGGTTAATCCATTGCCTCAACCCATAATGAGCACCGCATGGGAGCAAGTATTGGGCGAGAATAGGATTTGCTTATCGGCTGATGCCAAAACACTGAAAGGCAGTGTGCAAGATGTCAATAGCAATTTTGTGAAAATGGTTTTTGCGGGGCGTGGGGTTAGCGGAAGCGGCAATGGCCCCTATATGTTTACCCCCAAAGATGCCGGACTGGGTACGCATACCCTTACCTATGATGTGGAAAACATCTATGGCTGCAAGGCCAGGGTAAGCCAAAACGTGGGTGTAGATGATGTAAAGGAGGTAAGTTACTCAAATTCCGTAGTTTGCTTGGGCGATACGGTGAATCTCATGCCTAGCCACAAAAATGCCACCGACCTGGAGTGGAGTACCGATGGCCAGGGCCAATTTGTGGATAAGGGCCTCAGCGGGGCGCGGTATGTGCCCTTGGGAACCGACTTATCGCAAGCTTTTCATATATGGGTAAAG
The DNA here is from genome assembly GCA_016192035.1 of Bacteroidota bacterium. Taxonomy (GTDB): domain Bacteria; phylum Bacteroidota; class Bacteroidia; order CAILMK01; family JACPUW01; genus JACPUW01. Next base: position 86,721 of record JACPUW010000007.1, read on the forward strand.
ACGGTTAACCCCAACAATATTTGCCCTGATGTGGAACATAAGGCCGAGCTGGAGGTGTACCCGCTGCCCGTGCTGGGATTTGTCCAGAGCGATACCCTGGGATGTGCCCCCTTAAGGGTTGATTTTGAGAATAAAACCACCATTGAACGAGGAGAAATAGCTTGGGTGGATTTTCTTTTTGGCAATGGCCAACGAAGCAGGGTGAAAGGGTATGGCAGCACCACGGCCACTACCTATGGGGTGGTGGGCAGCAACGACCGCTACCGGGGCTGGATGGTGGCCGGCAGCGATGTGGGTTGCCGCGATAGCGCAAAGTTTGGGGTCACCACCCTGCTCTTGCCAAAACCTGCCTATACACCGCAGCCGGGTCAGACAACCATCATAGACCCTGCCATTTACTTTGAAAATAAATCGGAGTATGTGGTGGATGAAAACACCGGCTATGCCTGGTATTTTGACGACCACATGGCCAGTGATGGAGGCAATTCCACAGACAAGGATGTGCTGTACAGCTACACCGACACCGGGCACTACCAAGTGAAACTATATGCAGCCAATTATCATGTTCACAGCGGATTGGATGTGGTTTGTATAGATTCCATTACCCATACGGTAGTGGTGCTGCCCGAGGTGGTCATCTATGTGCCCAATGTGTTTACCCCCAATGCCGATGGGCCAGAGGCGAACAATGTGTTTAAACCCGTGATAAGCAACGCGCTTGAGTACAATATAAAAGTATATGACCGCTGGGGTGAGCGCATGTGGGAAAGCGAAGACCTGGCCGCCTGGTGGGATGGCACCTACAAAGGCCAAGATTGCGAACTGGGAGTCTATCTATATGTGATCAAGGTGAAAAATGAAGCCGGAACCGAATACGAGTTCTCTGGTACAGTAACGCTGTTGCGCTAAGCTGGCAATGGATGTTCTTTGCCTACGCTCTGTGGTAAATGCCATTTATCAGGGCTGTGGAAAGCCCTTTATGCACTGAAGGTATTGTAACAATTTGGATTACAGATTGGGTACATCATTGTAGCCTTACCATTCTCGGTTTGGGTGGGTGGGCTAGTTTTGCCCAATTAAAATGTATTCCTATATGAACTATGTCACGCCCTGTCTTTTGGTTTTGTTGGCATTTACCTTCAACCGGCTTGGGGCCCAGTGTGCGGAGTCTAGCAGTGTGTATGCCTTTGCCTTCAATGGCAACGACTACGAAGTGGTGAAGGCGCTGAAGAACTGGGCTGATGCGGCGGCATGTGCAGTGGAACGGGGCGGATATTTAGCTGAAATCAATACCCTTGAGGAGCAAGATGCCATTTGGGATACCTTAATCCAGGGTGCCAAGATTCCGGTTGACTATACCGTGGTGATGACGGGCGGGGGCATAGCCTATGTGTGGATAGGCGCAAGTGATATTACGGAAGAAGGCAATTGGCTGTGGGACGGCAACGGCGATGGCGCGGGAGATTTATTCTGGACTGGACAGGGAGCGGCGGGGAACAATGATGGTGAGGCCAAGGATGATGCCTTCTTCCACTGGGGTGGTTCTACGGCTGGCCAGGCCAAGGAACCCGATGACTTTGCCATGTCACAGGATTGCGCCGGCATGGGTTTGGTGGGCTGGCCTAAAGGATCTACGCTCTACGGCGTTGCGGGTGAATGGAATGACTTGGGCTGTGGCACCGAACTCTATTTTGTGGTAGAGAAAACTTCTACCCACATAGCCCCGCCACAGGGAACCGGTATGGGGCAGCCGTACCCCAATCCATCAATGGGCATGTTCCATCTGGCAGAAAAGGCAAGCAATATTGCTGTATATGACCTCCTTGGCAAGGTGCTATTGACCGACCGTAATACCAATCAGATAGACCTTACCGCCTATGTAGGCAGTATGTTCATTGTGGTCTATGAGATTGGGGGCACGGCCCATCGTGCCCGCTTGGTAAAGGGGTAGTGTCCAGTCACCCTCCCCTCTGGCGCAGCGCTTCAAAAACCAGTATGGCTGCCGCTACCGACACGTTCATGCTATCTATGCGTCCGCGCATGGGTATTTGCACCCTGGCATGGCTGTGATCCAGCCACAAACGGCCCAGACCTTCCTTTTCTGAGCCCATAACTATGGCCGAAGGCCCTGTAAATTCGGCTTCGGTATAGCTTATAGCCCCGTCAAGTGCGGCGGCATAGGGTCTTATGCCGTGTTTCTCGCACCATTGTAGGGTTTGTTCACTTGATGCCACCGCCAGGGGTATGGTAAACAAGGTGCCCAGGCTACTGCGCACCACATTGGGGTTGAACACATCCGTGGCAGGTTCGCACACTATCACGCCGTGAATCCGGGCTGCATCGGCAGTCCTGAGCATGGCACCTATGTTGCCGGGCTTTTCCACCTTTTCCAGTATAAGGTAAAGAGGTGGCCCATCGCCTTCAGGCAAGCGTTCAAGGCTGGGTTCCCAAGTGGGCACCAGGGCCAGCACCCCGCCACTGTCTTCCCTATAGGCCATTTTGGCAAATGCACCAGGCGAAACGGTCAAGACTGCGAAACCTTCTAAGTCAATGGGATACAATGGATCGGCCTGGTATAAATCAGGACATATGAACAGTTCCCTGCACCCCAATCCCGCCCCTAGCGCCAACGATACCTCCCTCACGCCCTCTACCACAAACAAGCCCTGTTTGCGCCGCTCTCGCGGTTTTTCTAGCAGGCATACTTGTCGTATCCTGTCATTTTGGGGGCTTTGTATGTCGTAGTGCATTGTGGCTTGGTAAGGGCGGGCAAAGATTGCTCGCCCGGCACAAACCTTTGCCGCCATGAACCTACACACCCCCGCACACTGGGCCGACTATGAGCTCATAGACAGTGGCAATGGCGAGAAACTGGAGCGTTTTGGCAAGTATGTGCTCATACGTCCTGAACCACAGGCGCTTTGGCAGCCTTCTTTGGCCACGGGTGAATGGGAATCTGCTGCCCATGCCCGTTTTGTGCGCGATTCGGCCAAGTCACGGCAGCGCACCGGGGCCAATGACGGATGGAAATCCACGGCAAAAATGCCGCCCTCATGGACCATTGGCTATCAGAGCCATACGCTCCATTTGCAATTCAAACTGGCTTTTACCACATTTGGGCATGTGGGCATATTTCCAGAGCAGGCCAATAACTGGGAGTATATGGCCAAGAATATTAAGAATTGGAAGTCTGGCAGCAAAGTCCTTAACCTATTTGCCTATACGGGAGGGGCAAGCCTGGTCGCCCGTGCCATGGGCTGTGAGGTGGCCCATGTGGATGCCGTGCGCAACATGATAACCTGGGCAGGCGAGAACCAACAACTGAGCAGGCTGGATGGCATACGGTGGGTAGTAGAAGACGCGCTCAAATTTGCCACCCGCGAAGCACAGCGCGGGCGCAAGTATCAGGGCATACTGCTTGACCCGCCCGCCTACGGAAGGGGGCCCGATGGCGAAAAATGGGTGCTCGAAGAAGGCCTTCCTTTGCTTTTGTTGCAGTGCGCCAAATTGTTGGAAAGCACCCAATCGCTTGTTATCCTAAACCTATACAGCATGGGGCTGTCGCCACGGGTGGCTGCCAACTTGCTCACATCCCATTTTGGGGAGCGTGATGTGGAGTATGGTGAACTGGCTGTGGATTCGCGCAGCGGGCTTGCCCTTCCGCTAGGTTCCTTTGCCCGCTTTTGCCGCCAGGCAAAATAGGCCGGCTTAGTACCTGGTCAAATCCCTTTACATATTTTTACAGCTTATGTCGGCCTGGTTTACCATCCTCTTGGTTTTTGGTCTGCCACTTTTGGTGCTCCAGTTGGGCAAAACAATAAAGGTCATCCACTTCATAGGCCCGGTGGTGTTGTCATACTTGGTGGGCCTAGCCCTGGGCAACCTCACAGGTCCTTGGCCTACAGTATTGTTGCAGAACGATATAGCATCACTTGTGGTGCCACTGGCCATTCCCTTGCTCATGTTTCATAGCCAGCCACGTAGCTGGCTGCGGGTGGCCGGGCGTTCACTGCTGTCTTTTGGCCTTTGTGCGGTGGCCGTGGTACTGGCTATATGCTTGGCCTATGTTGCCCTGGGCTACCAATTGCCTGAAGGTAAGGTGATGGGAGCCATGCTTTCAGGGGTTTATACTGGCGGTACGCCAAACCTCATTTCCATAGGGGCGGTGCTGGATGCCAAGCCAGAAACCATCACCACCCTCATAGTGATGGATACGGTGCTATGCGGGGCCTATCTGTTGTTTCTCATCACTATAGCCCATAAGGTATTGGGCCTGGTCTTGCCAAATCCCACCCTACAAGCCACTGAGACATCTGAACAAACTGTGGATGTGAGGTCGCTGCCCAAGGATATGTCGTTCGGCCTGTTATTGGCCATTTTGTGTGTATTGATTGGGTTATTGGTATCGTTTGTTTTCACAGGTGCTTGGTTTTCTGAGGCCTATGTCCTTTCTGGACTTACCCTATGCGCTTTGTTGTTGGGCATGCACCGCCGGGTGGCTTCCCTAAGGGGCACTGAGGTGTTGGGCGACTATTTGATACTGGTTTTTTGTGTATCTGCTGGTATTATCAGTGATTTTTCAGCCATATTGCAGCAAGACACCAATGTATTTTGGTTTTGCCTTATGGTGGTAGTAGGCACCATTGTTATCCACCTCCTTTTGTGTAGGGCCTTTTCTATTGATGTACATACGTTTATGATCACCTCTACTGCGGCGCTTTTTGGCCCTGCTTTTATTGGCCTGGTAGCCTACCGTTTGGGCAACCGGCAACTGCTTGCCAGTGGACTGACCACAGGGGCTATTGGATACGCTATTGCCTTCTTTGTGGGTATGTTGGTGCACGGTATCCTTGAGGTCATTAGGTAGCTTGGACATAAACACCTGTTAGGCCGTGAACTAATATTGCATCCCAATGCGCAGTACATACGCCTTGCGTGCCGTGTTCATAGTGGGCATTTTCCTCATGGCTACTGAGGTAAGGCCATTCTTTACCAATTGGTTGTCCACGTATCAAATGCCGGGATGGACGTATTACATGCTTGGGTATGGCTTTTTGCTTGGTTTGCCATTGTTGGCCTCGTTGCTGCTCTTTGGTGCAAAAGGCAGCATGCCTGCACTGGGATTGTGGGCCAGCCCTGTCCGTGGTTTTGCACTGGCCTGCGTCATGGTACTCCCCATGTTCTTGGGTGCTGCTATTACCTCCCCGCTCAGCCCCGGTATATCTTGGTTTGATGCCATAAGGAAAACATTCTTGGCAGGTTTTGTAGAAGAATTCCTGTTTCGGGGATTCCTTTTTGGCCTGCTCTTTAGGTACTGCGGGTGGGGTTTTTTGCCCGCAGGGCTCTTGGGGGCATTGTTTTTTGGGCTTGGCCATTTGTATCAAGGCAATACCCCGCTTGAAACTATTGGTATATTTATGGTTACCGCGCTAGGGGGCCTGTGGTTTGGTTGGCTTTATATTATGCACCGAGGCAACCTTTGGCTGCCCATTTTCCTCCACGGCCTTATGAACCTATCTTGGTACTTGTTTTCTGTGAGCCACAATGCATTGGGCGGTATCGGGCCCAACCTTTTCAGGGGACTTACCATTGCCTTGTCCATCTGGATAAGCATACGTTTAATGGGCAAAGGGGTAAAATTTTGGCCGATAGGCAAAAACAACCTATTAATAAACAAGGGAAATAGCCAAATCACCGATCTGCCTATTGCTGAAAAGGGTTTCGGAAACGATATTTCCTGATGGAAGAAATAAAATCAATGTGGCTAAAATGCTGGGTGGCCCTATGCGCCAAATGGCCAGGACTGGTGGGGGCATACTACAGATTCATGTACTTGCCATCTGGTAAGCGGCTGTCGGGCAAGGTGTTTGATTACGGCAAAAGGTGTTCGGGCGGATTGTACTTTGTGCAGGTAGGGGCCAATGATGGCATTCGCAATGACCCGGTTTTTAAGGCGATGATGGCACAGCGGTGGCGGGGATTGCGGCTGGAACCACAGCCCTTTGTTTTTGGCCAATTGGCTAGGCTCCACCAGAGTACCCCGGGCATTCGGGCAGTACAAGCAGCCCTGGGCCCCCGAGTGGGGACCGTATGTATGTACGGGTTGGCATTTTCAAACCAACGCTGGGCCCACGGTCTCTGCACCATGGACCGGAAAATACTGGAGCAGGGACTCAGCGATGGCAGTATAGCTAAAGCAGCGCATAGACATGGCGTGGAATTACCGCCAAATCAAGAAGACTGGGTAAAGGAAATAGTGGTGAACCAAATGGATGTTGCGTCACTAATGCAAATGACAGGAAGACAATATGTTGACCTGCTGGTGATTGACACCGAAGGATATGATTTGGAGATCATTTACTTGTTTTCACGGGCAGGCCTGTGGCCAGGGGCCATCCTTTACGAGCATGTAAACCTTACGGCAAAACAGGTGCGCGAATGTGCCAACTTGCTTGAGGGCAGTGGATACCAATTGCATATGTTTGGGGCAAATACCTTTGCCGAAAGGGTGGGGTAGAGGGGCGGGACCGGATTTTTATACCGCGCAATAAACCTATGTGCCCACTGCCTGTCAAAGGCTGGCAAGTAATTAAATACTACATTATGAATAGAATGCTACCCCTGGCAGCCCTATTGGTCATGTTTGGGTCATGTGATAAGGAACCCGCCCCCAAGGTAGAGGAACCCCTAATAACCCAGTATTTGGATTGCCCCAAGGATGGTTGCCAAGAGTTGTTGGTGGACAATGACCCATATCAGGTAAACCCGGATTTCTATGGCTACGCCGATCCATCCATCCGCAAAGACCCCAACGGCAATGCCTTATGGTTGGCATACAGCTTTCCGCACTACAAAATGAGCGGCAACACCCCGGTGCCCAGTGTGGCCATACACTTGGCCAAATCAAACGACCAAGGCAATAGCTGGCACTTTGTAAAAAAGCTGTTTGAACCGCTTGCCATATCAAACCCAGCCGATACCGGGCAGAAAGGGTTTTTAGACCATGAGGTAGTAAACCTGTTGCCCTTGCAGCATAAGGGTCAATCTTTTTGGCTGGCTGCCAGGCTACAGTATTTCATTCCCGAAGAGGGGGGATTTAAGGCCCGGCCCAATAATTCGTTTTTTATCTCCATAGTTGAGGCGGCAGACCCCACTATGCTCACCGATGGGGAGATAGGGACTATAGGCGGAAGCATGACGCATGAACGCTGGGAGGTGGACCAAATCCTAATACCCACCGAACAGTTGGGCACTTCCTTTTTTTGGAATGAGCCGGCCCTCTATTATGATGATAATGAAGGTATATTGTACCTGGCTATGGTGGCATTTGTGTATCACGCTGGGCTGCCGCAAATGGAAAAAAACAACACCCACGTGTATAGCACCCGCCCGGAAGGCGAACCTGGGCAGTGGGAATGGTCATATAGGGGTATATTGGCCAACCATGAAGTAGCCAAAGAGTTGGGCGCTGAACGCGTATCGCAGATAGACCTGGCCCTGGCCACCGATGGCACCCTGCTCTTGGTGCTATCGCCTGACGATTGGAACGTGCAGGAAGCTGATTTTAACCACAAAGGATGCCAAGTGCTGGAGGTAGAATCGTTATGGATGCCCACCCTGGCCAGAAGCCTGGATGGTAAGTTGAGGGTAAGGACAGTGGTAACCGCAAGCGATGCCAATGTATTGGGCTCAGGGGCCAGTGCCTATGATCCAGGCTCGGCCACCGGGCTCTTATTTACCAAAAGGGAGAAAACATCCAATAGCCTTACGGCTAGCATATGGATAACCAAGCTAAAGCCTTGAAAGGTGATGGGGGCAAACCACCACTTGTGCCCACATACCACCCATGCCAGTGTGATTAGCCCTTTTATACGCTTTTGACCTTGTTCAACACCCTGTTTTTGAACCTGGGTTAGGTAATTTCCGAAAAATGGGGCCATGTATTTTGGCCGTGGGCTACCTCATTTTATATCCTATAGGTTTTCTCTCGCTGAGTTTTGGCCTTACCAATTCTTCTATTATTTGATATATGTGGCGTATATGCTCATTGTGCTCGTTTTGGTTATGGTTTAACTCATCTATTTTCATTGCCAAATCTTCATAGTTGGCCGCCCATTGTCGCATTTTAACAAATACCCGCATTATAGAGATGTTTACATGTATGGCAACAGGGCTGTTGAGCACTGAAGAAAGCATGGCTACCCCTTGTTCGGTAAACACATAGGGCAAGTACTTTCTGTGCTTGCCGCGGCCTTCTTCTAAGGTCACAGATTGTGACCTTAAAGAATCTTCTTGGTTAATGGTGGCCGTTTTCGCCTGCAATATGCCCCATTCTTCATTGGTTAGTTGATACATGAAGTCATCAGGGAACCGGTCAATATTTCTTTTGACCGCCTGGTTCAGAACCTTGGTTCCCACCCCATACATTTCAGCCAAATCACTGTCCATCATTACTTTTTGATCTCGAATTACATAAATGGACTTGGCAATGCGTTCTTGAAAGATTAATTCCGTATTGCTGCTCATAAGCGCCGGTTTTTTCGATTGTTAATTTTTTTTATTGCGAATGTCGTTTGAATTTTCAACAAAGCCGAGACGTGATGGCTTTTTTTAGGGGGGCAGGCACTGTCCGTGCACTTATGGTAACTGGGTTGCCCAGGGAAACGGGTAATGACTGAAGTGATGCAAAAGGCCTCCCTGACATGTTTAATTGGCCATGACAAACCAAATATGGCATGCACGCCCAGTGCCGCAAATATGCCTTTTACATAAGTGTATGGCGCTATCATTTAACGTTTTGGGCTAATGGTCAAGTGCAGTGGATAGGGTACGCTGGAAGCGGGTGGGCAAGTGTTCATCTTCTCAAAGGGAATCTGATATGAGTGGCGGCCGTTTTAGCCCGGCCATACCGGATGATGCAACTAATTATGTGTACCTACATGATTTTTTTTTGGACATTTGCCCTATTACCAAAAACCGCATGTATGGACCCAGCATTGCATACCATGATGGAAAACCTTAGGAAAAACACCGGCAAATCACTAGATGAATGGGCACAGTTGGTAAGGGAACAGGCACTGGATAAGCACGGCCAAATGATGGCTTACCTTAAAGGAACACACGGGCTTACCCACGGGTTTGCCAACCTGGTGGCCCACGCTGCCAGGAGTACGCCTTCGGTTAATCAAAGTGATGAGAACCTGTTAATTGACAATCAATATAAAGGTAAAGAGCATATGAGGCCTTTGTATGATTTGCTACTAGGCCAAATTACCCGGTTTGGTGCCGATATAACAATAGCGCCCAAAAACACCTATGTAAGCCTTCGCCGAAAGAAGCAGTTTGCCACCCTGGGGCCCGCCACAAAAACCAGATTTGACATAGGGCTCAATATCAGGGGACTAGAGGCCATAGGCCCCTTGCATACCGAGAAACCAGGCGCCATGTGTTCACACAAAATATCTATTGGTACTCAAGATGATGTGACTACAGAAATAATGGAATGGATCAAAATGGCCTATGAACAAGCTGGTTAATCAGTTGGCCCGGATGGGTTTTGCATGTGGATGCGGGCAGCCTAGTCTTTAGTTGGATGTGGGCTCCCAAAATCGCCTATCCGGCCATTAATTTCGCGCCCACGTTGCCTACGGGGTGTAGCGCAGCCCGGTAGCGCGCGTCGTTCGGGACGACGAGGCCGCTGGTTCGAATCCAGTCACCCCGACAAGTAAGCCACCCTAGCTCAGTTGGTAGAGCGGCGCATTCGTAATGCGTAGGTCGAGGGTTCGAGTCCCTTGGGTGGCTCCACTTCCCCCACTACACTTATTTAATTCCCAATTCCTGCCGAAGGAACCTGCCCGTGTGGCTGTTGGGGTGCTTGGCCACTGTTTCGGGGCTGCCTGCACATACCACCTGCCCACCGGCTTCGCCGCCCTCGGGCCCCAGGTCTATCAGGTGGTCGGCCATTTTTATCACGTCCAGGTTGTGCTCTATCACAAGAACGCTATTACCCCTGTCCACCAGCCGGTTAATCACTTCCATGAGCATGCGGATATCTTCAAAATGCAGTCCGGTGGTTGGCTCGTCAAATATGTAAAAGGTCTTGCCCGTGTCCCGCTTGCCAAGCTCGGTAGCCAGTTTGATGCGTTGGGCCTCACCTCCCGAAAGGGTAGTGGAACTCTGGCCCAGCTTGATATACCCCAGGCCCACGCTGTGCAAGGCCTCCAGCTTGCGCTTTAGCTTGGGCACTGCCTCAAAAAACTCTACCGCCCGTTCTATGGGCATTTCCAGTACATCGTTTATGCTGTGGCCTTTATAGCGCACCTCCAGTGTTTGGCGGTTGTACCGTCGGCCCAGGCATTCGGGGCAGTTCACGTACACGTCGGGCAAGAAATTCATTTCTATGAGCTGCATACCGCCACCGCCACAGGTGTCGCAGCGCCCTCCTTTCACATTGAATGAAAAGCGGCCAGGTTTATAGCCTCTTATATTGGATTCAGGCAATTGTGAAAAAAGGGAGCGTATCTCCGTGAACAAACCGGTATAGGTAGCCGGATTGCTCCTGGGTGTACGCCCTATGGGTTGTTGGTCTATTTCTATCACCTTGTCCAAGTGGTGTAGGCCCTCTATGGCCTTGTGGGGCAATACCGGACTGCTGGTATGGTAGAAAAAATTCTTTAACAATGGGTACAGCGTGCCGTTTATTAGGCTGGACTTGCCGCTGCCTGACACCCCGGTGATGCACACCAACTGGCCCAGTGGCAGGGCCACGTCTATGTCTTTTAGGTTATTACCCTGTGCGCCGCGCAGCACCAACTCTAATCCGTTGCCTTTTCTTCGCTTGGCGGGTACCTCCAGTTTGGTTTTGCCGCTCAAGTATGCTGCGGTAAGGCTGCCCTGAGCCATAAAATCGCCGGGTATTCCTGCGGCTACCACATTGCCCCCGTTCACGCCGGCGCCAGGCCCCAGGTCCACCAAGTAGTCGGCTGCCAGCATCATGTCCTTGTCATGTTCTACCACCAATACCGTATTGCCTACATCGCGAAGAGACCGCAAGGAGCTTATCAAACGCTCGTTGTCGCGCTGGTGCAGGCCTATGCTGGGCTCGTCAAGTATATACAGCACATTGGTGAGCTGGGTGCCTATCTGGGTAGCCAGGCGGATGCGCTGTGCCTCGCCGCCCGACAGGGAATATGCTGGTCTATAGAGAGATAAGTAGTGGAGCCCTACGCCCAATAAAAAATCTATCCGGTTTCGCAGTTCTTTGATGATTTCGGTGGCTACCAACCGGTGGCTGTCGGGAACCCAATTGGTTACCTGGTCCACCCATTGGCTCAGGTGGTCTAGCTGCATATGGCCCACCTGGGCTATGTCCTTGTTAAGCACCTTGTAGTGCAGGGATTCATTTTTCAAACGCTTGCCTTGGCAATCAGGGCATTGGCCCCTGTGGGCCAGGGGTTCTATTTCTTCAATCAGCCTGCGAGGCCAGTTGGCATCCATCACCCGGGCAAAGTAGGCCAAAAGCCCAGGGTTGAAGCGCAAGAATTCGGAGATATCATCATTTTCTTCCCCGCCGTTGGTGCCGTAAAGCAGTTCATTGATTACTTCTTGAGGCACCGTGCCCACCGGTGTTGTGCCGCGCACTTTGTGTCGGTGAAGCACATTTTCCATAACCACTTGCATGGTGGGTTCCAGCCATTCTTCAAAACGGCCTATGAGTGCCGAGTATATGCTTTGTTCCTTGTTGCCCAGTAGGTTGTCTATGTCAAATTGCAGGGTTTGGCCCAGGCCCTTGCAAGTGGGGCAGTAGCCATAGGGTGAGTTGTAGCTAAATGTATTGGGCTGTGGTTCGTCATAGGCCAGTCCGCTGTCTTCACACATCAAATGCTTGCTAAACATGCGCACCTGGTCTGGTTTGCCATGGAGGACCATGAGCATGCCGCCGCCTTCTTTAAGTGCTGTCTTTACTGACTCTACCAAGCGCTCTTGGCCCAACATGCCAAGCGTTGGGCGATCCACAACCAGCTCTATGTCATGTACCTTATACCGGGTTACCGCCATTTCGGGAACCAAATCTTTGACCTTGCCGTCCACCCGCACCTTGGTAAAGCCCATTTTGCGGTAGCGATCAAATAGTTCGCGGTAGTGCCCCTTGCGCCCTTTTACCAGCGGTGCCAGTAGCACAATGTCTTGACCCTGATAAGTCTCTTTGATTTTCTGCACTATTTCATCCTGGCTCCAACGCACCATGGGCTTTCCGGTAATGTAGGAATATGGTTGGCCTACCCTGGCATAGAGCAGCCGCAGAAAATCATAGATCTCCGTGATGGTGCCCACAGTGGACCTGGGGTTTTTGCTCACGGTTTTTTGCTCAATGGAAATCACCGGACTTAGCCCTTCTATCTTTTCCACGTCGGGGCGGCGCATATTGCCCATAAACTGTCGGGCGTAGGCACTAAAACTCTCCATGTAGCGGCGCTGGCCCTCGGCATACAAGGTGTCAAAGGCAAGTGAAGACTTGCCAGAGCCGCTCAAACCCGTAATGACTATCAAGGCTTGGCGGGGAAGGGTTAAGTGTATGTTTTTCAGGTTATGTTCACACGCACCATAGATGGCTATGACGTCTTCTTCCAGCAAGGTGGTTGGCGTGTCCACCTGATTGGGTGATTCAACTAGGGAGTGGGCCATTTAAGGTATGGTCGGTAAGGATTAGCGCGCAAATGTCCGCTATTTTTTGTGGTCTAGTGGCCGTTCAATGCCCAGCTTTCCTATCCTTACCTCATGCTGCCCTTTGGGTAGATTGTGTGTGTTTGTTATTAACATACAGCATGTTACAATATATCAAAAATTGCATCAAGGTCTATGCTGTGGGTTTTCCATACGGCATAACCGTATAGCGCATAGCGCAAAAATCTAAATAAGGTAAATAGGATAAAACTCTTTAACCGATAGCCCGACAAACCTACCAATAGGCAAATGGCCGCAAATGGCACGGGGGTAAGGGCGGCAACAATGAGCAAAAAACCTCCATATCTATTGAGCTGCCCCATTTGTCTAACCAATCTAGTGGTGATGATGCGGGCCAGCCGGGGCTGTTTGGCCAATTTGCCCCCTAACCAAAAGTTGAACAACCCTGCCATATAGGACATGCCGGCCAACATGGCCACAAACCACACATACACGTGGTCAGATACTTTGAGATGCTCCAAGCCCCACACCATGAACAGCTCTGGGGTAATAATTCCAAATAGCAATTCAGAGAGCGCGTAGATGGAAAGCACCAGCATGGGGCTGTCCATTACGGGTTTTAACCAATTTATATATTCGGTGCCCCAGTATTTGGCCGCCAAAAAAACCAAAAGGAACAGGCCCAGGAGGGCAAAGCCCCTTAAGAGGTTTTTAATCAAAAAACTGGATTTGCTTTCCTGAGTTTCTCTCATACACAGGTGTTTATTCCAGCACCAGCAGCACCGTTCCTTTTTCTACGGCTTGGCGGGTCTTTACTCGCACCTCTTTTACTGTTCCAGGGCCAGGGGCCTTCAGCACGTTTTCCATTTTCATGGCTTCCAGCACCAGCAGGGCTGTGCCTTTTTCCACCTTGATGCCGGGTTCCACCATTATTTCAAGTACCAAGCCGGGCATGGGGGCTTTAATATCTAGTTGGCCACTACCCATGGCCTTGTCCATGCCCAGTTGCTCAAGCAGCATATCGTAGCGGTCTTTTAGGGCCACATCATAGCGCCCGCCCTTCACTTTTAGGGTGAAATGCTTGGGGCCATCGGTACCTATTACTTCGGCATATCCCACCGAATGGGGGCTGCGTACCTGCAAACGGCCCATACTGTCCCTTCTAAATTCCAGGTCTTGGGCCTCCCCATCCACCCAAATTTTGCCTTCCTCCGTGCGCACCTCCAATTCGGTTCCGTTTACCTGTATTTTATACATCAAATACCTGCTTTGAGCTGAGCAAATGTAATGACCGCGGCCATTGGTGGATTTTGCGCCGGCGCTCAGGCAGCGCAGGCCTATCTTAGCCCCCAGTTTTATACCGTTGTCGTTCACAGGCCTTTATTCGCTCCCTGCCACACCGGCCCCATGCAGGGCAATCTTATGGTTGCTTTGCAGCGCGCTGTTTTCCACGGGGCTACAAGCCACCCACCTGGTAGGGGGCAACGTGATATTCAAACACGTGGGCGGTGACCGGTACCTCTTGGGGCTGGAAGTGATGGTGGACTGCTACAATGGGTCGCCCGCAGCATGGTATGACATTCCGCTCTTTATGGGCATGTATGCCCGGAGCACCAATTCCCTGGTGGATTCTTTTTCACTTACCCGACAGCCTGGTTTTGACAAGGAATTGCCCATATCAAAGCCCGAATGTGCAGGTGAGGTAGCGCACTGCCTGTACCTGGTGCGCTACAGCGATACGTTTAGTTTCAGCGCTGTCCAGTTTCCCGATACCTTTGGGTACTATTTTAGTTGGGAGCGATGCTGCCGCAACAATGTGATAGTGAACATAGTGAAGCCGGAGGAGGCCGGTATCGCATTCATGGCACAAGTGCCACCTTTTAGCACCCAGAATTCCCTGCCTGTGTTTAGCAAGCTGCCGCTCAACCTGCTATGCATAGGCAATGTGTTTAAGTTTAATTTTAACATTACCGACGCTGATGGGGATAGATTGGTGATATCGCTCACGGAGCCCTTGCAGGGAAATACCAATCCGGCCCTTACCAATGCCAACAGTACCCCCCAGTTTCCATTGTTGTTGCCGGGGCCTTACCAACCTGTCACTTGGTCATCGGGCTATAGTGCCAGCAATGTGATGGATGCCAATCCGGTGCTGCAAATTGACTCAGCCAGTGGCGAACTGGTGGTGGGACCCCGGCGCGTGGGCGATTATGTCTTTGCCGTGAAGGTAGAAGAATACCGCAATGGAAAGAAAATAGGTGAATTGATCCGCGAAATGCAGTACAAGGTAACCAAATGTTCGGGCAGCAATGCCCATGAATATGACCGCTCCATTGACCAGAAAGTGTTTACCGCGTATCCAGGTCAAACCATTAATATTAAATTGGAATTCAATGACTTGGAAAAGGACTCCCTGTTTGCTGAGGCTACTTCCAGCCTATTTGATGCCCTGCAGGTGCCTGCCCCATTGGCGGTGTTTGATGCCAAGCCGGGTAAAGGCCGTATAAAGGCCACCTTTACTTGGACGCCTGATTGCCACCACGCCGGGTCTGGCCTGGTACCGGTGACTATTGACGTGCGCGACAATGGCTGCCCTTTTCCCACCATAACGCGTGTGGTGTTCTATGTGGAGGTGCTGGCCCTTCCATTGCCCGTACCTCCAAGCGGGGTATGCCTGGAAGTGGTGGGGATGGATAGTTTTTCATTAAAATGGCAACAAGAAGATCCCCAGAGATTTGTAAAGTTTTTTGTGATAGAGCGCAAGGATGCCGCCAGCCAATGGTGGCAGGCAGTAGATACCCTGGCTGGCAAGGGTGCAATGGCTTGGACGGGCCTTGATACCCAGGCAGTAAAGGCCAACGTATGCTACCGGGTGCGGGCAGGTAACCGCTGTGGGGGCCAGGGCGGTGCCAGTGACAGTTTCTGTACCGGCCTGCACTTGGGCACTGTGCCTGACAGGCCTGTGTGGTACAACCTAACCGTGAACGATAGAGGGGCGGTTGCCCTCACCTGGCATGCGAGCCAGCACTACGGTTTTCACCACTACCATCTTCATAGGGCTACCAATACCGGGAGCTATATCAGCATTGCCTTGATAAACAATCCAATGGATACTTTTTTTGTGGACAGCCTGCTCAACACGTCCGCCAATTATTATAGATACTACCTGGCCGAGGAAAACAACTGCGGGTTGGAAAGCCCGGCTTCGGACATGGCTAACACCATACTGCTTAGCGGGCAGGCGTTGGCCTATTTCAACCAGATGGAGTGGAACCCATTTGACCTATGGCAACCAGAAAACTATGTGATTGAAGGGCTTTCGCAGCGACAGGGCATGCGCTATGCGGTAGAGATCGGTATCGCCGATACGGTGGCCGAGCATGGGTTGGAAACGGGAAGTGATGGTTTATGGAGTTACCGGGTAGCTGCCGTGAAAGGAGAGGGCAGCGATAAAGTGTCATACTCCAATACCCTGGTGCTCGAGCAGCAACCCGTGGTGTGGATACCCAATGCTTTTAGTCCTGACAATAATGGGCTTAACGAAATTTGGAAGCCTTGGACGGATTTTGTGGATGACTACCTGGTGAGGGTATTCAACCGCTGGGGGCAGGAGGTATTTATGGCCACCGATCCAGAAATGGCTTGGGAATTACCCAAAGGGGTAGAAGGAAGCTATTTCTATACCCTTCACTACCGAAGCCTCACGGGTAAGATTTATTCTGCTAGCGGCAGCATATACTTGCTTAGGTGAGCAGGGCAAAAACCCCCGTGGTGGTGGCAATGCCTACCAAATAGCCCAGGTACAGCTCCTTGTTGTTGTGAGCCCCCAGGTATAGCCTGGAAAAACCCACCAACCCGGCCAGGAGTACCGCCACTATGGTGGGATAGAAGAAAAGGGTTCCCTGTTGAATCAACAGCCAAAACAGTGCGCCTATGACCCCACCCCAGCCGGTGGCATGTAGGCTTATGGCCAGGCGCCTGCCGGCAAGTTGCACTATGGCCAAACTAAACACTATGGATATGAGTAGGTTGACCAGAGATTCAGGGATATACTTATGGGGAAACAGGGTGTACACCAGAGCGTACACCAATATCACGGTGGTAACGGCCAGTCGCCGGCTTGGCAGGTTGTGGCCGGTGAGCTGCTGCTTAAACAACCGCAGCAACACCAAGGGAACGAGTGCTGTTAGCACAAACATGAGTCCGCTCAGGAGCAGTTTTCCGGTGGGGCTTAGTGTGAATGAAGGAAAAGGGTAGGCATACAGATAGACCACGAACAAGTAGGGAAACAAAAAAAGGGGGTGGAGGGCATAAGATACGAGAAGGGAAAAATATCTCATTCGTTCACAGCACTTTGCGTAGTCTAGCCACGGGTATGTTCAATTGTTCCCTGTACTTGGCTATGGTGCGCCGCGCTATGTTGTATCCCAGGTCTTTCATCATATCGGTGAGTTCGTCATCGGTAAGGGGCTTGTCCTTATCTTCTTGTAAAACAAATTCTTTGAGTTTTTCCTTTACCTCTATGTTTGACACTTCAGAGCCGTCGTCTGTGGTTATGCCCTCTGAGAAAAATTCCTTTAGGCTATAAATGCCGTGGTCTGTTTGCACGTACTTGCTGCTGGCCACGCGTGAAATGGTAGATATATCCATGTGTATGCGGTCAGCCACATCCTTGAGTATCATGGGCTGCAGCTTGCTCATATCGCCGGTCCTAAAGAAGGGGGCCTGTAGCTTTACTATGGTCTGCATGACCTGCATCAGGGTATTTTGCCGCTGTTTTATGGCATCAATAAACCATTTGGCACTGTCCAATTTTTGTTTGATGAATTGCACCTGGGCCTTTTGCTCATTGGTCACCTTTTTGGCGGCTTGAAAACCAGCCAGTGTTTCGCGGTATGAGCGGCTGATTTTGAGTTCGGGGGCGTTTTTACTGTTGAGCGACACCACCAAATCACCCTCCATTTCCGTAACCACAAAATCGGGATTTACGTATTGTGTCTTGGCTTCGGCCTGTGATTCACCTGGTTTTGGATTCAGGCGGGTGATAAGGTCTATGGCACTGCGCAATTCGTCGGCCTCTACCTTGAGCGAGCGCATCAACTTATCGTAGTGCTTGTTGCCCAGCTGGGTAATATACTTTGAAATGATTTTGATGGCCAATTCCTTGTAAGGGTGGGGGGGCATGCGCCGCAACTGTATGAGCAGGCACTCTTCTAGGCTGCGGGCGGCTATACCTGGCGGATCAAATACCTGTATCCTTTTCAGTATGGCCTCCAGTTCCGTTTCATCGGTGGTAATGCCGCTAAGGAACATCAGGTCGTAGGCTATGCTCTTCAATGGTCGGCGGATATAGCCGTCGTCTTCTATCATGCCTATCAGGTGCCGGGCTATGGCCGTATCGCGTTCGTTAAAACTGGCCGAAACGTTGAGCTGGGCCTCCAGTAGGCTAAACAGCGTTTGAGCTCCGGCATAGGGTATATCATCGCGTTCGTTGTCAGGGTCATAGCTATTGTAGTAGCTGTCGTTCCCATCGTCGTCGGTCAGGTATTGGTTTATGTCCATGTCTTCATCCCAGTCCCGCGTTTCGTCTTCCTTATCTGCTTCATCGGCAGGCGTTTCGGCAGGGGCATCAAATTCATCGCCAGGGGGGTCTTCAGGCTCGGCTTCAAGGGCAGGATTTTCGGCCAGTTCTTCTTCCAGCCGGGCTTCTAACTCGGTGAGGTTGAGTTGAAGCAACTGGATGAACTGGATTTGCTGCGGCGATAATTTCTGCAGCAACTTTTGATTCATGCCTTGCTTTAGCATATTTGCAACCGCTTAAATAGAGTGAGAATCACACCGCGAATATTCATAAAAAAAGCCTTTTGAAAACCGAAATTCCAGACAAGGTAGCCACGGCGGCCCTAGGTCAGGCTGTAAGCCTGTCGCACCTCCGCCAACACATTGGTCAGCAGGTATGTATTCAGGGATGGGTGCAGAACCGTCGCGATAGCAAAGGTTTGTCCTTTATCGTGTTGCGCGATGGATCGGGATTTTGCCAGTGCGTGTTGAGCGAGGGCGAGCTGGGCGAAAACGCATTTGCACAGGCGCAAGCCCTGGGTTTGGAGTCATCGGTGCAGTTTGCCGGTAGGGTGGTAGAAGACCCCAGGCAGCTGGGTGGCCTGGAGGTGCAGGTGTCATCCCTCCATATTTGGCATATAGCTGAGGATTACCCTATTGCCAAGAAGGCACATGGCGTGGATTTTCTCATGGACAACCGCCATTTGTGGCTCAGGAGCAAGCGGCAGTGGGCTATCATGAGGGTGCGGAACCAAGTGATTTATGCCATTCACCGTTTTTTTCAGGGCCGGGGCTTTATGCAGATGGACGCGCCCATTTTTACCGGCAATGCCTGTGAGGGTACCACTGATTTATTTGAAACTGAGTTTTTTGACCAGAAAGCCTATCTGAGCCAGAGCGGTCAACTCTATGGTGAGGCCATGGCCATGGCCATGGGCAAGATCTACACTTTTGGCCCCACTTTTAGGGCTGAGAAATCAAAGACGCGCCGACACCTCAACGAATTCTGGATGATAGAGCCTGAAATGGCTTTCTATTCCCTGGAAATGACCCTTGATTTGATTGAAGATTTCCTGCAATCTGTTATTGGCCAAGTGCTTGAACACTGCGCCCTAGAGCTGGAAGTGTTGGAGCGCGATACCGATATGCTTCGCAAGTCATTGCAGCCTTTTGTGCGGTTTACCTATGACGAGGCGGTGGCCGTGCTGAAAGGCCAAAAGGAAGTGGATGGCAAGAAAGCCACCGACCTGCTGGAAGAAGATTTGTCCAAAGCCCGCGATGGATTGCGCGAAACCAATGAGAAACTGGCAGATATGGAAGCGCAGGCAAAGAAGGGTGGCCTAAAGAAGGGCGCACTGGCGCGGCTGGAAAAGGAAATCCAAGACCTAAAGACGCGGCAGCGCGACCTGGAGGAGTCCATTCGCAACATACCGGTTTGGCTGGAGAGCGCCAGGAATTTTGAGTACGGCAGTGATTTTGGCGGATCGGACGAGACGGTCATTACCCGCATGTTTAGCGTGCCGGTAATGGTATATCATTGGCCAAAAGTCATTAAGGCTTTCTATATGAAGGAAGTGGAAGGCGCGCCCCATTTGGTAAAAGGGGTGGATGTGCTGGCCCCCGAGGGCTACGGCGAGGTGGTGGGGGGCGGTGAGCGCGAAACCGATATTGACAAGCTGAAAGACAGTATAATACACCACCAACTGCCTATGAACGAGTTTGAGTGGTACCTAGACCTGCGCCGGTATGGCAGTGTGCCCCATGCCGGATTTGGCCTGGGCTTGGAACGCTGCGTAACCTGGCTATGCGGCATACACCACCTGCGCGAGGCCATACCCTTTCCCCGGCTTATGGGCCGCCTTTTTCCCTAGCACATGGAAGGGCGCCGCGTAGCTTTTGTAGTACAGGGCGAGGGAAGGGGCCACTTGTCGCAGGCCCTGGCCATGCGCGAGATGCTGGAGTGTCAGGGCGTTATGGTGAGCATGGTATTGGTAGGGCGGAGCAGCCAGCGTGGGTTGCCATCATACTTTGTACAGGCCTTTCACGCCAGCACCTTGCTGGAATTTCAGAGCCCCAATTTTGTGAAAGACAGTAAAGACCAAGGCATTCGCCTGGGGGCTTCATTGTGGAATGGATTGGTAAACCTGCCCACGTATTTGCGCGAGGCCCACAAGCTGCGCAAGCGCTTGGCCAGGGCCCAGGTACACGCAGTGATCAACTTTTACGAACCCCTGCTTGGGCTGTCCCTTGGGCTCTTTCCATGGCGAATTCCTACGGTGAGCGTGGCCCATCAATACATGTCGCTGTTGCCGGGTTTTGACATGCCCCCCAAGCCGGTGGTGGATAAAATAGGGCTCAAGCTCCTCACCAAGATGAGCCAATGGGGGAGCAGGGAGCTGTGGGCCTTGTCATTATACCCGGTTGAAACCCACGGGGGCAAGGTGGTGGTAACACCACCTTTGTTGCGCAATGCGGTGCGGCAAATGGTTCCGAGCCATGGGGAGCATTACTTGGTGTACCTGCTCAACAGCGGATACGCACAGGAGGTAGAGGCCTGGCACCTAGGCCACCCCGAAACAGTAATACACTGCTACTGGGACCGCACGGACCTGCCCGATGGGTATGCACCCAGGCCTAATTTGTACTTTCACCACCTGGACCAAGAGGGTTTTTTGCGGCATATGGCTTCATGTAAGGCATTGGTTACCACCGCAGGTTTTGAGTCGGTGAGCGAGGCGGTCTATCTGGGCAAACCGGTGGCCATGGTTCCGGTGAAAGGGCACTACGAGCAGAAGCTCAATTCGTTTGACGCCCTAAAAGCCCAGGCGGGCGTTCGCTGTGACACATTTGATATTGAGGTGCTCATGGCCTTATTGGCCGGGTATGCACCGGGTGCCGAATCGGCGTCGTCAAGGGCCTGGGTAGGCAGGTCAGGGGAGGTGTTTGGTGGTTTGGTGCAAAAGCTCTGTGGATAACCCTTCTCTTTTTTGGCCCCAGGCTTGATAGCCACGGGCGGTGGAAGCCGGCCATGGCATAGGGGGGATGCTATGCCACGGCTGGGTGTTTTTTGGCGGTGGATGCCGCTAAGGGTATGGCGAGTGCGCAAGCCCTGGCGGGATTAGCCCTTAGTTTGAAGGCGGCATTTGTTTAGAATCCTTTTTTCAAGTGTCGTATTAAGTGCCAAAGAATGTCCTATGTTCGTGTTGTCATACTAATTTGTTCAATGTTAAACCCCTCGCCTTTACTACATGTAACTGATTTGTTGGAATCTATTGTGGCCTTGCCCAACGATATGTTTTACATCACGGGCATACCAACTTATATTTTCCTTTTCAACAACCGAAAAGCTACAAAACGAAAAGGCAAAGTGCAGTTGATTAATGCCACGACAGAAGCTTTTTCTAGTAAAATGCGTAAGTCATTGGGTAAAAAGCGGGTGGAATATTTACCCGAACACATTGCCAAAATTGAAGCATTGTACTTCAACTTAGAAGAAAACGAATACAGCAAAATATTTGACAATGAAGATTTTGGGTATGCCAAAATAACCGTAAACCGACCTTTGAGAGACGAGAAAGGCAAAATCGTAACCGACAGCAAAGGCAAACCAAAGCCCGACCCAAAACTAAAGGACACCGAAAACATTCCGTTGAAAGAAGATATACAAGACTTTTTTGAAAGAGAAGTGTTGCCTTTTGCTCCTGATGCTTGGTGGGATAAGAAAGACACCAAAATTGGGTATGAGATACACTTTGCCAAATACTTTTATAAACACCAACCACCACGGTCATTAACTGAAATTGCCAAGGACATTTTAGCAATAGAACATGAAATAGACGGCTTACTAAAAGAGATAATTGAAGCTTAATGGAACTGAATAAAAATATCATCCATCAGATACAAAATATAATCGCATCCTCTCAAGAGCGGGCAATACGCTCTATAGATACAGAACGGGTATTGATGTATTGGCAAATAGGGAAAGTGATATTCGAAGAAGAGCAACAAGGTAAAGACCGGGCAGACTATGGTAAATTTCTAATCAAATCCATTTGCGATGAATTTCAGCCCCAATTTGGAAGCGGGTTTACAATAAGGCAGTTAGAAATGAACAGGCAGTTTTATCGAACGTTTCCAAATACGAACGCACTGCGTTCGCAATTGAGTTGGACACATTACCGAACGCTTATAAGCATTGATAATCAAGACAAAAGGGGGTTTTACATAACAGAGACAACCAAAAACAATTGGACAGCAAGGCAAATGGAACGGCAAATCAACAGTCAATTGTTTGAGCGATTGTTGATGAGCAATGATGTGCAAGCTGTTTTAGCTGTAGCTCGGGCGGAAAAATTGCCCACCGTAGCCAAAGAGATCATTAAAGACCCGATGGTATTAGAGTTTTTAGGGTTAAAACGAGAAGCCACCTATTACGAAAAAGACCTGGAAACGGCCATCATCACGCATTTGCAAGAATTTTTATTGGAAATGGGCAATGGGTTTAGTTTTGTAGCCAGGCAAAAACGCATCCACCTGGATGGTGATGAGTTCTTTATAGACTTGGTTTTTTACAACCGCTTCTTACAATGTTTTGTCTTGATTGAAATCAAAACCGACAAGCTCACCCATCAGGATATTGGACAATTGCAGATGTATGCGAACTACTACGACCGCTTTGAAAAGCAGGAATTTGAAAACCCAAGCATAGGCATATTGCTTTGTGCAGACAAGAATGATGCGGTAGTAAAAATCACACTCTCCGAGAACAACAAAACCATCATTGCCAGCAAATACCAATTGTACCTGCCCACCGAGCAACAATTGATTGATGAAGTGATGAAAGAAATTGAAAAGTTAGACCAAAAAAGTAGTGAAGCATGATAGCAACAGCACTATTATATAAGGAAACTGGATTTAATTGGATGCCTGTCATTCCTGAGAATTGGGAATTAAGAAGATTAAAAAATGTTAGTAAAACAATCTCAAAAGGTACAACTCCTTCAACCATTGGTTCTGAAACAGCCGAAGAAGGAACAATCATATTTTTGAGAGCTGAAAACTTATATGAAAATAAAATCACTTTAACTCCAACGTTTTATATTGACCAAGAGACAGACCAAGTTCTCTTTCGTTCAAGACTGGAAACTAATGATGTGCTCTTAGTTATCGCTGGAGCTACTTTAGGACGAACAGGAATAGTTACTGAAGAAATTTTACCAGCAAATACCAATCAGGCAGTTTGCTTTATTAGACCTGATAATATTTACCCTGAATTTTTGCGATTATGGATGCAAACCAATTTTATTACAGCTGAAATTTGGCTTAATGCAACACAAGCAGCACTACCATATTTAGCAATTGGCAAGATCGCTACGTTCTATATTCTTTATCCACCAATTGCAGAACAAAAGCAAATCGTTTCACACATAAAAACTGAAACCACCAACAAAGGCACAGCCATAGCCAAAGCCGAACGGGAAATCGAACTTATTCGGGAATACAAAGAGGCCATGATAGCTGAGGTGGTGATGGGGAGAAGGAATATTGTAAAAGAATGAAAGAAGTAGTCATATATCAAACCCAAAGCGGGTCATTGGAATTAAAAGGCGATTACGCTAATCAGACCATTTGGGCAACTAGTTCCAAAATGGAACTGGTTCAAATGGAAGCAGGAAGGCAGGTGAAACGAAAAGTTGATTATTACAATTTAGAAATGATAATATCTGTAGGATACAGAATCAATACCGTTAAAGGAACAAAGTTTCGCCAATGGGATACCAAGTGCTTAAAATATTATTTACCTACCATTTACTTATCCGCTTAACTATGGAAAATCAGATAGAAATATATACGTCATCGAAAGGTATAGAAATAGCTGTTTTGCTTGAAAATGAAACCCTGTGGGCTACTCAAAAGCAAATGGCTGAAATATTCGACACGACACCACAAAATATTACCATTCATTTAAAAAATGTGTATGGTGATGCAGAAATTGACGAAGATTCAACTTGTAAGGAATTCTTACAAGTTCAAACAGAAGGTAAACGCAAGGTTCAGCGTAAACAACTTTGTTACAACCTTGACGCAATACTCTCGGTTGGCTACAGGGTAAACTCAAAGCGTGGCACACAATTTCGCCAATGGGCTACCCAGCGCTTAAAAGATTATCTGGTTCAGGGGTATGCTATTAACCAAAAACGCTTAGACGAATTGGGTAATATGGTCCAATTGATTGAACAATCTGGCAAAACCGAAACACTGCAATTGCAAGAAGCCAAAGGCTTGTTGGAAATTTTGGGTAACTATACCAAAAGCTTTCTATTGCTTAATCAATACGACAGCCACAACTTGCAAGCAGGAAGGCTGAATGAGAACATCACCTATGAAATTGAATACGATGAAGCCAAAAATGCTATTGCAGAATTGAAGAGACAACTAATGGCACAAAAAGAAGCAACAGAACTATTTGGCAATGAAAAAGACGAAAGTTTCAAAAGTTCGCTCAGAAGCATTGTTCAAACATTTGATGGGCAATATCTCTATCCAAGCATTGAAGAACAAGCGGCACACTTGCTTTACTTCGTCATTAAAAATCATTCTTTCACTGATGGAAACAAACGCATTGGAGCATTTCTGTTTGTATGGTTTTTAGAAAAAAACAAACACCGCTTCAAATCTTCGGGCGAGTTGAAAATCAATGATAATGGACTAATAGCGATTGCATTGCTTGTAGCTCAAAGCAAACCCGAAGAGAAGGAGATAATTATCCAGTTAATTGTAGCATTAATAGCCGATAACAAATGAAAACAGACACCACAGAAAAAGGATTAGAAGCCTATATCACACAGCACTTATGTTTGGTGAATGCTTTTGAAGAAAGACATCACAGCCATTACAACCGTGTAGATAATGGGTAACGTAAAATTTCTGGGGATTTAGTATGAATAAACATAATGCAGGACAGGTTTTTTGAAGTGGTATTGCCCTCGGATTTGCTCAAGTATTTTGACATCACCGGTTGGTCATGGGATGAGCGCGTTGACAAGGTGAGCTTGGGCACACTTGTGGTTGATCTGGCCGAGAAAAACGAGCTAAGGTTGGAAGGCTGCCCAGCGGGCGGACCAAGGATTACCTGCCGGCCAAGCGCGTACACGACTTTCTCCTCAGGGGCCACGCGGTATTCCTGAGCATAAGCCGTCGGCGGTGGCGGCACAAGGAGCACCCGAACGATATCAAATCCAATGATTACTCGTTCATGGCCGAGGGTTCGAAATTTACCGTGGAACTCTCGGATTTTTTAAAATATATTGGTCTAAAACAGGGCTGATACGATAAGCAACATCGCGTCCTATTACGGGGTAATCCTCAACAAACTGCGCAGGCACTAAAAAAAACGGACCAGTGGGTTCAAGGACTGGGAGCAAAAGGGGCACTGTGAGGCTACATGGTCTTTCCAGAAAACATTGGGCCGTTCCTGTGCATTGACGAGGTATCCATCTCCAATGGCGCGATGTACGCCTTTGTCACCTACTAGAACGGGCGCGGCAATAGTGGCAGCCTGGTGGCAATTAGTACCTCCACCTTTTGGCCAGAGAAACAAGGCTAAGCATAATGGGTACTTCTATGAGTACCCCTACCACGGTAACCAATGCTGCGCCCGACTCCAGTCCAAACAAGACAATGGCCACCGCAACCGCCAACTCAAAAAAATTGCTCGCACCAATCATAGATGCCGGCGCACAAGTGGTATAGGGCAGCTTGAGCACTCGGCCACCCAGCCACGACAAGAAGAAAATGACATAGGTTTGAATGGTCAAAGGAATGGCTATGAGTAGGATAAGTATGGGCTGTTCCAAAATCCGCTCACCTTGGAAAGCAAAAAGCAATACCAAAGTGCCAAGCAAAGCCACCATGGACAGAGGCTTGAGCCTGGGCAGGAAAATGGCGGTAAACCAAGATTCCCCTTTTTGGGCAATGAGCCAGCGGTTGCTAAAATACCCTGCCAACAAGGGGATGGCTACAAAGGCCACTACCGATGTAAAAAGCACCTCGTACGGGATCGTTATATGGCTAATGTCCAATAACAATTTCACTATTGGGATAAAGGCTATCAACAGGATGATGTCGTTGGCCGCTACCTGTATAAGGGTGTAGGTGGGGTTTCCGCCTGATAGATATGACCACACAAATACCATGGCCGTGCAAGGGGCGGCACCTAGTAAAATGGCTCCCGCTATGTATTCTTTGGCCTCACTGGGCTGTATAAATGCCCCATATAATTTGGAGAAAAACAACCAGGCAAAAAAGGCCATGGCAAAGGGTTTAACCGCCCAGTTTACCACCACGGTCAGTCCAAGCCCCCGAAGGCTCGTGCCCGCCTTTCTAAGGCTACCAAAATCTATTTGCACCATCATGGGATAGACCATAAGCCATACCAATAGCATTACTGGAATGTTCACATGTGCTATTTCCCAGTTGGCCAGTGGCTTGATTGATGTGCCAAATACCGCCCCCAAGCCTACCCCAAGTACTATGGAGAGTGCCACCCATAAGCTAAGGTAGCGCTCAAATGGGCCTAAATTGCTGTTAGCCATATCGCCAAAATATTTGGTTATTCACAGCAACCGCTATTGGGCGAGCAGGTACCTGCGGGCTTACTGCCCCTAACCGTGATGCTCTCTATAGGGCTACCCGTCTTATGGTATGTCACTATCTCATCTGGGCTAAGGTATTGTGCCAGAATATCGTTTGGTACTACTATGGGCTTGGCCTTCTGCACGGAAACCTGATCAAAACCAGCTTGGATTATGGTGTCCAAATAATCCTGTCGGTGCATGGCACCACTTACGCAACCCGCGTACATTTCGGCAGCCGACTGTATGGCCGGCGGCAGTTCATTGGTTAAGACAATATCCGAAACACTAAAATGCCCGCCTGGCTTGAGTATCCTAAACATTTCGGCAAAGGCCTTGGCCTTGTCAGGTACTAGGTTCAGTACGCAGTTGCTTACTACCACATCGGCCATATTGGCGGTCATGGGTATCCGTTCTATGTCGCCCAGGCGGAACTCCACGTTCTGGAAACCCAATTTCTGGGCGTTGGCACGGGCTTTTTCTATCATCTCAGGGGTGAAATCAATGCCAATCACCCTACCGTCAGGGCCCGCCTCATGTCGCGCCACAAAGCAGTCGTTGCCCGCGCCCGAACCCAGGTCCACCACGGTATGGCCGGGCTGTATGCCCGCAAATTGGGTGGGAAGCCCACAGCCCAGGCCTAAATCAGCATCAGATTGATATCCTGATAATTGGCCGTAGTCATCGCTCATGATGTTATATACCTCTGTACTGCATGGGCCTGAACCGCAACACGCAGATTGGTTGGTTTCCTTATCGCTTTTGGCTATTTCGGCATATTTGCGCCT
The DNA here is from genome assembly GCA_016192035.1 of Bacteroidota bacterium. Lineage (GTDB taxonomy): Bacteria > Bacteroidota > Bacteroidia > CAILMK01 > JACPUW01 > JACPUW01. Next base: position 114,385 of record JACPUW010000007.1, read on the forward strand.
TACCATGTCCTTGGTTTCTTGCGCCGGTGTGTGGGTACTGCTCATGTGGTGTGCTCTTTTGTGTCAGATCTATTTCATCGCAATATTACGATTGAATTGAAAAACGCGAGAGGGGAGGTGTTTTCTTGATCAAGGGGCTTGCTTTTCAAATAAGTGGAAAGAAACCGTTGGGACATCCACTTTACTGTATCCATCTACCACATTCCGGGCACTAACCAAGAAGGGTGAATCAGGGGATGTGGAGAAATCCGCAAGTTGGTATCTCGTGGCATAGGCAAAAATGCTCCAGTGTCCTGCGAGATCTTTGTCAATACCAATTCGTACGCTCTTAGTGTGTTGTGAAATGACTTGAAGGTCGGTAATCAGGTGCTTATCCCTAGTATAGTTGCCATAATTCCAAATTCCTAAACCAATGCCTATCAATATCATAACCCATCCAAGGGGGGCTAAGATAAAGTGCAGTTTGTTATCCAAAGTGCTTTTTGGGAGTTGAAGCGAAGGGCTAAGTGCATGAACCACTAGGAGGATATAAAAGGGGAAACTTGGTACCGTATAATACACATGTTGTTTCTTGAAAAGCGCAAATGGAAGAGAAAAAAGTAAAGCTGTTAAGAGCAATACAGCGGTAGTTCGGGTAAAAGTCAATTTTTTCCTAAACAACACCCCTAAAAGAAGTCCAATCCCTAGGGGAACAATAAGTTCACCCAATAGTTTAAGCACAATGGTAAAATGCCCCAACCAAAAAGAACCTGAAGGGACATAGTTTATGGTGCCTAACACTTGTGCCGCGAAGAAATCAGCAATGCATTGGTTTGATGGATTATACAGTATCAGTCCTGCTATACCCAGCCCGAAATAAGAACAGGCTATTGCGGCATCTGACAAACCCTTTCTTATGCCATATGATGGACTAAAGGCCAAAGGCAAGGCCAAGATTCCCAAGGCAACAGGCCCTTTTGTTAAAAAGGTTGCAAACGCCAAAGCACCAATGACCGGAAGATGCCATAAGCGGTTAATGCCCAATGACATATTGTATAGGAGAAGAAAGGTTGTAAGCACCAATGGTAAGAGAAGGGATTCAATCATGTTATTGGCAAATACCCAATTGAACCGAGGGGTGATTAAAAGAAGTAGTGTGCCAAACCAAGCTGCGCGGTGGCCTATTATTATGGAAATTAGTAAATTAAATAGATACAAAGTGAGTAACAATAACAACAAGCAAAAAACCCGTTCAACAAAGTGGCTTGTCCCAAATACGCGAAACGCATAGGATTCCAACCACATGAAGAGAGGGAGTTGCCCCTTAAAGACCCCAGCATTCAGTCCATCATACCAAAGGGACCAAGTTGAACCTATTCCTTTTGATAAGTTTTGGCTTATGGCACCATAAATAAGGCCGTCCAGAAACATTCCTTTACAAAACAGTTGAGGTAGGTGAATAAGGGATGCTACCCCAAGTAAAAATTCAATAGGAAGATGGGAACCTGTTTTTGTGGCCATGGGCAATTAGCGTTCTACTCTTTGATAAACCCTCACGTAATCTATTTCAAAATAGGCTGGCAATACCGTATGTTCATCGGCATAGCCCGCAAAATCGCCGCCCAGGGCATGGGAAATGAGCAAATACATGGGTTCTTGTGGTATATTGTTGGTGGATGTAAACAACAGGTTTCCGTTCAGGTACCACTTTATGCCTGCAGGATCCCATTCCATGGCAAAGACATTAAAAGTGGATGACAAGTCATGCGTGGTATGAAACCTTGTTTCCATTCCATGTTCGCCATTCTTATCAAGAAAGTGGTTGGAAGTTCTTAAGTTATTTGGGTCACGTCCTAGTACTTCAAAAATGTCGATTTCAGGTGGCCATCCTGTATGGGCCATCATCCAAAATGCCGAATTAAATCCATGGCCAAAAGCGGTTTTTGCCCGCATTTCAAAGTAGCCATATTGTTGGGAAAATGAATTTCTGGAGTATAAATGCCCTGATACATAGTGAAATTGCTGTGTGGTCATGGACCAATCGGGCAAAAAAACCTTCGCCATGGTATCCCGTCTTTCACATCGTATTCGCAATATCCCATTATCTACTTCAAAGACATCGTCCACCATATAGCATTGGTTGTCCTCCGAAGCATGTTGGCCCCAACTAAAATTTGGAGACCATGTGGTAAAGTCCACACTCTTACCATTGAATTCTTCGCTAAAAGTGAGCTCCCATTCATCATTGTGGTGCTTGCATGAGGAACAAGCCAAAAGAAAAACCCATGCATAAAAATGTTTATGCATTGTTTTTGAATAATATATATCGAAATGTAAACAGCAACATGCCTTTTGCCCTACTCCTTGTTAGCAACGGACCACTGGTATATTGGGTTTTATGGCCATTCACTAAGTCTCCCCATACACTAACCGTATAAGAATAGAACTCAACGCCCAAAAGTGTTTCGGTATCCAAGCAAAACCTGTTAAACTGCATTGTAAAGCCCATGGATGGCAATATGTTAAGAAATCGATATGCTCCCCTATAATTATGGGTTATCGTAGTGCTATTTGGCAAGTGCTCTAGTACTGTCCATGATTCTCGCTTACTTGTTAATAGCGCTGAAATACCAAAATATGAACGAGTATGCTTGCCGGAAAGGGCATAGTATCTAAAGCCTGCCATGGCTCCAGTGCTTGCTTGGCCATTAATGGTGGGTATGGGGGTAACAAATGCTGTATGTAGCTGGTAATTATTTCTTTCGGCAAAAATCCCAAAGCCAGTGGTAGGGTTAATTCCAAAGGCACCGGTCAAATCCACTTTGGCATAAGAAGTAACCCCGAAATGCATTATTGGGCTTTGACCTGAGGCGTAAACATAAGATAAACAAATACATATAATTGACAGGGAAAACTTGGTGTTCACCATTTGGCTTTGGTTGTCAAAAGTAAATAGTGTCCATCGAACCTTAGAAAAGCATATTTGTTAATCAAAGCCATTTTACTACCATGAGCACAGGCATAAAGTATATCAAGCCGTTGGGCTTTCCTTGGGTTACCCAAGACCCCTTTCTTTTTTGCGTACACCACCTGGACCACTACCCTGAGGGCAACGCCGAAATGGGGCCAAAAACACCCCTGCATGGCCGCCATTTGGGCAACGACTTTACCCTAAAGGATGGCTTTAGGATGTACCACGGTAAAAAGGTGCCGGGTTTTCCGGCCCACCCGCACAGGGGGTTTGAAACCATCACCATTGTGGAACAAGGTTTTGTGGACCATAGCGATTCGCTCGGGGCTACCGCTAGGTTTGCAAAAGGCGATGTGCAGTGGATGACTGCCGGTAGCGGCATCCAGCACAGTGAAATGTTCCCTCTTGTTCACCAGGATAAACCCAATACTTTGGAAATTTTCCAGATTTGGCTCAACCTGCCGGCACGGTCCAAATTGGTGAAACCCCATTTTAAAATGCTTTGGTCTGACACCCTTGCCGTTATAGCCGATGGCAGGCCTGGGCCCGAGGTACGCATTGTGGCCATAGCCGGAAGCCACTATGGATATGGTGGCCAAGTGCATTCTCGCACCAGTTGGGCAGCCGACCCCATAAACCATGTAGCGGTGTTTAGGGTGGACATGCAGCCCGGGGCGGCCTTTTCACTGCCCCCGGCCCCGGTGGGGGTAAACCGCAGCGTGTATGTCTATGACCAAGACCTGGAAATAAATGGTGCCCTCATAGCCAGTGAGCATGTGGCCGAAATGGAAGCGGGGGTGGTAACCCGCATGAAATGTGGTAGTAAGGGGGCTAAGCTGCTGGTGCTGCAAGGTAGGCCCATTGGTGAACCAGTGGTGCAGTACGGGCCTTTTGTCATGAACTCCGAAAGGGAAATTGAAGAGGCTTACCGCGATTTTGAAAAGACCCAGTGGGGCGGCTGGCCATGGCCAAGCCCCGATCCGGTACACGACCGAAACCGTGGGCGGTTTGCCGTCTATCCCGATGGACGGGTGGATACGCCCGATTAAGGGCCTGCCCCGGTGAGTTGTTGACAGGACGCTTGTGCCATGCAGGCTTTTAGCCATGTTTGGCTTGCCTTTTGGCAACGGCCCAGTGGGGGCTAGACCTGCCATAGGGCGGGATAATTACTTCAAATACAGGTGGAAGGGCCCACTATACAAATTCTATGGAGTGTACCCGGTGTATGGGTATATGGCGGTCGCCCTTGAGCAGGATGTTGCGCTCCGTGACCCCCCATATGGTGGTGTTCACCAATTTCATCCCGTGGTCGTCCTCAAATACGATCTTCACTTTAAACTTATCCAAATTGCCCAGGGTAAGCGCTTTTTCCAACATTTCATGCCGCTTGGCCTTTTGCGTTTTTTCGGCCAGCACCTCCTCACGTGGAAACTTTAGGTTTTCCACTTGTTCCTTTTGTACCTGCTCTATGGTTTCCATTTCTATTTCGGTTTATGGTGTAGCTGCTTGGAAGCCTAACAAACATACAGCAATTACTGCGGTATAGCGCCTGAAATCCTGTTAAATGTCAAGTACCGACAAATCCCAGTCGCGGTCGTGGTCGTACTTTAGGAATCCCTGTTCCAGTACCAGCGGCGATTTGATATTGTTTTTGTACAGTTTTCCCGTGCCCAAGCCCTGCGGCCTGGTCAGGTCCATGTCGCTCACCCACTGGGCTATGGCGTTAAGCCCTATGTTGCTCTCCAGGGCTGAGGTCACCCAGTATCCTATGTGGTATTTGTCAGCAAGTTCCATCCATTCCTCACTTAATCCAAAGCCCCCCAGCAACGACGGTTTGATAATGATGTACTGCGGGCGGATGGTGGAGAGCATGAGTTCCTTCTGTTCTGGGTCTTGTATGCCTATAAGTTCCTCGTCCAGCGCAATGTCTATCGGCGATTCGGCCACCAGTTTGGCCATGGCATCCCACTGGCCGGTAGCTATGGGCTGTTCTATGGAGTGTATGCCGTATTCGGCAAGTTCATGCAGCCGCAAAAGGGCTTCATCAGCACGGTAAGCCCCATTGGCATCCAGGCGGATTTCTATTTCTGCCGGGCTGTGCTTGGAACGGATGTACTTGATAAGCGCCAGTTCTTCCACAAAATCCAACGAACCTATTTTCAGCTTCACTACCTTGTAGTCTTGGGCCAGTAAATCATCTATTTGCTCGGTCATTTCGGCCACGCTGCCCATCCATACCAATCCGTTTATGGCTATGTCACGCTCGCCGTGAAAAAACTCATTCTCTTCAAAATAGCACCGCTTTCCACCGTTTTCCAAGTCCATGATGGCCATTTCTAGCCCAAACTCTATGCTTGGATAGGCATCAAAATCAAAATCCACATCGGCACTGCCGGCCTCATTGATCTTGGTGCAGAGCAGCGCTAGTTGCGACTCAAAATCCGCTGCATTGTCTATGCTGAGCCCTTCTATAAAAGAACACTCGCCCACTCCCATCAAATCGGGCTCGCGGTCACTGCGCAGCAGCAGGTAATAGGTGTTCTTGTGGGTTAGGGTGGCGCGGGAGGTGTTGGCGGGTTGTTTAAATACGAGGTTGTGTTTCACAAACTCTGCAGTAAAACTTTCCATGACAGGGTGTTGCGGTGTGTGGTTCTAAATGTGTGATAGGTGTAGTGCAGTTCCAATACTTAGTGCGCATGCGGCACTGACAAGGGAAAGTTCCTTTAGCTGGAGGTTGAATGCCGCCGGTTCAGAAGTCCTTATCACTTTTATACAGTGCCTTACAAGCAAAGTTAGCGGAGTCAAAAATAGGTATTGGGCCAAACTATCAAAATTAATTAATCCATAGGCCAAGAAAATACCGCCCCCGGCCAATACCAATATGCTGTGGTACACCTTGCTCAGCCCAGGGCCCAGCCGTACGGCAAGGGTCATTTTTCCACATGCGCGGTCGTTGTCCACGTCGCGCATATTGTTGAGATTGAGTACTCCCGTGGCCAGGCTTCCAAACCCCAGGCCCAAGGCCAGGGCAGGCCAATCCACTCTACCGGTTTGCAGCAAATAGGCACCGGTTACCGCCAGCGGGCCAAAAAAGAACATTACCGACAAATCGCCCAGGCCCTGGTAGCCGTAGGGCTTTTTAGAGGCCGTGTAGCCATAGGCGGCGGCTATACTGGCCAGGCCTAGGCCGAGCATGGCGGCCAATACCCACACTGACAATGCCTCACGCGCTGACCACAATAGCCATAAACCGGTCAAAAATGCCAGCCCCCCCAGGAGCCAAAGGGCGTATTTTACCTGAGCCGGTTGTAGGCGGCCGCTTTGCAGCGCACGGGGCGGCCCCAGGCGGTATTGGTTGTCGGCGCCATGGCTATAGTCGCCCAGGTCGTTGGCAAGGTTGGAAAATACCTGAAGCAAAAAGGCGGTAGCAATGGATAGTGCCGCAGTGCCCAGGTGTATATCCTGCCGGTGGGCGGCTATCAGGTTGCCAAGTGCCAGTCCACTAAGCGCCAGCGGCAGGGTGCGCGGGCGGGCTGCCCAGATCCAATCGCCCATGACGGCCATGGGCTAAGGCAATGATATGGCTAACAACACGATCAAAATATTGGGATTACAGCCTATAAAGGGCCGCTTTGGCCGCTTGCACCACCCGGGCGGGATTGGGCAGGTAGGCTTCAATCAGGTTGGCGGCATACGGCATGGGCACATCGGCACCATTCACCCGCTTCACTGGGGCATCAAGGTAGTCAAAACCGTGTTTCTGCACCTGAAATGCTATCTCTGAAGCTATGGAGCCATATGGCCATGACTCGTCAACCACCACCAGGCGGTTGGTTTTTTTTACCGATTCCACAATGGTTGGGTAGTCCAATGGGCGTATAGTTCTCAGGTCTATTACTTCGGCATCTATGTGCTCCTTGGCCAGTTCATCGGCGGCGGCATGGGCCACTTTCATCATTTTGTTGAATGAAACAATGGTCACATCCTTGCCCTGTCGGGCCATATGGGCTTTTCCTATCGGCAATAGTATTTCACCTTCAGGTACTTCACCTTTGTCGCCGTACATCTGTTCCGATTCCATGAAAACCACCGGGTCATCATCCCGTATGGCTGCCTTGAGCAGGGCTTTGGCATCATAGGGGTTGGATGGTGAAATGACCTTGAGCCCAGGCACGTTGGCATACCAGTTTTCAAAAGTCTGGGAGTGCTGCGCCGCCAATTGGCCTGCCGAACCACTGGGGCCACGGAACACAATGGGACAGCCCACCTGCCCGCCCGACATGGAAAGCATTTTGGCAGCGGCATTCACCACTTGGTCTATGGCCAATAAGGCAAAATTCCAGGTCATAAACTCTACTATGGGCCTTAGGCCGTTCATGGCCGAACCCACCGCCACCCCGGCAAAGCCCAATTCGGCTATGGGGGTGTCTATTACCCGCTTAGGGCCGTATTTGTCAAGCAAGCCCTTTGATGCCTTGTAGGCCCCGTTGTACTCGGCTACCTCCTCGCCCATGAGATAGACCCGCTCATCGCGCGCCATTTCCTCATCCATTGCCTCTTTTATGGCATCGCGGTAGGCTATTACTCTTTCGCTCATTAGATAGGTGTGGGTTTACAGGGCGCAAAAGTATTGTTTTTTGGGTGTGGCTTTGGCCAGTCCGCCTCAGTGGAGTTTGGCTGGAATGTGGGTAATGGTATGTGCCAATATCGGCGTTTTGTGCACCGCTAAGGATATTTGCCCAAACCCCGGCCCGGCGCAAGCCTGTGGTAGGGACTTGAGTTTAACCGCCATTTTTTTATTCCCATGAAACTAAAAGAACCTGTATCCATACGCGCCATAGCCCAACTGATAGGGGCTGAACTGATAGGGCCTGACAATGGTATGTTACTAGGCATAAATGAAATACATAAGGTAGAGCCCGGCGATCTGACTTTTGTGGATGTGGCCAAGTATTACGAAAAAGCACTAACAAGCCAGGCGAGTTTTATCATAATAAACCAGCGCATGGTGCCTCCGGAAGGCAAGGTGCTTTTGCTGCACGAAAAGCCGTTTGAAGCATACAATGGATTGATAGCCAGATACTATAGGGTGCATCATTCATTTGAACCAGACCGCGCCGTGGCCAGCTCTGCACAGGTACACCCCAGCGCCGTGCTCCACCAGGGGGTGGTAGTGGGATGTGATGTGACCATTGGTGCGCATACGGTGGTGTTTCCCAATGTGGTGATCTATGACAATGTACACATAGGTAGCCATGTGATCATACATGCGGGAACTGTGATTGGTGGTCAGGCTTTTTACTATTCACGGCAGCAGGGCTACTATAAAAAATGGCACTCATGTGGCTCGGTAATCATTGAAAACCACGTGGAAATAGGGTCGTCATGCACCATAGACAAGGGGGTGAGCGGCATAACCCGGATAGGGGAGGGAACCAAACTGGACAACCAGGTGCATGTGGGGCATGGGGTGGTGATAGGCAAGCACTGCCTATTTGCCGCGCAGTGCGCCATAGGGGGCAAAACCACCATAGAAGATGGGGTGGTGGCCTGGGGACAAGTGGGCATAGTGAAGAACGTGACCATAGGCAAGGGGGCCGTGCTGGGGGCCCAGTGCGGGGTAAGCAAATCGTTGGAGGGCGGAAAGGCGTACTACGGCAGCCCTGCCCGTGAGCTCAGGGTGGCGCAACGTGAACTGGCAGCCCTGAGAAAACTGCCTTCATGGGTACATGAATAGGGGGTTGGCATCAATTGACAAAGGTTTTTTTATCAAGGGAATGCGTGGCAGCTGTGCTTGTCTTGGCCACTATGAAACATTGGTCATGACGTTTTTTTTTTGAAGTTGGACAAAATAATTTTAGACTAGTCTAAAAGCATTCCAGCCACCACGTATTTTTGCGCCACTAAACAGAATAGCGCACATGGACGAGCGGTTTTGGTGGGCTTTTGGGCTTACCCTTATAGCGGGGCTTTCTACAGGCATTGGCAGCGTGATAGCCCTGTTTGCCAAACATACCAACAAGGCATGGCTATCGGTTTCCATGGGTTTTTCGGCAGGGGTCATGATCTATGTGAGCTTTATTGACATATTTCCCAAGGCGCAAGCGCACCTGGTGGGCCAACTGGGCGAACGGGGCGGCACCTGGGCCACCGTGGCCGCCTTTTTTGGGGGCATGTTGCTTATAGGACTTATAGACAAGCTTATACCCCAGCATGAAAACCCCCACGAATTTGCCGACGTGGACACCACCGAGGAGCAAGACCACGAACAGAAAGTAGGTGGCAAAAGCCGCATGGCATCCTTATACAAAACCGGCATCATCACTGCCCTGGCCATTGGTATCCACAACTTTCCCGAAGGCTTGGCCACGTTTATGGCGGCCTATCAAAACCTTACCTTGGGGGTGTCAATTGCCCTGGCCATAGCCATGCACAACATTCCTGAGGGCATTGCCGTGTCCATACCGGTGTACTTCGCCACCCATAGCAAGCGAAAGGCATTTATGTACTCCTTTTTTTCGGGCATATCTGAGCCCATAGGTGCCATACTGGGATTCTTCTTGTTGAAACACATTTTTAACGACCTGAGCTTCGGCATCATCTTCGCCCTGGTGGGGGGCATCATGGTGTTTATATCCCTTGACCAGCTGCTGCCCGCCGCCCATAAATACGGCAAGCACCACCATACCATCTACGGCATGTTGGCAGGCATGGGCATGTTGGCCCTGAGCTTGTTGTTATTGATGTAATGGCATGGTTACCCAGCAATGGATATAACCGGTAGAAAGGCAGTGGATTAATGAAACATCTCAGGGTAGCTCTCTTACATGGCCGCGCATAGGCCAGTGTGGTGGTTTAAGTGAATTGAGCTCCTACAACAGCCCAGGACACCATTGCAGATTATCGCCCATCTTTGAACCATGGCGCTCAACTACCTCTTTGTTGGCTTCTTCTTGTTGTCGTTTGCCCTATGCTGCGTCAGGGCCGCCGTGGGTATTGTTTGGCCTGAAGCTGCCTTTGGCAACCCCGAAATCTTTAACCTGGCCATCAAAGACACCTTTGACAAGGCCGAAGCCGGGTTTACCATTGCGCTGGGCTATGCCGGCGTGTTCACGCTCTGGCTCGGTATCATGAAAGTGGGAGAGAAAGGGGGAGTCATCCACTCGCTGGGCAAATTGGTAGCCCCGCTCTTTACCCGCCTATTTCCTGGTGTTCCTCCAGGTCATCCGGCCTATGGCGCCATGATGATGAACATATCGGCCAATATGCTTGGACTTGACAACGCGGCCACCCCCATGGGCATACGCGCCATGGAGCAGCTTCAAACACTCAACAATGAACCCGAAAGGGCTACCCATGCGCAAATCATGTTCTTGGTGCTCAATACATCAGGGCTCACCATCATCCCTTTGTCCATCATGGTGCTCATTGCTGAACTGGGTCAGGGCACCGTAAATCCTACCGAGTACTTTATCCCCATACTTATTACCACCTTTTGCAGCAGTATGGCCGGGCTCATTGCGGTGTCAATTGTGCAGAAACTCAGGCTGTACGCCCAGCCAGTGGTGTGGGCCTATTTATTGACGGTTTCTTTGGCCATGTCTGGCCTTGCCGTGGGCTATACCCACCTGGGCAGCCAGGACCAGTCGGTTTTCACCTCCATTTTTGCCGGTGGCACCATCCTGGGATTTATCTCATGGTTTGTGTGGGCCGGCCATAGAAAAGGCATCAACGTGTATTCCACCTTTATAGAAGGCGCCCGCGAGGGTTTTGAGGTGGCCATAAAGATTGTGCCCTACTTGGTGGGCATTTTGGTGGCCATTGGCCTTTTTCGGGTCAGCGGCGGACTTGACCTGGCAACCAATGCCATAGGCTGGCTTCTTCAGGCCATGGGTGCCGACCCACAGATTGCCGAAGCCCTGCCCACCGCACTCACCAAACCATTTAGTGGCAGCGGTGCCCGGGGCATGATGGTAGAAACCATCCAGCACCAACAGGCGCTCCATGGCCTCACCGAAGGCATGAAAACCATTCCATCGCGCATGGTAGCGCTTATGCAGGGCAGTACAGAAACCACCTTCTATGTCCTGGCCGTATATTTCGGCGCGGTGGGCATCAAACACACGCGCTACGCCGTCACTTGCGGGCTGCTGGCCGATGTGGTAGGGTTTATTGCCGCCGTATTGCTCACCTATGTGTTCTTTGGCAGCTAGGCCGCCATTTTATATAATTTAATTGATATGAAAATGACCTTTCGATTCCTTTCCACACCGGGGGTCAAACTGGCCTTGGTGGGTATGTTGGCACTGGGTGGATGCCGCATGGGCCAAATGCCCATCACCGCCCAAAACGCCGACATGCTCTACCAAAAACAGCACTACCACACCGCCGCAGGCATGTATGCCAAGCTCATGAAAAAGCAAAAAGACCCTAAAGTGCTGCAGATGTACACCCTAAGGCTGGCCGAAAGCTACCGCCAAATGAATGACTATGCACCTGCGGCGCAGTGGTATGCCCAGGTGGTGAACCTATACCCCAATGTGCCCGCTTACCGACTTACCTACGCCGACCTGCTCATGAGCATCGGCCAATACCAAACGGCAGTAGAAGTCATCAAGGCGTATCAAAAAGAAGTACCCGGCAACAAAAAGGCCGCCGAAAAAATCGCCATGTGCCAAAAAGCCCAAGAACTTGATGCATCAAAAGGCAGGTTTAGCGTGAGGCCCATAGACGCGCTCAATACGGAGTACAATGAATACGCCCCATTTACCGCCAATGGTATTCTGTACTTTACATCTGACAGGGCAGGTAGCACCGGAGGGCTCAAATACCCCAGGTTGGGCACTTACTACTCTGATGTGTATGTGAGCGATAGATTGGAAAACGGGGCCTATGGACGCAGCAAGGTCATGGAAAGCCCCATAAACACCATGTACAACGAAGGTGCGCTGGTGTTTGACGCCGGTGGAAACACCGCAGTGTTTACCCGCTGTGGCCATGATGGCGCCGATTCCAGTTGCCAACTCATGGTATCCATACGGCAAGGGGGCAATTGGAGCGAGCCCAAACCGCTGGATGTCAACTGGGGGCAAGGGTATATGCTGGGCCAGCCAAGCTTGTTGGCCCACGGAAAAGCCTTGGTTTTTTCAAGCAATACGCCCGGTGGTTATGGCGGTCATGATTTATACATGAGCAGGTTACAGGAAAATACCTGGAGCAAGCCCGAGAATATGGGCCCCGCCATCAATACGGCCAAAGACGAAATGTTTCCCACCTGGATAGACGAGCATACCCTGTATTTCTCGTCCAATGGGCATCCCGGTTTTGGGGCACTTGACCTGTTTGTGAGCTATTACAAGGGCAATAAGTGGCGCAAACCGGTGAACCTGTTGCCTCCCATCAATTCGGGCGGCGACGATATGACCATGCATTTTGACCCTGCCAGTGAGGGGAGCGCAGGGTACTTTAGCTCCAACCGCCTGGGCCGTGGCGATGACCTTTTTTACTTTGAGGTACAAACCCCCGAACCCTGTAGGCTCTGCGGTACGGTGTATGACCATAAGACCAAGAAGCCGCTGGCACGTGCCAGCGTGCTGCTGTATGACCGCTTGGCCGACACGCGGTACTATGTGGAAACCGACGACAAGGGCCAGTATTGCATACAATTGCCTTATGAAAAGGAATATAGGCTCGATGCCTATTTTCAGTACTATACCAACAAAAACGAACCTGCCTACCTAAGCACCGTGGGCTTGGCATTTGCCCAAAATTTTAAACAGGATTTTTACCTCACCAAATGGACGGTGGACGAAGTGAAGATAGAAGGGATACTCTATGACCTGGACAAAGCCGATTTGAGGCCAGAGTCCAAGCTGGTGCTAGATTCACTGGGCCAGTTGCTCCAGTTGCACTATTACCTGGTGGTAGAATTGTCATCGCATACCGACTGCCGGGGAACGGCCAGCTACAATGAGGCACTGAGCCAGCGACGGGCCGAAAGCTGCGTAAACTATCTAACGGCCATGGGTATAGACCCTGGCCGTTTGGTGGCCAAGGGCTATGGTGAGGGCCGATTGCTCAATGACTGCGCCTGTGAAGATGAACAGGGCCTTGGGTTGACCTGCCCCGAATCGCTGCACCAAGCCAATAGACGGACTTCTTTCCAGATCATGCGCACCGACTTTGAACCACAAAACGTGCCTGACTTTGGCCTGCCATGGCCCGGTGGGGATGAATAATGCAGGGGAAAATGGCCGTTTAGGCTTGGCGGTCATTGAAATTGGTAATTCATTGAAATTGGTAATTCATTGAAATTGGTAATTCATTGAAGAACTGAGCATTGAAGAACCATAAAACCTAATGGTTTAGGCTATGCCTTAACTTTTTTTGGCTTTCAACACGCGCTTCATGGCTCGGCAATCGGCTTAAATCTATGATTTGCAGATGGATGATTAAAACATCAAATCAAACCCTGTTCTTAAACAGGCTTGGTGCTGCGTTTGGAATCGATTGCGGGGGCATTGTCATTCTTCCCCCTTTAACACTAATATACACCTACATAAGGGCCATGGTGCTTACTTTTGCAATCCTTCGCTTAAATTGTCAATTCAATGACTGTAAATATGTTAGAAAAGGAATTTAAATACTTCTTAGACCATAAAAGCGAGCTAATTGCCAAGTATCCCGGTCGGTTCATTGTCATTGTGGGTGATAAAGTCATAGGGGCATATGAGTCTGAAATAGAAGCGTACAATGAGGCACTGAAAAGCCATGAGATTGGCACATTTTTAATACAGCTTTGTACACCAGGCACAGAGAGTTATACCCATACATTTCATTCAAGGGCGGTCTTTAGATGAGCACGGGTTCAAGTGTCTTCCATGCTTTTACTTTGAAAGCAAATGGATTGATCCGCGAAATAATTTCTGATGTTGGGGTATCTGTTCCCTTCGTTGCTGCTGAAGTTTTTGTATTGACAAAAATGTTGTAATCCACAGGGTAAAAGGTTTGTGGGATACCGGTGCAACAGGAAGTTGTGTTACTCATTCAACCGCCAAAGCGTTGGGTTTAATACCCACTGGGAAAGTAATATCGAATCACGCGCAGAGCCAGTCCACCGTCAGTACATATTTAGTAAACATCTTTCTGCCCAACAATTTGGTAGTATCTAATGTTAGGGTCACGGAGTGTGCAGATACTCCGTCGTTTGGAGCAATTATTGGAATGGAAGTCATAACCACAGGAGATTTTTGTATTACAAATGTGGGAGGCAAATCAGTGGTTACCTTTAGGATGCCATCAATAAAGACCATGGATTTTGTGTAAGAAGCTAATGACACACAAGCCAAGGTATATGGGGGCGTTGGAAGAAATAGTCCTTGCCCATGTGGAAGCGGGAAAAAGTACAAGCAGTGCCACGGTAAATGATTGTGCCGTTCAGATGTTCGCAGTATTTTCAACTTGGTTATTGTCAATCAATAATTTGGCGTATCGGACACCAAAAGAGAGATGTGTTCTTTTGCTTTGCTTTCCGCTACTATGTGCCCCAATGCAAACGTGCCTGACTTTGGCCTGCCATGGCCCGGTGGGGATGAATAATGCAGGGGCGTGATTGTAAGCCCCTGGGGTTGGTTATGTCCAGCTATTGGTGTCGAACTTGTAAATGGGATGTATATCCGCTTCACCAGGAACCAGTTGGAGCAAATCGCGGATTAGCCCGTCATGTATGTCATACACCCAGCCGTGTATATAGGGGTATTGGCGCTTGTGCCATGATTTCTGCACTATGGAAGTCTTTGCCAGGTCACGGCACTGCGTCAGCACGTTGAGCTCTACCAGCCTATCCACCTTCCGATCCATGTGTTCAATGCCCTTCAGCTCGTCTTCGTGCGCTACATACACATGCTGTATTTTCCTGATCCACTTGTTTATAAGACCCAAATACACGGGGCTCAGGGCGGCCCTTACGCCGCCGCAGCCATAGTGCCCACATACTATGATGTGTTTTACCTCCAGGGCCTCTACGGCATACTGCAACACGCTCAGTAAGTTGAGGTCGGTGTCTATAACCAGGTTGGCAATATTGCGGTGTACAAAAATTTCACCCGGGTCTGTACCGGTTATTTCATTGGCCGGAACCCGGCTATCTGAGCACCCTATCCATAGAAACTCAGGATTTTGCTGCTTTGCCAAGCGCGAAAAAAACGTGATATCCTCTATTCCTTTTTCTTGTGCCCAGGCCTTGTTTTGCAGTAGTAGCTTGTCGTATGATTTCATTGCTTGGAATTGAACAGGTTAAGCCCTTCGGTATCTACATGGATCCCCTTGCTCGGTGCCGTGCTGGTGATAAAGTCGTCCAGGGCCTCGCGTATGTCTTGGTCCACAAAACGCGCCCGTTGGGCATTGATCAGTACATGGCTATTATTTGGTATGGACAGCAAGGTGCGCATGAGAAAAGCCTTGTTCATAAAGAACACGTCCTTGTTTAGTTGCAGCAGGTAGTTGCCCTTGTGTTCCACAAATGTGATGGCCGACTTGTAGTTGGTTCTCAGCACATAGTAAAAGCCAAAAACCAGCCCTATACCTATACCTACCAATAGGTCGGTAAATAGAATGGCGAACACGGTGATGACAAAGGGGATAAATTGGTCCAATCCCTTGCCATACATGGATTTGAATATGCTTGGTTTGGCCAGCTTATACCCCACAAATAGCAACACGGCGGCCAGGCCGCTCAGGGGAATGAGATTGAGCACGCGGGGTATGGCCACCGCCAACAACAGCAGCAATCCACCATGGGCAATGGCCGAAAGTTTGGTCTTGGCCCCTGCCGCCACATTGGCACTTGACCGTACAATCACCGCAGTGATGGGCAGGCCTCCTATTAGTCCTGAAACCATGTTGCCTATCCCTTGCGCACGCAATTCCACACTGGGTGGGGTCACCCTTTTATAGTGATCCAACTTATCAGCCGCTTCTATGCTCAGGAGTGTTTCTATGCTCGCCACCAGGGCTATGGTCACGGCCGTAATCCAGAACCCCTGGGTGTGTATGGCCGCAAAGGAGGGAAAGGTTATGAGCTTGCCCAAACTGCTGGGCGTGTCGGTTACTGGTATTTGAACTAAATGATTGTTGTCTAATGAAATGCTTGGGAAATAAGAGATAAAAACCTGATTGAGCACGGTGCCCAATACCACAGCAACCAAGGCCCCGGGTATGAGGTTGAGTTGCTTATACCGTTTAATAAACTTGCTGTCCCACAGCATGATAATCAACAAACTTAGGCCGCAAATGAGCAATGCACCCATATGTGGGTGCTCAAGGGCATTGGTTATTTCGGTAAAGGTGTTTTCATGGTCCGGTTGTCTAAAGCTCTCATCGCCTTCAAAATCCTTGTCGTAGCCCAGGCCATGTGGTATTTGCTTTAAAATGAGGATAAGGCCTATGGCTGCCAGCATGCCCTTGATGACCGATGAGGGAAAGTAGTAACCTATAACCCCAGCCTTGGCTATGCCCAGCGCCAACTGTATGGCCCCGGCCACCACCACGGCAGCTATAAACACATCAAAACTCCCTAAATCGTTAATGGCTGCAAGCACTATAGAGGTAAGGCCGGCAGCGGGCCCACTCACCGATACATTGGACCCCGATATGCTGCCTATCACCAATCCACCCACTATGCCGGCTATAAGCCCTGATAAGGGCGGTGCCCCTGATGCTACCGCTATGCCAAGGCAAAGCGGCAATGCCACCAAAAACACCACAAGGGAGGCCGAGAGGTCGGGGATAAGTGTTTTACTGCGTCTTAATGTCAATGGATTAGGAGGTTATTTCTGTGTACCGTGGGTTGCAAAGAAATAGAAGGCCGCTCCTTTAGACCCAATCTAAATAGTTAAATAAACCAAAGCGAAACCAGTCATCTGGCTTATACAAAGCCTGAAACCTCGCGCTCTTCTGCCTCCTTATAGGCCATGATTTGGTTGAGGGCATCGGGCACCACATCGCTGCAAATGACTATAAACGAGCCTTTCACCGCTGATTTCATGGCATAGTCTATGGCTTGCCGCTCTTGGGGTATTATGGTGAGCTTCTTTTGGCCATCTACCTTGCCAATCCCCTGTTTAAGTAGGTCTATGAGTGCTTCCTCGGTGCGCCCGCGCAGGTTCTTGTCTTGCCGTATGATTATTTCGTCAAACATACCCGCCGATATCTGGCCCAGCTCCATGATGTCCTCGTCCCGGCGGTCGCCCACACCGGCTATGATACCCACCTTGGGGCTGGCGTCCACTTTTGACAAGAATTCACCTATGGCCCTAAAACCGTGGGGATTGTGCGCATAGTCTATCATCACCTCAAATTCCCTAAACCTGAATAAATTCATGCGCCCCGGTGTTTGTGCCGGCGATGGTATGAATGTTTCCAAGGCCAAGCGCATGTCTTCTACCTTAAAACCCTGTATAAAACCCGCCAATATGCAGGGAAGGGTATTCTGTATGTTGAAAACTGCCCTTCCACCAAAAGTGAGCGGTATGCTGGCCACCTTGTTCACCCGCAGTTTCCAGCTGCCTTTCATTATGGTTACATATCCGTTTTCGGCCACTGCCGCCAGTCCGTTGTTCTTTATGTGGGCCTCTATACGGGGGTTGTGCTCATCCAGGCTAAATAAGCCTATGTTGCATTTGATGTTTTTCCTCATGTCATACACCAGGTCATCATCGGCATTCAGTATGGCATAGCCATGCTCAAACACGCTCTCGGGGAGCACTGCCTTTACCTTGGCCAGGTCTTCCAACGTATTTATTCCCTTGAGCCCCAAGTGGTCAGCCGCCACATTGGTCACTATGGCTATGTCGCAGTTCTGGAAACCCAAGCCTGATTTCAACATGCCGCCACGTGCGGTTTCCAGCACGGCAAAGTTCACCGTGGGATCCTTGAGCACAAACTCCGCGCTCCATGGGCCGGTGCAGTCACCGCGCTCCATCATCCGGTTTTGTATATATATGCCATCGGTGGTGGTATAGCCCACCTTGTACCCCATGGTTTTTACCAAGTGGGCCATGAGCCGGGTGGTTGTGGTTTTGCCATTGGTGCCCGTAACAGCTATGATGGGTATGCGCGATTTGCTGCCGGGCGGAAAAAGCATGTCTATCACCGGATCGGCCACGTTGCGGGGCAGGCCGGTGGCCGGCTCCAGGTGCATCCTAAACCCAGGAGCGGCATTTACCTCCAGCACCGCCCCCCCGTTATCCACCACGGGATCAGATATATTGGGGGTCATTACATCTATGCCGCATATGTCTAGCCCTATGATCCGGGCTATCCGCTCGGCCATAAATATGTTGTACGGGTGTACCACATCGGTCACATCTTCTGATGTGCCTCCGGTCGATATGTTGGCCGTGGGTTTCAATGGCAACCCTTCTCCTAACGGGAGCACCGAATCCAATGTCAGCCCCTTGTCTTCCAGTATGTTCAAGGTGTAGCTGTCCACCTTTATCTGGGTCAGCACCTTTTCATGCCCATAGCCCCGCCGGGGGTCATGGTTCACGGCATCTATAAGCTGCCTAATGGTATGGTTCCCATTGCCCACCACCATGGCAGGGGTGCGCCTTGCTGCTGCCACAAACTTGTAGTCTATCACCAGCAAGCGGTGGTCATAGCCCTTGATAAACCGCTCCACTATCACGCTCCTGCCGTACTCCTTGGCCGCGTGAAACCCGGTCACGGCTTCCTCCCAGTTGCGTAGGTTGGTAGTGGCCCCTTTGCCATGGTTTCCGTCTAGTGGCTTGGTCACCAGCGGGTAACCCAGCCTGCCTACCGCCTCTTCCAGGCCCTCCAGGCTGCGCACTATCTGCCCCTTGGGCACCGGTATGCCCATGTTTTCAAGTAGGTTCTTTGTTTCTTCCTTGTCGCAGGCTATTTCTACCGCCACACTGCTGGTCTTGCCTGTTTGTGTGGCCTGTATGCGCTGCTGGTAAGCACCATACCCCAGTTGCACCAGTGAGTGCCTGTTGAGCCTTACCCACGGTATACCCCTGGCCACCGCCGCATCCACTATGCTGCCTGTACTGGGCCCTAGCCTATACTCCTCCCGTATCTCCCGCATGTTTTGTATGTCGCGGTCCAGGTTATAGGATTTCCCTTCCACCAGTGCCCTGGCTATGTCCACCGCCGCCTTGGCAGCGTATTCGCCCACTTTTTCTTCCACATAGGAAAACACCACGTTGTATTCCCCCTTTTTGCCCGTGCCCCTAGTGCGCCCGAAGCCCGTATCCATCCCGGCAAGACTTTGTATCTCAAGGGCTAAATGTTCAACCACATGGCCCATCCAGGTACCTTCGTCCACACGTTCAAAAAAACCGCCTGGCTTGCCCACCGAGCACCGGTGGCCATATAGACTGGGGAACATAGACTCCAGGCGCGCCCTAAATCCTTCTATCAAATTGGTGGGCCGGTCTTCCAACTCCTCCAGGTCAAGCACCATCCATATGAGTTTATGCCGCCGTATGGACCAGTAGTTTGGCCCGCGCATCACACGTAAGTCGCGAATGATCATGATTTGCTGTTTATGGGTTTATAGTGTGAGAGTTGTGGAAAGTACATTTTGGTCAAATACCTAGGTGGTGGAAGCATTTCATCCTTGGCAACAAGTTCGGGCAGAAGGATAGCAAAGCGCAGGTTGTTGGCATTCGCGGTACCCGCTGGGTTTATTCCAAGATTTGTACCGCTTCGCGGTACACCATGTGGTCAGTCACTATGGTAAGTACATACGCCCCGGGCAAAAGGCTGCCCATGTGTACCGCGCCCGGTGCGCTGAGTGCCTGGCTCCACACCGACTTTCCTTCCAGGTTGTGGATAGTGGCAAGGGCATTCCCGCCCTCTGGCCAAATTACTGTCAAATCATGCCGTGCAGGGTTAGGGTAAATTTTTATGCCATAGCTAGTTGAACCTTCTTGTATGTCGGTCCGGCCTTCTATATCTATGGTGATATCGGCCTGGCAACCATTATTGTCTGTGGCGGTAGCCGTATAGCTGCCTGCCAGTAGGTTGGTGGCGGTATCTGTTTTTTGGCTATTTCCGTCATTCCATGTTATGGCATACGGTGGTGTGCCGCCAGCCATTTGCACCCAAGCCTTGCCCCGGGCTAAACCTCCCCATGTGGGCTCACTGCCCCAGCCGCTCATGTAGAGTGAATCGGGCTGGGCCATCACTATGCTATCCTTTAATTGGCATCCATTTTTATCTATGCACCGGTAGTGGTGGGTGCCTGCCGGTAGATTCTGCGGATTGGCCATTGCCCCGCTGGCCAACCAGGTAATGGTAAATGGCGCCTGGCCTGCCGTGAGTATCAGTGTGGCTTTCCCTTTATCGCCATAGCACGCAGGTATGTCCACCTTGACACCGGTTATTGGAATGGCGTTTGACTTCACATCCAGGTAAATGGAGTCAAGAAAGCCCTGGTTTTCTACCACCAGGCCCACTTTGAAGCTGCCGGCTTGTTGCAGCACAAAACGTAGGGTTTCCTGGTCCAGGCCGTTCATGGATACGGCCAGTGGTGGCAGCTTCCAATTCAGGTTGCTATTGGCAGGCACGCTGTTGTTAGTGGCCACTATGGTGTCGCCCACACAGCCTTCGGTGGCCGAAAGTGTAAAATCGGCTACCACGTCCACTATGTCCAGCAGCTTGCAATTGGAGGTAATTTTGGTCATGGCGCTTACCCCGCTGCAGCCTGTAGATGTGGTACTTGTGTTCATCACATCCTTGCCGGCGGGTATATCGCTGTCACTGCTCAAGTTCCGCTTATGTTCCCCGTTTTTTATACTGTAGTGCATCACCCCATTGGGGTTGATTATGTGGCCCAACTGGTGGGCATGGCCCAGTTCGTGCAGGGCTACCGATTCCATGTCGTATTGGTTGGAAGTGGGGTTGGCCGGCCCATAGTTCCAGGTGCGCCCTGACGACAATGCGTCGTCAAAAACCATGTCCACGTCATTGAGAAACCAATGCCAGTCTTTGGTAGTGGCATTATAACAACCACTCCACTGACTAAATGTAACCGCTAGGGCGCCAGTGCTTATGGTTTGGTTTGGGTTCTGCCACATAATGGTGTGTACCCCATCGCGGTCTGCTTTGTCCACATAGGTGGCATTGGTTGTGTCCACATCAAAATGTAGTCCTGTGCTGCAACGCCAGGTTTGCATGGCCCGCATTATAGCCAGCACTGCCCCCCGTTCCTTTAGGAAGTTGCCGTGAAATTTCCAAGTGTAGCCGCCGGTGCCATTGTCGTTTTCCAGGTTGGTGGCATACCGCCTGTGCCCTGGATTGGTGGTAGGGCCATTGGCATCTACTTCTAGGCGGGCATATGAAACCGTCAGGCTTGACGGTGAGGTATATGTGGTGTTTGACGAGGTGACTACCTGTATATTTCCACTGCCTGCCTGGCGGGGCACATAGACTTCAATCTTTGTGTCGGTCCATGATACAATAAAAATGCTGTCAGTGAATTGCAGGGTGGTTTGTCCTCCGTTGTCGGCATGGGCAAAACCAACTGCCCCATAGTCCGTGCCAAAACCGGAGCCTTCTATGGTGAGCATGTTGCCATTGCCCGCCGCTATGGTGGTAGGGCTAAATCCGGTTATGCCTGCCTTTTTGTGGCTTGACTCTATAGGAAGGTTCAAATCGCCCATCTTCACCCATTTGCCTTCCGCCATCACCGCCAATTCATCCAGCAGTTTGTACCGGTTGGCAAAGGTTTCAAACACATCAACGGCCATGAGCGAAGGGGGATTGTAGGCTATGTAGGAAGATGGCCCGCTACTGCCCGGCGCGCCCATCACATGGCCAGGCCCCTTGGTACGGGTGCTATACGATACTTCAAATTCTAGGGGCTTGCCCAGCATAAATACCCCTGACTGCCCCGCGTGGAGTTGCAGGCTGGGATATACCCTTTCCATGCGGTCACCCACGGTGCCACCTTGAGTGATTATGGTGTACTTGCCTTGGTTAAGGCTAGGTTTTCCTTTTAACACCTTAGAAACCATGACCTGGTTTGCAGTATAGATATGACCGTCATGGGCGCTCACAAATGCATATGAACCAATGACCTGACCTTCTATGACAACTTGGGATTGTGCTATTCTAGCGGGCAGGGGTATATGCTGTAAAAGGCACTGGGCGTGGGCAGAAAATGAATGGACAAGGATAAAAAAGGCGGGTAAGATTGACTTCATGAAGCGATTTTACTAATGGCCGAAAGTAAGACCGCCAAAGAATATAGCCATCCTTTGGCCAACCAATAGACCAAAAAGCCCAGATTTGCATGAAACCCTACCATGCACCATTGCCATATATTCTATTTGGTCATGCTCTTAAGTATGTCATGCCAAAGCAATACCACTCCCATAACAGTGAAGGGCCCGTTTGACGATACGGTGCGCATGGCCATACACCAGTGCAAAGACCTGCGCAACACAGGTTGTTTGATAGCCTATATGCAGGGTGACAATATGGAAATTGCCGCTGAGGCAGCACTGGCCATGGCCTCGGTAGGTGATACCCTGGCCCTTGATGCAATCAAAGCCCTGTATGTACGCGCCAAGAATATAGAAGATACCGCCTTGGCGCACAGGGTGCAGCGCCATGCCGCACTGGCTTTGTTTCACTGCGGGGGGCGATTGTGGCCTTCGGTGGCTGACAATTTTATGGAGCACGCCATAGGTGCCGATACAAAAAGATTGGTGCTAAGGGCCATAGGTCGCTGCTCACCAGTGCCCTATGCTTCGGCGTGGCCACAGCGGTTGGCCTACTCCGTACCGCGTGAGCAGTTGGGCTCGGTACAACTGGCCTATGAACTCTGTGCCAGGGGCTATGCCGATCCGGTATTGGTGGCCTTTGGGCTGGAGCAATTGATGGATAAAAATCCTGTAGGGCTAAGAAGACAGGCCGCCGCATATCTAGCACGTTTGCAGCGCATTAAAGATTTTGCCTGGCCCTTGCCCCCTAAGCCATTGCTCGCTGCTTTTAAGGCTGAACATGATGCCGTAGCCAAAATGTTTTTGGCTTTGTCGCTCTCTATGCTGCCAATTGACGAAACAGAAAACACCTTGCTTGAATCCTTGTCAACCCCACTGGATTATAGGGTGCATTGTCAAATCATCAATGCTTTGGGGCCTGACTTCGGCTTCAAATTGCAGCGGGCAGTTAGCCAAAAGATTGGCACGGACAATCCCCATGTGGAATTGGCGGTGGCCAACTGCATAGTAAGAAACCATACGGATTACCCCAAAGCCACCCTTGATACACTCATAGGGCGAGCCCTAGGCTGGAGGGCGCGGTCCAGTGTCCTACAAGCCATGGCCCTGGGCAGTACTGATTGTAGTGTGCAGATAGCCAACGCGCTGGATAAGGCGGCACATGGGTTTGAGCGATCGGCCATCTATACTTGGATGGGACAAATGAACAGTAGGTACTTAGGCTTGCTGCTTACGCGGTATGAGGTTGAAAAAGATATGAATGCACAGTCAGACGCCCTACTGGCCATGTCAGGCGCGGTGACAAACCAAGATGAAGGGCATACGGCCCACTTAAAGGAAGAGGTACTGGCCCTGTTGGGCAAAGGCCTATTGTCGGCCAATGCGTACCGGGCCTATGTTTCGGCCAATGGATTGCTCCAAGAGGCTTTTGAAAAAGAAGTACTCCAGGCTATGGGCTTGGACTTTGATAGCCTGGCAAATACATGGTCATTGCCCCAATATTACGAAACGCGGTGGGAGTTGGAGAAACTGGCCCTAAAGGCGCAGGGTCTCGACTTTGAAAAGCACATGGTGCCCAATCCCTATAACAATCCCATAGACTGGAACTGGGTGAAACAGTTGCCCGCACATCCAATAATACGAATGGAAACTACTAAGGGTGTGGTGGATATGGAATTCGACCTGCCCTCAGCCCCAGGTTCGGTAGGCTATATTACCCGGCTTATACACCAGGGTTTTTACAATGGCTTGTCTTTTCACCGGGTGGTGGGCTGCTTTGTGGCGCAAGGCGGTGACCCCACGGGTAGCGGCAGTGGTGGGCCAGAGGGGAGCCTAAGGAGTGAACACAGCCACAATACCTATAGGGAGGGTGCCGTGGGATTGGCTTCATCAGGTAAGGATACGGAAGGATGCCAATTCTTTATAACCCACAACCATACGCCCCACCTCAACGGACGGTACACCATATTGGGCTATGTGGTTGGGGGCTTGGATGTGGTGCACCAACTTGATGTGGGCGACCGCATTCTGCGCATGGAATGGCTTATGGACAAGTAAGGGCTATTGCAGGGGCCTATCTTTGCCCGCTGATAAACAGGCTGGCAACATGACACGAACCATTTTCTTGGCTTTATTAGCCTTTATTACATTAATTGCCCATGCGCAGGACCTAACCCGGTATAGGGTCAAAGACAAGTATGGCTACAAAGACCAGGAGGGCAACATAGTGATTAAAGCCAGGTACGAAAAGGCCCTGGATTTTTCGGATGGACTGGCCGCCGTGGGCCAAAAAGGCTATATGTTTTTTATAAATCCGGATGGAAAACAGACATTTAAAACCAAGTTTGATGGCGCAGAGCGGTTTGTTAACGGCAAAGCCCTGGTGAGGATAGACAAGTTTTATGGCTATATAAACCTTCAAGGCGAGCCAGTGATACCCATAGCCTACCTGAGTATCAAAGGGTTTGAAAACGGGGTGAGCGTGGCCATGAAGCGGAGTGGCTGGGGATTGCTTGGTGAAGATGGAAACGAGCTCACGGCATTTGAATACAGCGAGTTGGGCAATCAATCGCAGGGACTAATCTTGGCCAGGAAAGGCATGAAAGAAGGGTACATTAACCTAAAGGGCCAAGAGGTAGTGCCCTGTGTGTTTGATAAAATAGGCCCCATGCTCGATGGATGGGCCAAAGTATATGCCGATGGCAAGTTTGGTTTTGTGGGTGACGATGGCGAAGTGATTGTGCCTGTGATATATGATGCCATTGAGCGGTTTGACAATAAGCATATGGCCGTGGTGCGCCGCGATACCCTTTGGGGATATATTAACCGACAGGGGCAAGAGGTGGTGCCCGCTGAGTATCAAGCCATGGATGGTTTTAAGGGCGGACTGGCCAAGGCCAAGAAACACGGAAAATGGGGCTACATAAACCGAAAGGGGGAAGCCGTGGTGGCGGTGGTGTATGACAAGATAGCCAATCTGGACCAAGGCCATGCAGGCGTGCAAAAAAATGGGAAGTTTGGATTTGTTAACAGGAAGGGTTTGGAGGTCTTACCTGCCGAGTTTGATGAAATTAGGTATTTTGACGAAGGCCTGATTGGGGTGCGCCAAAATGGCAAGTATGGATACTTTGATACCCTGGGCAAGATCAAAATCCCCCTGGTCTATGAATCTATTGGCAGAATGTGGGACGGGCTTTGTTTTGTGGAGGCCAATGACCGGTTTGGACTTATGGACAAGGACGGAAAGGCCATTACCAAGCTGGTGTATGAAAGTTTGTCGTACGCATGGGTACAACAGCCTGAACCTTATTATGATGTGGAAAGGGAGTACCATTTTTTTGAAGATAGGGCCATGTTTTGCCGCAAGGGCAAATACGGATATATGGACAAAACGGGTAAGGAGGTCATAAGCCCCGTATATGACTTTGCCTACCATTTTAGCGAGGGACTGGCCAAGGTGGTGAAGGATGGGAAGTATGGATTCATTGACCTGAAAGGAAACCTGGTTATTCCTATAAAATACGCCGACTATGCCCTGTCAATTAAGCGGATAGACCCCACCAATCCTGATAAATTTGAGGTGGAACAGGCCTACTATGATGCCACCGGGTTCTTTATGGGCGGCTATGCGGTGGTAGCCAAAGGCGAAAAAATGGGCTTGATAGATAATGCCGGAAATGAAATTATTCCTATTGGGTATGATTATATGGAGAGTCCATCAGAAGGTTTGGTACTGGTGCGAAAGGGTTGGCAGTATGGATTTTGCAACCTGGAGGGCAAGGAGACGATACCCCCTGTGTATGACGGTGCCATGTCGTTTTCACATGGACTGGCCGCCGTGAACCGCCGCAACGTGTGGGCTTTTGTGGATGCCAATAACAAAGTGGTGATCAACTGGGAATTGGAGCATGTGCTGAGCCCCATGGAAATACACACTACCGATGGGGGGCAAGAAGTGGTGGCCGCACTGGTGATTTATCAAGGCAAGGCCAACTACATAACCCCCAGCTTTTTATGTGTGTCTCTCTATAACTATCCTTGCAGGTAGCATTCAGCTTGGGGTTTGGGGTCTAGGGTTTGGGGTCTAGGGTTTGGTTAATTCCTTCACACTTCTCCCTTCTACCTTCTAATTTCTAACTTCTAATTTCTAACTTCTAACTTCTAACTTCTAACTTCTAACTTCTAACTTCTAACTTCTAACTTCTAACTTCTAATTTCTACCTTCTCCCTTCTCCCTTCTCCCTTCTCCCTTCTCCCTTCTCCCTTCTCCCTTCTCCCTTCTCCCTTCTCCCTTCTCCCTTCTACCTTCTCCCTTCTACCTTCTCCCTTCTCCCTTCTAATTTCTAACTTCTAACTTCTCCCTTCTCCCTTCTACCTTCTCCCTTCTCCCTTCTACCTTCTCCCTTCTCCCTTCTCCCTTCTCCCTTCTCCCTTCTCCCTTCTCCCTTCTCCCTTCTAATTTCTAACTTCTAACTTCTAACTTCTAATTTCTAATTTCTACCTTCTCCCTTCCAATTTCCCCTCCCATGTTTAAGTCTTTGAATTTTATTGTTTATTAATCAAATAGATAAATGGGGTATGTAATTGATTTGAACCTTGAACCGGCTATTTTTGTAAACCAGCCCAGCATATAGGCCGCGCACATGCCAGCATACCACCACCAATGGGTACCCCTTACCCATGAGCAACAACTAGAAGGGATCATGGAATTGTCAAAAGACAAGCCCGTGGCCATACTCAAGCACAGCACCCGCTGCGGCATAAGCGCCATGGCTACCAATGGGCTAAAGGAGGACTGGGACTTAACTCAAGACCAAGTTTTATTCTATTATCTTGATTTATTGGTATATAGGGATGTGTCGAACGCAGTGGCCGCCCACCTGCGGGTACCGCATCAGAGTCCACAACTCATAGTGCTCAAGGACGGAAAGGTGGCCTACACCGCATCACACCATATGATAGACTGCCCCAGCCTAAAGCGTGCATTGCTAGCCACAGGGTAAGTGCAGGGGTATGCCTCAGCTCAATTTGGATCATTAGTCAGCGCAATACAAATGCATTTGCAGTGGGTATATTCTATGAATGCGGGATATAAGGCAATGAGATAAGGCCTAGCTGCCTACCTGTCGCAGCGGCCTTCGCGGGCCTATTAACCCCCAACCACTTTGCTGGGCCTACTACCTTTGCCTACCATGCAAATAGCCTTTACACAAGCCTACGCATCGCATATGGACCAAATCGATTCCCTGGCATGCATGCGTGGGCAATTTCATTTTCCCATATCGCCGGCCACCGGCCAGATGGCCCTGTATTTCACGGGCAACTCCCTGGGGCTACAGCCCATAAAGGCCCGCCAATACCTTATACAAGAGCTAGATGACTGGGCACAGCTGGGCGTGGAAGGCCACTTTAACGCCAAAAATCCCTGGTTTGGCTACCATCATCCCTTTGCCAATGCTGCCGCCCGCATAGTGGGTGCCAAGCCTCATGAGGTGGTGCTAATGAATGGCCTCACGGCCAATTTACACTTTCTCATGGTTTCATTCTATAGGCCTGACAAACAGCGGTATCGCATCCTTATAGAGGGTGGGGCCTTTCCTTCTGACCGGTATGCGGCGGCCAGCCAGGCGCGGTGCTGGGGGCTAGAACCCAAGGAAGCCATAGTAGAACTACAGCCGCGCCCCGGCGAACACTGCCTGCGCACGGACGACATTATCCAAACCATTCATGAGCTGGGTGACACGCTGGCGCTGGTTTTATTGCCAGGGGTACAGTACTATACTGGCCAAGCGTTTGACATAGGCACCATCACCCACCATGCCCACCAAGTAGGGGCCAAAGCTGGCTGGGACCTGGCCCATGCCGTTGGCAATATCCCCTTGGACCTACACCTACACGATGTGGATTTTGCCGCTTGGTGTACCTATAAATACCTGAACTCTGGCCCAGGGGCGGTAGCAGGGGCTTTTGTGCATGAGCGCTATTCTTCCAACCCTGAATTGCCACGGCTGGAAGGGTGGTGGGGACACAGCGAGACCGACCGTTTCATGATGGGCCACGACTTTGTACCCATGCAGGGGGCACAAGCATGGCAATTGAGCAATGCACCGGTTTTTAACATGGCCGCACACCGCGCAGCCCTGGAACTTTTTGACCACGTGGGCATGGATGCTTTGCGGAGCAAAAGCCTGAAACTTACTGGGTTTTTAGAGTATATATTGCAGGAAATCAACCGCACTTTGCCCATGCCTGCCTTTGAAATCATCAGCCCATCCCTTCCGCAGGAGCGGGGCTGCCAATTGTCCATTCGCTGTGTGGGCCAGGGCAAGGCATTTTTTGACCGGCTCTCTGCCCTGGGGGTGATAGCCGACTGGCGGAACCCCGATGTGGTGCGCGTGGCACCTGCGCCCATGTACAATTCGTTTACGGATGTGTATAAACTGGGACTGGCGGTACAGAATGCCCTACAATCATTACACGTTCAGGAACATACAACCAAGTAACCATATGGAAAACCACGGGTTTCGGCCAGGCGATAAAGTGCGCATACTTGACCAAAGGGGAGGGGGAACCGTAATCGGCATGGATGGGAAATTTGTGCTGGTAGAAACCGAAGAAGGTTTTCCGGTGGGGTACCTTCCTGGCCAGATAGTCTTGATAAGCACACCGCCCACGGCAAGCAAACCGCTGGACCAGCATCCGGCCAAACAGCCCGCGCCCAACCGGCCAAGGGGCTTATACTTTTTGATAGACCCTCCTGGCCATGATGGGTTTTCGCAGCTCAATTTGGCCAACTGCCTGCCTTATGCCCTGTACTACGTGTTGGCCGAGCAGCAGGGCAAATACTGGCAGTCAACGGTACACGGACATTTGCCGCCAGGGCAATTCAATCAGTTGGTAACCAGGCGGTTTAGTGATGCCAACCATTGGGCCCCCACCGAGCTGCGCATCCTTCCTTGTGGCAATCCGGTATTGACGGAATACATGGCTTATCCGCTCAAAATCAATCCCAAGAAATTCTTGGACTCCCTGGCCCAGGCACCGGTAAAAGGCGGGCTATCATATGTGCTGAAATTGGATGGAGATGCTGCTGGTGCCCAGTCATTTGTACAGAAAGACAAGCCCTACCAAGCCCCTGTGGGCCCGGTGTCCGTATTGCCACGGCAATTTGTGGCCCATGCCGATCCGGTGCCCAGCGTGGTGGACCTGCACCTGGACAAGCTGCCCAAGGGCGAAAAAATGGGCAATAAGGATATGGCTTTGAGCCATCAGCTCACCTACGCCCGGCAAATGATAGAAAGGGCTGTGGCTCAGGATAAAAAGGAAATTACGTTTATTCATGGTGTAGGAGAGGGGGTACTCAAGACCGCCTTGGAGCAAATATGCCGGGAACATCCGCACGTGGCTTCCTGCTGCCCGGCCAACCAGGAGCTATACGGCAATGGCGCCATGGTGGTAAAGCTCAACTAATAAAGAGATGGCAAATGACTTCCTTACAGGTAATTCTGGTTCCGCGCCTCTGTGAGTGAAATGATAGCTGGCCGCTGTAAATACAAGTGTTGATTTCCCAAGGCAATTGCTGGCCTTGTTTTTTAACTTTCAGCGCTGGTTTTCAATTTAATCCGCTATGGATTTTTCTGGTTGTTGCTGATAGTAGCTTAATAATTAACAACATAACTTCGGGTTTTTTCGGGCCTTGGAATAATAACCTTGAATTGTTCCCCTTCAATATCGTTGTCCAATTCTATGTTGGGCTGTTGTTCGAATGCTCTTTTTAAACCAGATCCCAAGCCTCTATACGGCATGGTAAACATAGCAAAGCTTACCATAAGATTGTTTCGCACTACTGGATTTCCATACCTTAATTCTTCCACGGTAAGACTGTTAGGGAGACTTCCCGGGCTAATTATCTCTATCCTATCGTCGAAAATAAGTAGCCTAATGGGGGCATTTTTTATATAATCTCGATGTATCAGGGCATTCTCCAAAATTTCTTCCAAGGCAATTTCTGAAATTTCCAATATTCCTTGAGAGTTAAAATTTTGGCCTTGTTGTGTATGCAATAAGTTTCGTTTGAAAAATGCCATGCCTTCTTCAAAAAGTGTTGGAATATTTCCCAAAGCATCCCTACTGTCCCGATATTCCATGCCTCCTATGCTATTGCCATAAAAGGCAACGCATTTTATGCAAAAGGCAGGCTTTATTTCTTGTGGATTTTTGCCAAAAAAAAGCAAACCGGCCAAGGTGATTTTGCCATCTTTAATGACTCTTTTTGCCCGCAAGGCTTTTTCGTAATCCAAGCCTAATTTGTCATAATCAACCTTAAAGGCTCTCAAAAAGAATGCATCAAATTTGTCTTTATTGATATCTGCAATTGACGCTATCGCCACAGGTAGTTCATCGGCAAATAAATTTTTACCTTGGCCCAACAACCTAAGAATTTCTTCATTGTTGATAACCTTGCGTTTATTGGCTCCATTCCTTAGAAAAATAACACCGTCTTTGTCTTTGTAGGGTTTATCATTCCCTTCGGGGATGGAAACAGACATTATTTTTTTGCTATCCAATATATAGGTTTCGGTTTGTATAAATAACGGTGGTTTGATGTGATTGCTCGATGCATTAACCAAAAGATTGGCTAAGCGCCGTAAATCATCATCTGAAAGGCCTATGATTTCCCAGGTTTTGTCATCAACCCCAATAAGGATTACCCCACCTTTGGCGTTCGCAAATGCAACCATTTCTTGTGCAATGCTTACTTCGTTTTTTACATTTTGTTTGAATTGTACGCTACTGGTTTCCCCTTTGCTCAAAAGTTCTTTCAAATCAGTCTGGTCCATGCGGCATCCTTTAAATGGCGGAAAATTTTAATCCTGTATTTTTTAATTTGCAACGCGCTAATTGTCATCAATTGGGCATGGCACATTCGTGCCTCTTGGTTTTTTGGCGGTGGGGTAGCTTGCGCTATGTGTCACACTATGCATGATCTTACTTGGAACAAGGGCAAATATAAGATAATGGCCTGCCCATAGCGGGGACTTGGGCATATAGTATGAAAAGCTACGGGCAAGATTCCTTGACGGGAATGCACCCGCATACCAAAAAGCCGAATGGCATAAGACCCCAAGGGAAAGGATTACCCCCAGCCTAAGGGTCCATAGGCTTTTGCTTGGTTATCTTGGGTCTCATTTTTTTTGTTCATTTATTGTTTCATGCTCTTTTACTGCCTCTTATTTGCCATAGCTTTAGTGAATCATTTGGAGAAATTTCAAGCCCCACTACCCACCAAAACATGTGCACAGGCCTACCTTTGCGGCCCATTGCCCAAAGCGGGCCATCATTCGTTCTTTTATCTATGGGGCCGACCGGAATTGACGGAGTGTTCAACGACGGTTGCGCATGCAGGCGCATGGGATGCGCGCCTTGACCAAGAGTCCCAAACCCTATTTGGCGAGTTTAACTACGCCATGGCAGCCTAATCCCCTGAAGTAAAGTAAGGGGCTTTTCTCGCGCACTGCGTGCGCGACTGCCACATCGCTCCGGCTGTTTGCCATGTATGGCTGGATCAAGCGGTGCCGTAAAACAAGGCTGGCCTGGGCCGTGCAGCAATGCCCAGGTGAGATCTAAGCTGATACGGATTGGCTAGGGTGTTTTACCCCAGGCCTTTCTCGAAAACCCAAGTAAAACTAAGCATGTAGTGCAAACGCTTGGTGGC
Organism: Bacteroidota bacterium; assembly: GCA_016192035.1. Lineage (GTDB taxonomy): Bacteria > Bacteroidota > Bacteroidia > CAILMK01 > JACPUW01 > JACPUW01. The sequence goes on from JACPUW010000007.1 coordinate 146,300, forward strand.
ATTGCCGGACGCGGGTTCGAATCCCGCCGGCTCCACTTTTTCCCCCTGTCACGGTGGGGTATCTCAGGCCATTTTGCCTTTTGGTGGGCAGCACTTACGTTTGCCCTTTATGTCCAAACCCTTCACAAGGCTTCCTTTTGCCCTGCCTAGCCCTTTTGGTTTGGCTCTGGGCATCACCGCATTGGTCGTTATTGCTGCTTTTTTTGCAGAAAAACCGGCCCACCTATCCGGTGCTGCCCACTTTTCTCAGTTGGTAGGCTATTGGTATGCTGGCGTGTGGGATTTGCTCGGGTTTACCATGCAGATGGTGCTAATCTTGGTACTGGGCCATGTTATTGCCCTAAGCCCATTGGTTTCTAGGTTTATTGATTGGTTTATAGCCAGGTTTGCCCACATGGGCACCGCCCTGGTAGCCATGGCTACCGCCACAGCCCTATTGGGTTTGGTCAACTGGGGCTTGTCCCTCGTGTTTGGCGCGGTGCTGGCCCGTAAACTGGCTGTGCATGCCCATGCCCGCCAACTCCCGTGCAACTATCCGCTAATGGGTGCGGCGGGATATGTGGGCTTGATGGTATGGCACGGTGGCCTAAGTGGCTCTGCCCCCCTTACCGTGGCAGCCCCGGGCCATTTCCTGGCCCACCATATCGGCGTGGTTTCCACCGCATCCACCATTTTCAGTGTCCAGAACATTGCCATATCATGTGTCATCGTGTTGGCCATTGCGCTTACCACCTACTTCTTGTCCCGTCTCGAGGCCCCGGTCTATGCGGCCCACTGGCAGCTTGACCACCGTATGCCCCAAATGGCCTATAGGGCTCAGCCCGCCGTGGTTCTTTTTGGCCTATCCATCTTAGCCATTACGGCTTGGCAAATTGCAGCGAACGGTAACCATTTGTCAGCCATCAATCTAAATATGGTCAATTTTGTGCTGCTTGGTCTGGCGCTCATCTTTATGGGCAATATAAAACACCTAGAAATGGCAGGGGCACAGGCCAGTCAAGGGGCGTTTGGCATCATGGTGCAGTTTCCCCTCTATGCGGGCATCATCGCCATTATGACCAAGAGTGGGCTACTGTCATCGGTGGCGGCATTTTTTATTGATCAGTCCACCGCCGAAACATTCCCCATACTCACCTACCTCAGTGCTGCTCTGATCAACCTGGCCGTGCCCAGTGGGGGAGGCCAGTGGGCGGTGCAGGGGCCACTGGTGGTGCAGGCCGCGCAGCATTTGGGGGCCAGCGTGCCAGAATCTATCATGGCATTGGCCTATGGCGACCAGATTACCAATATGATACAACCTTTTTGGGCGCTGCCATTACTTGCCATTACCCGGCTTAGGGCAGTGGAAATACTGCGCTACTCGGCTTGGTTTATGGTGGTGGGCGCCGCAGTGTATTTCTTGGGTTTGTGGTGGTGGTAAGGGCCAAAAGGCATCCTACTCCTTTACCAGCTTGGCAAATTGAACCAAGCCTTCGTTGTTGCTAAACCTGAGTAGATATATGCCCACTGGCAAATGCCCTATATGCAGCTCAACCACAGGGCCTTCATGCTCTTGTGAGTACAGTATTTGTCCTTGCGGGCTTAGAAAGTCCAAAGAACCTTTGCCCCACCCCCCTAAGCCTACCCACACCACATTTGCCGCAGGATTGGGGTATAGGGTCATGCCGGTCTCACTTGCCACCGGGGCCATTCCCAGTGACTTTGGTTCGCCAAAAACCGGACGTATCATGGGGGTTCCCAGTACCTTGGAGTTTTCCCAGTTGCCCGTGGCATTGAAAAACAAATTGGGATTCGGTTTCTCGTCATTAAAAAAGCGATAATCCAAGTCTATTCCCACGTTGAGGTTGTATGCGGTAAACTGCTCCCAGCCCACAAAAAACTCTCCGCTCACAATGAGCGGCTCATCTAGCTCATACATGGTAAACCCATTGATGAGCTGTGAATACACGGGCGTGAGGCCCACCTTGCGGGCTATTACTTCTGGCGTAGGGGTGAGTTTATTCCACACCACCAGGTTAAATTTCTGTTGCTCGGGCAGGGCCTCAAACCCTCCGGTAAAGTGAAATGCCACGTATTTCAGGGTGTCCACCCTCCGCAATGTAAACCTTAGTGCCACTGAGCCTTGCCTGGTATTCTTCAATCCATATCCCCCTTCGGCACTCCCATCGTCGTAAGCAAAGTACTGGTCAAAGTACTGGTGAAAGGTAAACTTGTCGTTCTCTTTAAGTAGCTCTGGACCACCTACTATACTTCGTGAAATGGCGTGCAATTGGATCTCCAGTCTCACATTTGGGGTGTCTAGGTTGTCAAAATAAGTAAATGGCAATAGGTTGTCCTGTTCCCCTGTTTTTTGGCCATACACCCCCACATCGGTGAGTTGGTTCCTTAGGTCAAAGGATGAATACAGTAACTCATTGTGGGTAACATCGGTAATGGTATAATACACATCGGGGCTCTGCACCGAGAGTGACTTGTTATACACGTTGTACTCTATGCCCGCATTCCTAAAAGCGGCTCGGTCTTCGCGAAAATGCCGCCAGGGCATGGAAAAGTACTCCTTCAACAAGCCCTTGGGCCTGCGGTAAATGGCTACGTCTTCCAGCACGGTATCAAGGGCATTTCTATCTTTATTGAGGTACACGTAGTCCAGGTGCCAGTGGTCAAGTGCCCCGGTGCGGTTGCCCCATGTCCTAAACCTAAACTGGAATGAGTCGTGAAACAGGGTGGAGTTTTCCATTTCGGGTAGCTTTACCAGTATTTGTTTAAAGGGCAGGTAGTCGGCGCTGAAATCCTGTCCATTATTGGCCCAAGCGTGCAGCCAGTACCCGGCAATGGTCTTAAACTCTAGTACCAGGCTATCTGATTTTTCGGGGTTGTCGCCCAAGCCTTTTTGTTGGTAGTAAAAGCTCAAATACACGCTGTCGTTCCCGTCAAGTCCTTCTAGGTCTATCCATTGGCTAGTTAGCGTGTCGCAGCCCCTTGGCGCATTGTTCCCGTCCACATTGTAGGGGTATCCCTTAGCGTTCAGCCCGTCAAAAGTGGCCACGCCATGGCTGGGTGGGTTCCAGGCAAAACCGTTGTTTATAAATATGCTTCTATCTACCCACCGTTCGGGGTCAGGATATACCTGTGTGCTTGAAAAGTCGTCGAAAAACGGCAGTGAAAGCACTAGGGCCTTTTTGCGCATCAATGGTGCCTGCGGCAGGGCATGGCCTGCATTCCAAGCAATGATGCTTGTATTTATACCCAGGGGAACCATTTCTTCATATTGAGCGCTGGCCCGGTTGCCCATCATTAAGCAAATAAGGGCTAACCCAATTTGTAATTCCTTACAGTTCATCGTCTTCGTCATCTCCGGGGTTAGGCAAAAGGAGCCTAAACGTTTCGGGATCGGTTATCCATATGCTTATGGGGTCACTGGGCTTGATTTTTTCCCCCGCGCCCGGTACTTGCTTATATACCTTGGCCAGGGAGAGTGGCCCTGTCAATTCGGTAGAGTCCACCCGCCCCAGTATGCGGCGGTGCATTTTTAGGGCCGCTATGCACAGGTGGTAGTCCATGCCCACATAGTCGGCAGCCTTTAAGCCGTCGGCATTTTCTGACCCATCGCCCAGTACCAGGGTGAGTTTCGTGCCTTTTGGTAGGGTAGTGCCCCAGTCCACTGGTTTGCCGTTCACCTCTACCCGCAGCACCCAACCCTCAGCCGGGTCTGGTTCATATTTGGAATCGGGGTTTACAGAAAATCCTGCATTTTCCAATATTTTAATGGCCTGTCGTTCTACGCTCTGGCTCAAATCTTTAAGTTTCACCATGGGCGGTTTGTCGCTGTTCACGGTAAGGTATATGGTACGCCCCTTCTTCACCTGGCTGAGCGGCGATGGCTGTTGGTCGATCATGGTCATTTTGGGCAGCTTCTTCACATATCCGGTATCGGTTATGGCATAGAGCAGTTCCCTGTCATTGCATAGCTTGCTTACCTCGTTCTCGCTCAGTCCGGTAAAATCGGGCACCGTAATGGTGCATCCTAAGCAGGTCTTCTTTTTTAGGGTACAATCGGTTACATACAGGCCAATACCGCTAATCAAGCCAATCAGCAAAAGATTAATGACGAAAATGTTTGAAAAAAAGGATTTAAGCTTGTCCATATGGGATGTTTTTTCGGGTCATTCCCAGATCTATCAATTGACCCAAAAATTCGGCGGGTTTCATTTGGGCAAGGGCAGCCTGGTGAAAAATGGCCGTAGCCGGGGTTAACCCCGGCAGCGAATTGATTTCAATCACAATGACCTCAACGTTGTTCGGGTCAAATATGCGGACAAAAGCGTCTATCCGGCAGTAGCCTTCCACCCCGGTCAATTTGGCCGTGCGCAGCAATTCCTGTTTTACTACCGCCGAAATCAAGGCATTGTCACCGGGATTATCTGCATACCTTGCAGGTGTAATGTTCTGGCCTTCGCCCGCCAAAAACTTCTCTTCCAGCGACAGGATACCCCCGTCGGCTACTGCCTCTGATGCTTCAAAGGCCATCTCCACCAATTCGCCCTTTGAGTTTCGCCCCAGCAACATGCCGCCCGTTACTTCTATAAACCGGCTTGCCCCCCTAGGGCCAATCAGCTCCTCTATTAAGAAACAGGTTTTATTTGGAAACTCTTCATTTGGTTTAAGTTCCAATTCTTGGGCCAGTACTGGCCCCAACTCGGGGCTATCCCTAAATATGGCATGGGCAAACTGCTCCAGCGAGGCCCTATCCCGTATTTTCTTCACTGCCGACGAACATCCGTCATCGGATGGCTTGGCCACAAACGGGTAGCCAAATTCAAGTTCTATTTCAGCCAAAAGGGCCTGCTTGCCCTTTAGCCAGTCGCGCTTATGCACCAAGCGGTGCCGCGCTACCCTCACTCCATGGCTGGCCAGCAGCTCGTTGGTTGCGTACTTGTCTATGGTCAGTGCAGAGCTTTCAGGGCCCGACCCGTTGTAGGGCATGCCCATAGCGTCAAGGTATCCTTGTATGGTGCCGTCTTCTCCTGGCCTTCCATGCAGGGCCAGAAACACGAAATCAAATCTGTTGGGAAGTGTTTCAAGCGGTATTTCCTTGGGGAAATAGGAATAATTTGCAGTGGCAAAACGGGTAGTTATGCCCAATGCCTCTTGGCAGATGGTATCCAATACCGGATGTCGGTTGAAGTGGGCTATCTTCTCGGCTATATCGTCGGCATTGTCCTTGAGCATGAGCCCAACCGGCAGCTCGTAGAGTGCCATACCCGATGCCGTTACCCCCCGCGTGAGGAATACGGGAGTTACTTGGTACTTGCCTGACGACGATAGCTTTTCATACACGTTTCGCCCACTCTCTACCGATATGTGCCGCTCTGATGAGTAACCGCCAAATACCACGGCTACCCGCATTTTTTGGGTATTCAGGGCCTTGTTGCCATCAACTGCATGGTCAAGTATGGCTCTCAAAGGATTGTACAGGCTTGGGTGGTAGTTGTGGTTGTTTCTTTCGGCAAGGCTCTGGTGCACAAGGTATGAAAGGAATTGAGTGGGATTAAGCCCAATTTCTGCCGCTTGGTGAAAGAAGAAAGAAGAAGGCATCATGCCCGATGTGGTATTTGGGTCATTTAAAAATACCTCGCCTGACTCGGTCAAAAAGCCATCTATCCGCGCATATACGTTGAATTCAAAGTAATTGAAAAGCCGGACACATTGCTGGCGGATTGCCTGAATGTTGGCGGTTTCCGTTTCTATGGGCGTTACCTTTCTAGTCATGCCGGGCAGATACTTGGATCGGTAGTCAAACAAAGGGTGGGACTTGCGTATTTCGGTGGGGGGCAAGGCCACGGCTAGGCCAGTTGGGTCCCTAAGCACAATGCACGAGAATTCCTTTCCCCTGAGCAATGACTCCACCACTACATGGTGTTCACCATGCATGCTTTCAAGTAGCACGGTGTCAGTGCGTGCAAAACACGTATCCAATTCGTCAATGGCCTCATGGTGCAGGTGTATTGGTTTTCCTTCTATGATCACCGGTAGGCCAAGCCCGTGCTGGAGGTCAAACAGTGCCCGCGCTATATCTGCTTTTTCTTCAATGGGTTTGCCTACCCATTGCTGGCGCTGTAGGTTTTTCCTAAACAGGCATAAGGACATGGCATCCACAAATGAGGGGTAATTGTTGTCCATAATGAAGTGGACACCAATGCTGCTTCCCTGGCTTGATGCCTTGGCCACCGCCGGAAAGCCCACTGTTTCCACCACAGTTTGGTAACAAGCCATGGGGTCTTGGTCAAATTGCTGGCGGCTAAATGTAACAAAATCGTTTACCAGGAACCCGGCTGCTTTCATCAACTTCTTTTGCACGGCCTTGCTTATGCCCACCGATGACGGAAAAACGCCAGAACCAGTGTAGGGTATGCCATAAAAATCTAGTAGCCCCTGTATGCTACCGTCTTCGCCATAGGGGCCGTGAAGGGCCAGAAAAGCCAAGTCTATTTTATTGGCCATTTCTTGGGGGGCTATTAACCGGCCCATGCCGTTCCATAGCGCGGGATTGCCACTGATGGGAGGCAGGCTTTCGGCATATACCTGATAAGGTTGCTCTAGGCTAGGAATAGCCCAAGCGGGTGGGTAAAAATCCCTTATGGTACCCTTGTATAGATATGGCCAATCCAATTCAATAAAATTCCCATTGCCATCAACAAAAATGGGTATAGGCTGAAAAATAGATTTATCCAAGGCATCATACACGGTGCGCCCACCGGCAAAGGAGACTTCACGTTCGCGCGATTTTCCGCCAAAAAGGATTCCGATTCGAATCATGGGATCAATCCCCGCATCTGGTTGGGGTGAAGCACAAAAATGGCCAGCCTAACGCTTCCCATGCCGCTTTCTATCCACATATTTTAGCCATTTGTAGCGCAGGTATGGCCATAGGCCTACATCAGGGTGGTGACTGAAAAATGATCTGGCATGCGCCAAGTGGTCTGGCCAGGCCACGGATTGTATGGATGTAGCCTTGCTTAAAGAGAGCCCTTGGCCAGGAAACTGCCATAAAATATTTGTTTCCAGTGGCTTAAGATCCATTCCGAAACGAGCAATTGCCTCAGTGGTAGGTTTTGATGTGAGCCAATACGGTTTATTGCTTATTGACAAAGGTTTGGTGCCCCAAAGGTCTATTTCGGTTTGATCGGGGGCTATGCCGTGTAGCTCTAAGATATTGGCAAACACACCCGGATGGACCTCGGCATAAGGGTCGTACCAAAGGCCATGGGGCCCAATCGGTGCAAGGGCAAAGGTCTTTACAGAAGGGAGCATGGGGGTTTGGAACAAACCGGAATCAATGGAGGTCTTGTGGTGGGTTCCTACCACTCCTTGATTGCTTGAAAGGGATAGCCTGGGCCATACACTGCCTTTTTCGTGTAGCACCATATATGCATTGTGCTGCAATTCCCAGTTGTTCACACCATAGCGCTGGTATTTGGAAGGCAATTGCCCCTTTTGGAGCAGGTGGTTTATCTGGGCATTGCGGTCAGGCTGGCGCAAGAATTCGTTGAATCCTTCCCACTGCACATGGGTGTAGGCCTGGCCATAGGTGGACGTTTTTTGAACGAAGTAACTGGCGTATTCCGAATGCAAACGATGCCAATAAACGGGTATATTTGGCTTAATATCGTATTGATAAAGACTTATTTGGGCTACGCTGTTTTCTTTGGAGTAGAAATTAAGTGCTTGCTGGGCAAAGGTGTAGAACGAAGGGGCCACCAGGCAGTCGTCTTCCAGCACGATTACCGAGCCGTATTGCTGGGTCAGGTTGCCGCATTGTCTTAGGTTTTCCTCCAGTCCAATAGGTTTGGGGTTTAAGCGACAATGTTTTTCTCCTCTAGGCCAGGGGTATTGGTTCACCCATTCCCATACCCTGGGCGAGCATCCGGCATGGGCCATGAAAACTATGGGGACCCCGGCAGGAACTGCAGCCCGCTCTATAGACCATAGGAGTAACTGCAAGCTCCCCAATCGCTGGTACACCGGGATGACTATGGCGGGTACATACTCCATAAGTTCATTTGCGAATAATGGCCACTGTAAGAGCTGCGTAGTACACAATCTGGTGGCCCAGTTCCGCTATAAAAAGCTTAGCCAAGGGCCAACCCAGTTCCCTGGCCCGGCTTTTCGGCAGGGCCATAAGGCTGCCTACCGCCCGTATTGGCGATAATGCCAATTCAGTCCAATCTACCCTTGCAATTTCATTTTCTGCTCCGGAATATTTCAGTGTAAGCTGTCGCAAGCCCTTGATTACCCGTATGTTTCTTGTGAGTTTTTTCGCCAGCGTCCTTGACGGATGGTATATGAGGTCGTTGTGCACAAAAGTCATGGATAGACCGGAACGCCAGCAGCGGTTGCCCAACTCAAAATCGCCCCCAGACTGTAAACTGCCATCAAATGCCCCCAACTCCACAAATACCGTGCGGTGTACGCATAGAAAGGCGGTGGGCCCAAAGTGGTGCTTGTCCCAATATTTTTGGCAGGTAAACTCCGTATAGCGGCTGTACTGTTGAAACATACCTGCGTTGCTTGGGATTAGCACATTGATATTGAAGGCAATGTATCTCGCCTTGTTTATATTGTCCTGCACAAGTTTCCACCAGCCTGGCTGTGGAAGCACCCCGGCATCCATAAACAGGATTTTACTTGCCGTGGTGGCTGCAATGCCAAGGTTGCGCATGGCATAGGACCCCTGTTGGGCAGTGCTGTACACATGTTTTATTCCCTTGTTTTCTAGCCATGTAGCTACGGCAGGGCTATTTCCGTCATTGGCTACCACCAATTCATATGTTAAGCCTTCTAATTCAGGCTCTATCAGTTCAATGGTCATTTGTAGTCCAGAAAGATCCCTATACACCGGAATGACTATGGCTATTATGGGGCCTAACATGGGAGAAGACCTTTTCATGGGGGATTGGATTGCTACAGATTCTCTAGGCAAATGGCTAAAAACCTGTTCCTTGGCACTGTTATCGGGAATTTGCCATATTGTTGGTATTCACTAATAAAGCGGTTCTATACATTGGTGAGGTAATGCGCAATGAGTTATTCTGTGCCCTGGCAATATTAGCCCGTATTTGCTAGATATCATGCCTTGATCTGAATCAGAGGGAGGACGATTTGCGTCAAGGGCATTATCAACAAAACCGGGCTTTCAAAGGCAAAGGCCATGAAGGCAAGCATTGTTGAATTCTTACTTTCGGGCACCGTTACCCAAGGCAATCCATCTTGATAGAGGCCATTGATATTCATAAGCATTATGGTGATTTACATGTGCTTAAAGGATTGAGCTGTACCGTGGCAGAAGCGGAGGTAGTGGCTATTGTGGGGCCATCAGGTGCAGGTAAATCCACCTTTTTGCATATACTGGGCACCCTTGACAGGCCTGACAGTGGGCAGGTTCGGTACAAAGGACAAACACCCGATTTTGCCAAGCCCAAGCAGTTGGCCCATTTTCGAAACCAGAATATTGGTTTTGTATTTCAATTTCACCACTTATTGCCGGAGTTTACTGCCTTGGAAAACACCATGTTGCCCGCGCTTATAGCCAAGGTTTCACGCGCCGAGGCGCGTGAACGCGCGCTGGAGTTATTGAAATTGCTCGGTTTAAAAGATAGGGTAGGGCACTACCCCAGCCAACTCTCTGGCGGCGAGCAGCAAAGGGTAGCAGTGGCCAGGGCCCTGATCAACCGCCCTGCCCTTGTCTTGGCCGACGAACCTACTGGAAATCTTGACTCTGCTTCGGCGGATGAACTTCACAGATTGATATTTTCCCTTAGGTTGCAGTTGGGCCAGACCTTTGTGCTGGTAACCCACAATGAAGGGTTGGCCAGCATGGCCGATAGGACACTGCATATGTATGACGGAACATTTAGCGAAGGATGAAGGTGGTAGGCATAATACCCGCTAGGATGGGCAGTAGCCGGTTTCCGGGGAAGCCCTTGGCTATGTTGGGCGGCAAGCCCTTGATAGAAGTGGTGTTTAGAAATGCACTTCGCTTTGGATTTGATGATTTGGTAGTGGCTACCGATGACGATAGGATAGCAGAAACAGTGGTACTGGCCGGGGGAAAGGCAGCCATGACCCCTTCTCACCTGCCCTCGGGCACCTTGCGCTGTGCCCAGGTGGCCCAGGCAATTGATTGTGATGTGGTAGTGAATATTCAAGGTGATGAACCATTTGTGAAACCGGATCAGGTGGAGGCACTGATCCGCGCCTTTGACCACACCGAAACTGAAATTGCCACTTTGTGCTACCCGCTGCACGGCGATTCCCCTCTCTGGGAACCCTCCTCGGTCAAAGTGGTAAAAGACAAGCTGGGTTATGCCCTTTATTTTAGCCGTGCCCCCATACCCTATGCCAGAAACTTGCCTAAAGGAGTATGGACCCAACATCATATATATTATAAACATATTGGTATCTATGCCTTTAGGAGAGATGTGCTGCTACAGCTCATGCACTACCCTACAGGAAAATTGGAGGCCATTGAATTTTTGGAACAATTGACCTGGATGGAACTAGGCCACCGCATACGACTGGTGGAAACGGATGAAGGGGTTATTTCGGTGGACACACCGCAAGACATGGCCAGGGCAAACGACTATCTAAATCAAATACAGGAACAAGGATAAAATGGAATCTTCACCGAGCAAGACCAAATACATTTTTGTGACCGGAGGGGTAACTTCCTCCCTGGGCAAGGGGATATTGGCCGCATCACTGGCCAAATTACTCCAGGCCAGGGGATACCGGGTCACCATACAAAAGTTTGACCCCTATATCAATGTAGATCCAGGAACCCTTAACCCCTATGAACACGGTGAGTGCTTTGTGACAGAAGACGGGGCGGAAACGGATTTGGATTTGGGTCATTACGAACGTTTTCTAAATGTGCGCACCAGCCAGGCCAACAATGTGACCACGGGCAGGATCTATTCTACCGTGATACAAAAGGAACGCCGGGGCGACTATCTGGGCAAGACCGTACAGGTAGTGCCCCACATAACCGACGAGATAAAAAGCCGGTTTGTGAAACTGGCCGAATCTGGTGATTATGATATAATTATCACCGAAATTGGCGGTACGGTGGGCGACATAGAATCCCTTCCTTACGTGGAGGCCATACGGCAGTTTAAGTGGGAATTGGGGGCCTATGATTGCTTGGTGGTGCATCTCACCCTCATTCCATACCTAAAAACATCTGAAGAACTAAAAACAAAACCCACCCAACACTCTGTAAAGGTGCTTCTGGAATCGGGGGTACAGCCTGACATACTGGTTTGCCGCACGGAGTATCCGCTCAACAAGGCCATACGCAGGAAGTTGGCCCTGTTTTGTAATGTTAAGATCAACGCTGTTATTGAGGCTATTGATGCCCAAACCATATATGATGTCCCATTGCACATGCTTAAGGAAAATTTGGACAAGGTGGTACTGGCCAAGCTAAAGTTGGCTACCAAAAATGAACCTCAGCTACACGACTGGAAAGCGTTTTTGCAAAAACTCAAGAACCCCATTACGGAAGTAAGCATTGGCCTAGTGGGCAAATACACTGAGTTGCCTGATGCGTATAAGTCTATTATTGAGTCACTTAAACATGCTGGCGCCCACAACGAGTGCAAGGTGAACATAGACCTTATTTCATCGGAGTTTATTACCGATGAAAATGTGGGTGAAAAGCTGCGCGACTTGGACGGGCTGCTGGTAGCCCCTGGGTTTGGGGCGCGGGGCATAGAGGGCAAAATTGCCGCCATTCGCTATGCCCGCGAGCAAAAGTTGCCGTTCTTGGGTATTTGTCTAGGAATGCAGTGTGCGGTAATTGAATTTTCGCGCAATGTCCTCGGTTTGTCCGATGCCCATTCCACTGAAATAGACCCTGATACAAAGAATCCTGTCATTTATCTCATGGAAGGCCAGCGGGAAGTGACCCATAAAGGGGGAACCATGCGGCTAGGCGCCTATCCCTGTGAGCTAAAAAGGGGCAGCAAGGTGCAGGGCATATATGGGGGGCACTCTATTTTGGAGCGGCATAGGCACCGTTTTGAGTTTAACAACCGATACCGAAAAGACATGGAAAAGGCCGGCCTCAAGGCCGTTGGCATCAATCCGGATCTTGATTTGGTTGAAATTGTGGAACTTGAGGGACATCCTTTTTATATTGCATCACAGTTTCACCCCGAATATAGTAGTACTGTCCTCACCCCTCACCCCTTATTCGTTCATTTCGTGCAGGCCGCCAATCTGTTTAAACAAATCATAGACAGATAAGTAAGACTTATGGAATTTCGAATATTGCCAAGTCCTGAGCCCCATCACGCCTTGCTCGTATTAAGCTGCCAAATTGGGGAGCAAGTGGTATATGATGCACCGGATAGCGCAGGGCCCATTATCGCGCATTACCTAAACCATACGGTGTTCCAATCAAAACCAGGTGAATTTGCCTATATCTTGGGGCCTGATGGTCAGCGAATCCTGCTTTGCGGTGCGGGAAAATTGGAAAAATGCAGCCAGGACAAATTGAGGAGGGCCATAGGCAAGGGGATAAAAGAAGCCAGGAAACATAAAATGACCCATGTGTGGGTAGGCTATCCTTCATGGGCGGCAGGCGTACTTGTCATAGACTGGGAACAATTGGTGGGTGAGACAGCCATCATGGCCAATTACGAATACAAATCATATATAACAGATAAACAATGGGTTGTTGGGTTGACCGAGGTGGCTTTGGCCTCTGTACACCCTATGGCCAACGAATTGGTGCGCAAGGGTGTGATACTCGGTGAGTGTACGGTAGATGCGAGGGAACTGATCAATGCCCCGGCCCATGAGCTCTACCCTGAGGCCCTGGCACAGAAAGCCCAATATTGGGGCACTGCTTTTGGATTTGAAGTGCAAGTGTATGATGAAGAAGCATGTAGGCAGATGAGAATGGAAGCGTTTTTGTCAGTTGGACAGGCTTCATCCCGGCTACCATACCTTATAGTGATGCGGTGGAAGGGCCAGGGATTAAACACCCCCATAGGCTTGGTAGGCAAAGGAGTAACCTATGACACTGGGGGTTTGTCCATAAAACCTACCCAGGGTATGCTGCACATGAAAGGGGATATGGGCGGTGCTGCACTGGTAATTGCCACCATGTGCGCCCTGGCCAGGTTGGGCAGCGCGCAGTCGGTGGTGGGGGTGGTAGCGGCATGTGAGAATGCCATAGCGGGCAACGCATACCGCCCAGGCGATATACTTAAGAGTATGCAGGGCCTGACAATAGAAGTAGGCAATACGGATGCGGAAGGCCGCCTGACCCTGGCCGATGCCATAACCTATGCCATAACCAAGGAGAATGTACGGGCAGTGGTGGACGTGGCCACGCTCACCGGTGCGGTCAAAACGGCCTTGGGCGAGCATGTGGCCGGTGTGGTATGTAGCGAAGATTCCTTGTACACAAAGCTGCAACAAGCTTCCAAACAAGCAGATGAGAACTTTTGGCGCCTTCCAATTGATGACGAATACCGCGACTTGGTTTCATCAGATGTGGCCGATCTCTCCAACATAGGGCGCGACGGACTGGCGGGTACCATTACGGCGGCATGTTTTGTTGAAGCATTTACCGGGGGCTTGCCCTGGCTCCATATAGACATAGCTGGGGTTTCTTTTACCAGAAAAGACCACGAATACATCTCAAAGGGAGGAAGTGGCCGCCCCATGCGCAGCCTTTACCACTTGGTAGAAGGCTGGGACAGGGAGCAGGCTGGTTAAAGCGCAAAGAAACCATCGGTATCTTGGGATGCTGCGGTAATTTTCTTCCGACAAATACCCATTGGATTTATTGAAAAATATGGGTTTTTCCATCTTAGAGTGGTTATTCTACCCAATCATTAACTGACAAATTGACTTTTTTGTACTTGGAACGGGGTGATATGGGCCAATACTTTTGAATCGTTGTTACAGACAAGATCATTTTTTTCTTGAGCGACCGCGATGGGATAAAAATAGTTGACCGATTGATTCCACATCAAAGAAAGCAAACCTTGGGGCAAGTAGCCTCCCAAATACGGGTCTCTTGGTTTGCTTCCTTTTTTTTCAAGACTTCTCATCCTCTTCATACCTTTAATACCACACTTAGAGTGTTTTGCGGGCTAGCCAACGCTCGTTGGCGATTTCCACACACACAACTCATGCCTGACTACCTTTTAAAACCAGGCCCGCAAAACGCTCCTAAAGTCCCCGGTACTCCACCCAATTTCGCGGCGTTTCATAGAGAATAACTTCCAGTTCCATTTCATTTTCAAAGCGTTGGCGAAGCTTAAGCCAAATTACCTGCGCTATGTTTTCGCAGCTTGGTATGCGCTGGGCAAACTCAGGGCAATCCAAGTTTAGGTTTTTATGGTCAAAAGGGAGTACCACTTCCTCCTCCACAATTCTGGCTACTGTCTTTAGATCAATGAGATATCCTGTCTCGGGATTTATATCGCCGGTAAGCTTCACCACCAATTCATAGTTGTGCCCATGGTAGTTTTCATAGGCACATTTGCCAAATACGGCCAGGTTTCTGGCTTGGTCCCAGGCAGGATTAAATATCCTGTGGGCAGCATTGAAATGTTCCTTGCGGCATACGGTAGTTCTCATGGTTCATGTGGTTTATGGGCCTTGGGGCCAACAACACCGCGAAAGTGCTTTGGTTTTTTGATTACTGGCAAACTACCCAAAATCACACAAAAAAAGGACACCATTGGTGTCCTTGTCCCGGTAGCTATCACCATGTAGTTTCTTAGAGATCTACATTGGCATACTTGGCATTTTTTTCAATGAACTCCCGGCGTGGGGGCACATCGTCGCCCATGAGCATGGAAAACACCCGGTCAGCCTCAGCCGCACTTTCTATGGTCACTTTTTTAAATGTCCTAAACTCAGGGTTCATGGTGGTTTCCCATAGTTGCTCGGCATTCATTTCACCCAATCCCTTGTACCGCTGTATGCCCACTGAGCTGGGGTTGTCGCCTCCGTACTCGCGCACCAATATGTCGCGTTCGGTTTCCGACCAACAATAGGCCTGTTTGCTGCCCTTTTTTACCAAGTAAAGGGGAGGGGTGGCTATGTAGATGTGCCCATTCTCTATAAGCTCTTTCATGTACCTGAAAAACAGGGTGAGTATCAAAGTGCGAATGTGAGAGCCATCCACGTCGGCATCGGTCATGATTATGACCTTGTGGTAGCGCAGTTTGGTAAGGTTCAGTGCCTTGTCGTCTTCTTCGGTGCCTATGGTTACCCCCAGTGCGGTAAACATGTTTTTGATTTCCTCATTGTCATAAATTTTGTGCTCCAAGGCCTTTTCCACATTGAGTATCTTACCCCTTAGGGGCAGTATGGCCTGAAATTCCCTGTCGCGTCCCTGCTTGGCGGTACCTCCGGCCGAGTCGCCTTCCACCAGGTAGAGTTCACTCAGTGCGGGGTCTTTTGACGCACAGTCAGAGAGTTTACCGGGCAATCCCGAACCGGAAAGCACGTTTTTTCGCTGCACCATTTCTCGGGCTTTCTTGGCGGCATTTCGTGCCTTGGCCGCCAGTATCACTTTCTCTATGATGAGCTTGGCATCCCTGGGGTTTTCTTCCAGAAAGAACTCCAGCTTTTCTGACACAAACCGCGATACGGCGGTGGATACCTCGTTGTTTCCCAACTTGGTTTTGGTCTGTCCTTCAAACTGTGGTTCAGCAACTTTTACAGAAAGCACCCCGGTGAGCCCCTCCCTAAAGTCGTCGGCGGCTATATCCACTTTGTGCTTTTCAAACATGTTTTCTTTGTCGCCATAGGCTTTTAGGGTGGCCGTGAGCGCCCTGCGGAAACCGCTTATATGCGTGCCACCTTCTATGGTGTTGATATTGTTTACATAAGAGTGCATGTTTTCATTGTACGACTTATTGAACTGGAACGCTAGGTCTATGGGGACACCATCTTTTTCACCTATGAAACTTATGGTGTCTGACAATAGGTTTTCACGGTTTTGATCTATGAGCTGTACAAACTCTTTTAGTCCGTCTTTGGATAAGTAAATGTCTTTCTTGTAGTTGCCATCGTCCAGCGTTTCCCTCTGGTCGGTAAGGGTAAGGGTGACACCCGCATTGAGAAAGGAGAGTTCGCGTAGGCGGGCGGAGAGGGTTTCATGCCTGAATTCCCTATCGGCAAAAATCACCTCGTCCGGAATGAATTCCACCTTGGTGCCCCTTTTGTCGGTAGTGCCCACCTGTTTTACGGGATATAGGGGCTTTCCGCGCTCATATTCTTGTTCATACATCAGTCCATCGCGGTACACGGTGGCTTTCAGGTGTTTTGATAGGGCATTTACGCATGACACGCCCACGCCGTGGAGCCCGCCTGAGACCTTGTAGGAATCCTTGTCAAACTTGCCGCCGGCTCCTATTTTGGTCATGACCACTTCCAGGGCCGATACGCCTTCCTTTTTGTGCATATCAACCGGAATACCCCGTCCATTGTCTTCTACCATGATGGCATTGTCGGGGGTAATGATTACGTCAATATGGTTGCAAAACCCGGCCAAGGCCTCGTCTATAGAGTTGTCAACCACTTCGTAAACAAGGTGATGCAAGCCCCTTAGGCCTACATCGCCAATGTACATGGAAGGGCGCATGCGTACGTGTTCCATGCCTTCAAGGGCCTGAATGCTATCGGCGGTGTACGCCCTTGAACCATTCAAATCTGTGCTCATATTTTCTTGATTATGAAAAGGGTAAAAATACTTTCTTATTCGGCTTTAATTCAATGAAATGGACGGGGAATTTTCCACAATTTGCCGCTATCCCGAACTATTTATCCACATGTCTGGCATCAACTCCGGGCAGTTAGGCCCAGCAGGTTGCGGTGTAGGCGGGCAACTTGGATTTCGGTTTCTTCTAATGTTATATTTTCTATCACATAATCAGCGAGTTTCATTTTCCTTTCGTCGGGCCATTGGTGGCTTATCCGCTTATTTACATCCGGTGCGGTCATTCCATCGCGCTGTACTACCCTAGCTATTCTATCGTCAAGCGGGGCTATTACCAGTATCACCTTATCATAGGCATCTTGGGTGCCTGTTTCAAAAATGATGGCTGCTTCTTTAATAGTGTAAGGGGCGGTTTGTTTGCGCCGCCACTGCTCATAGTCACTGGCCACGGCAGGGTGGACCAATTGGTTCAGTTCCCGCAATAATCCAGGATTGTCAAATACCAAGGAAGCCACTTTATTGCGCTGTAAGGTGCCATGGTCATACACCTCATCCCCCAGGAGTTTTGAAATCGCAGTGCGCAGTGGCTCTTTGTTTTGTAGGGTGGCTGCCCTAGAATCGGCCTGGTAAATGGGGACGCCCAGTTTGCCAAACATGTTGGCTACGGTGGATTTGCCGGAGCCAATACCGCCGGTAAGTGCAATCCTAAGGCTCATTCTTCAAAGAAAAAATCCACGTATTTGGGGTGGTACCTAAATCCATTTACCGCTTTGTTCTTGTTAACCACTACCAATTCAAGTAGTTCGTTTTCGCCGGGCGTGCCCGTGCCAAAATCCACATATGCTTCAAAATCCTTCTCCATAATTTCATCAAACTGGCTCATGGTGGCCTGGGCCTTTATGGTCACAGTGCGAGGATACACCACGACCCTGCGGCTGCCCCGGTATCCTTTTATTTTTATGGCGGTTACAATTTCCTTTTCCGTAAGTAGCTCCATGTCGGCGGTTAATGACACCATATCCACGTCGGCACGCTCCACGCCCTCTGGCAACTCGAGTTTGGCGTTCACAATAATTTCTCCTTGTGCCTCATCAAGCTTTATCAATTGTGTGGAAACGTACTCAATTGCATCCAATCGGCTCTTAGGGCCAAATATTTCCACGTCGGGTGGGGTAGATGTAATGGCGTTTATGCCATAGCCCTTGGCTGGTTTTAAGTCGAGCCGGGGCAAAACGGGGACCCTCTTTTTAATGGCGGGCTCTAAGTCTAGGGCTATTTCTTCAGGTTGTTGGCTAAGTATATTGGTCAAGCCCGGAATGGATTGAACAATAAGGTCTTTAACAGGGGCCAGGTTGAGTGTATGGTCTTTTGGCAAATTGGAGAGATCAACCCTATAAACCGGTTTTTTTAGGTGAAAATGGTAAGAAAATAAGTCCCAGCCTATGCCCGTAACCATTATTTTAATTTGGTTGGGCGGGGCACTGGCAAATGTTTGGTCAGCCGGCAGGTTGGTAAACTCCAATTGAAGCACAATGTCGGCGGTGTACTCCTTGCCCATGCTCTGGAAAAACCAAAGCACAAAGGAAACGGATGTGCAAGCTGCCAAAAGCTTAAGGTTGACATGGCCCAGGCGGGCTAGCAATTCTTTAAGCCAGTTGGGGCGGTTCACACTAAGCGCGGTTATTTTGGGGCGGGTTCAAACCCGGGGTTCAATGATTCGCGGTCCACAATAATTTTAGTGCCACCGGAGTCCACCAATACGGTATTGTTTTCGCGCAGTTCCACCACTTTGCCGTGTATGCCGCCGGTGGTTACCACCTTGCTCCCTTTTTCCAGGGCTTGTCTAAAGTTCTTCATCTCTTTCATGCGCTTTTGTTGAGGGCGGATGAAAAAGAAAAACATCACCACGAGCATGGCGACGATCATGAGCAGTGAAGGCAGGTTTCCGGCCATTGGTTTGTTCTTGTTTTTAATTGGGTTGGTTTGCTGGATCCTTAAGCACTTCTCCCACTATGGTGAGCACGGTGGTTTGTGGGTTGGTATTGGCTTCCACATTGATTTGCTTATTGAATGGGCCTTCAGCCGTGGACTTGAATCCCACTTTTATCTTTCCCTTTTCGCCGGGTTTGATGGGTTCTTTTGGCCATTCAGGTGTGGTGCAGCCACATGATGCCTTGGCCTCTAGGATCACCAAATCTGTTTCACCTGTATTGGTAAACTCAAAGTAGTAAATTACAGGCTGTTGATATTTTACCTTTCCAAAATTGTGGCGGTTTTTTTCAAACTGCACTTCGGCAATCTTTTGTAGGGCCTTGTCACCCGTGCCGGTGTTGGGATTGCTTTGTTCAATTATGGCCGGATCCAAGGTTTCAGCTTCTTCGGTCTGGCCTTGGTTTTCAGGCCCATTGCCACAACTGGCCAATGCAAGTCCCAGAATGGCCCATATCCACGTACTCTTTCGCATATCGGTATTTATAGTTCAAATTTACTCGGCAGACTCTTCGGTTCCTTTCTGCAGCACCAGTTCACGGCTTATGGTATCCAGCACCCCGTTCACAAACTTTTTACTGTTGGGCGGGCTGTAATTCTTGGCCAGTTCCACGTATTCGTTTATGGTCACCGTAGAAGGAATAGAAGGGAAATACAGGAATTCCGCGATCCCCATTTTAATGATAATGTTATCAAGCACAGCTACCTGGCCAGGCTCCCATTTATGTATTTTCTTTAGCACCATGTCCATGAGCTCTTGGTCATGTGCCACTACCTTTTGGAGTAGTTCTTGGCCAAAACCCATGGTATTCTCCCAGTCTTGCACAAATTCTACCATAAATGGCTCCTTGCCTGTCAGTATGTTTTGTACGGTCTTTTTTATCATGCTGGCCACCAGCTTTTTGTCATCTTGAAGGTTTGGGTACTCTTCCTCAAAATGCTGTTCAAAGAGCTGAAAATTATCGCCATAATGCTTAAAGAGGTGCATTACAAACTCTTCATGGGTTCCTGGCTGTTCCAGGTTAGTGATATACTCTTTATAGTATTCGCTGTTTTTCAGGTCCATAAACACCTTCTGCACCAGGTTGTCTTCGGCATCGTAATTAAAGGCCACTTTTAGCCTTTCCAATCCTTGCTGCAATTCGGGCTTGTCCACTATGGCGCGTATGATGGGATTGTTTCGTATCACCAAGTGCTCGGTTGCCAATCGCGAGGCTTCCAAATACTTGTTGCGCACATCGGCATCATATGTAAGGGCATAGTGGTCCAATTCCCTTAAAAAGGCGAGGTGGTAATAAAAGAGCCGTTCTATGCGCCCTACCTCGCGGTCATAAGCTGAAATGAGTTGATCGGTGGTCATCTCCCGGCCTCCTTGGTAATACATGTAGAGTACCTGCATTACCTTGAGCCGTACCTGTCTTCTATTGAGCATCCAGCGGTTTAGTAGGTTGATTGCACCTTGGCTATATCAGCTATGCGCTTTTCGGCCAGGTGTTTGGCAGCATCCAGTGTAGTAGAGTCCTGTGATGAAGCTATTTCGTAAATCCTTAGGGTAGAGTCATAAATGTTTTCAGTGGTTGACATGGCCGTTTCGCGGTTATATCCGTTCCACTCTGTATAAACATTGATTAAACCTCCCGCATTTATCAAGAAATCAGGGGCGTATAGAATGCCCTTTTCTTTTAGCAGCAGGCTGTCTTGGTCTTCTTTGGCCAATTGATTATTGGCTCCTCCAGCTATTATCTGGCATTTCATGGCCGCAATGGACTCGGTATTCACCCTTGCCCCCAGGGCACAGGGTGCGTAAATATCCATTGGTGCATCAAACACCGCGTCAACAGGCACTATTTCAGCTCGGTATTTACTTGATACCGCCTTGAGTGCAGACTCATTAACATCGGATATAAGGATACGGGCGCCTTCTTTTGCCAGGCGCTCCACCAAGTAGGTACCCACCTTGCCCACACCTTCTACCAATACGGTTTTACCGTTCAGTGAATCACTTCCGTAAGCCACTTTGGCCGATGCCTTCATGCCTAGGTACACGCCATATGCGGTGACCGGTGAAGGATCGCCACCACCGCCCATGCTTTCAGGCAGTCCCACCACATTTTCGGTTTCCATGGCTATGTACTCCATATCTTTGGTAGTGGTGCCTACATCCTCGGCGGTGATGTATTTGCCGTTGAGATTTTCAATATATCGGCCAAATTTTCTAAAGTAAGCCTCTGATTTTAATTTGGTTGGGTCGCCAATAAGCACGGCCTTGGCACCGCCTAGGTTCAGTCCAGATACCGCTGCCTTATACGTCATGCCCCTACTCAGGCGCAACACGTCCACTATGGCATCGCGCTCATTGGCATAGGCATACATACGTGTGCCACCCAGGCCGGGACCCAGCACGGTATTGTGTATGGCTATGATACCCTTTAGTCCCGTGGACTTGTCTTGGACCATAACCAGTTGTTCGTAATCATATTGGGTCAGTTTCTCAAAAACATAGTTTTCGGTCTCCACTAGGGTGGCGCTCAGCGTGCTCATTGTATGCGTTTTGTTTTTATGGGGTTGTTTTGCAAAAGGCGGTGCAAAAGTAGATGAACCAGGGGTAAGCGCAAGCCCCCAGGGGCCATTGGTGTGTTGGGCGTGTCATGCCGGGCGGGAGCTATCTTGCGCCCCACTTTGCTATTGTGTGTAGCAACATATTACCCTGACGATCCATGAAAGAGTTGTCAAAACTAAATAGGTATTTATGGCAGTACAAGAAGGAGTTGGCCATTGGGCTGTTGTTTGTTATCCTCTCTAACTACTTTGCCATCCGCCAGCCCAAGATTGTGCGTGATACCCTGGACAAGGCAACTGAAATCATTGAGCAATACCAAAGCGGAGACATGCCCATAGATCCAGGTCATGTCACTGGTACTTTTATCGGGTTTGGCATCAAATTCTTGATTTTTGCTTTGATAAGTGGTGTCTTTCTGTTTCTTATGCGGCAGATGATCATAGTGGCATCGCGCAAGATAGAAAAACAGCTCAAGGACGATATTTATGCCCATCTACAGTCATTGTCCATGTCGTTTTACCGCAAGTATGGCACTGGCGACATAATGGCAAGGGTAACCGAGGATGTGGCCAATGTACGCATGTACTTGGGGCCGGGCATTATGTACACCATCAACTTTGCCAGTAATATCGTGCTGGTACTCATAGTGATGTTCTCGGTCAACGTGAAAATGACCTTCTATGTGCTCTTGCCCATGCCGGTACTTGCCATAAGCATTTACTATGTGAACAAGCTCATACATGACCGGAGTACCATCCTTCAAGAGCAGATGTCGCGCATCTCCACCTATGTACAAGAAATGTATAGCGGCATTCGGGTTATCAAAGCGTTTGCGGCTGAACGGAAAGTAATTCGGGCATTTGAAGGTCAGAGTTCTGAATACCGGAACAAGGCTTTGGCTTTGGTACAGGTCAATGCACTGTTTATCCCCCTTATTTTGTTTTTGATTGGTCTTTGTAATTTGATTACCATCTATATAGGTGGCCAATTGTACATGGCCGGTGGGGCCAGTGCGGGCAACATAGCAGAGTTTTTCATGTATGTGGGCAGGCTCACCTGGCCGGTTGCTGCCATAGGATGGGTCACCGCCATCATACAGCGGGCGGCGGCATCACAAAAGCGCATAAACGAATTGATGGACATCAAGCCTGACATAGTAGCGGGACAGGTAGATCCAGGAAACGGGATACATTCCCTAGAGTTTGAAAATGTGTCGTTTTCCTATCCCGGGGCCAAGCGCAAAGCCATTTCCGGATTTAACCTTACCATTCGCCCAGGACAAAAAGTGGGTTTGGTAGGCAGGACCGGTAGCGGTAAGACCACTTTGGTAAACTTGCTTTTGCGGCAATACGACCCTTCCAATGGGTCAATTAGGGTGAATGGTATCGACTTGCGCCAAGCCCAATTGATGGCGTTCCGCCAAATGCTCGGCGTGGTGCCTCAAGATAGCTTCTTGTTCAGTGAGTCCCTGTACAACAATGTGTTGTGGGGTGGAAATGGGGTTGATTCCCCAGAAAAGGTGGAAGAGGTGTTGCAGATTGCCGATTTGGCGAAGGACCTGGATGGATTTCCCAAAGGCCTGCATACCCTGCTGGGTGAGCGGGGCATCACCTTGTCGGGGGGGCAAAAACAACGCTTGTCCATAGCCAGGGCACTCTATCGGCAGCCACAGGTGCTGGTATTCGATGACAGCTTCTCTGCCGTGGACACCAATACCGAAGCTAAAATATTGGAGCAACTCAATCGTAAAAAGGTGACTACCATTATTGTGAGCCATCGTGTTTCCACGGTTATGAATGCCGACCTAATCGTGGTGCTGGACCAGGGACGAATAATTGAGCAAGGAAACCATAAACAACTACTGGATATTGGCGGTTACTACCATTCCCTGCACAAGAAACAACTTTTAGAAACTGAATTGAGCCATGCCAAAATCTAAAGGATTAAAGAAAGGTGAAGACTACTACGTCACTGATGATGGCATGGTAGTGTTTACCGAATCGTACCATCTAAAGAGGGGCTATTGTTGCGGCAACAAGTGCCGCCATTGTCCATATGGCCATGATAGTTTTCGGTTTAAGCGGCCAAGTAACTAGGAGACAGTAGCGAATAGGGGAATTTCAGGAAATCCACAATCACCCAAAGGGGTGAGCCCAGGTATGGATACAGTGTAGTCATTTGTGCGCAACAAAAAAAACGTAAAACAATGAACTACAAAAAACCACATGCCATTTGCGCCGCCGCTTCAGTAGGCGGCCCTTACCATCTGCGCGTGATGGTGCCACTCCAAACCACTTACGGCACTATCCTGCTTTCTGAAACCGACTGTGATATAGATGGCTTTGACGTGAGGCAGTTTACCCTAGACCTACAATCCCCTGGTGCCAGTGAAGTGCATGTGCATATGCAGGAAATCGAGTGTACTCCGTCCCCCAATATCGTTGGTTTTGAAGTAAGGGTTATGGAAAATGGAATCGTTCAAGGTATATGGAGGGTAGCCGTGCAAGATGTGCAAGTGAAAACCATGACCAATGAAGACGTGTGTTTCCACGCCGAAGACTTGGGAGGGAATAATTATCAGGTATCTGGCATACAAAACATTTCTACTGGCTATGTGGAGCACCCACCGGTGGTGGACATAAACGACCCCTTTGTGGAACTTACTTTTGAATACGAGCAGGTAAGCAATAGCCGCACAAACCCCCTTTACCACAGCCATATGGTGAATATCCCCGATACAAAAATTTTGAAAGGAAAAAAGAAGAAAAAGAACCAAGGGAGTGACGATGGCTTGATTTGGATTTTCAAGATACCGTATTTTCCGTGAATCGAGCTCCAGTATCGAAATTTAGCCTATTTTGGTTTTTAGCAGGGCTATTTCTTTTTGGCTCCTGCACCAGGCCAAATGGGGAAGGACAAGGAGCAGGTGCCGTGGACACCCTGGGCCTAATGGTGCTGCGCGATTCACTCAGTGCATCAATAGATGGAAGCCGGTATAAGGCAGCCACTGATTTTGCCAACACCTACCTGCACCTCTCCGATAGCCTAGGGATTTATAGGCATAAAGTGCTGTCTTTAAGGCTCATGACGCGCTTATTTGCTGGCAAGAACGAATATCCCCATGCACTGACAAGCCTAAGACAACTTGCCTTGTTGGCCAAGGAGGCTAGTGATACCCTGGTATGGGCCACTTCCATGAAGGAGATTGTGCAGTGCTATAAGGAATTGCAATACATTGATTCTGCCTTGGCATATAGCGATTCCACACTGGCCTTGTTAAAAGGGAAGCAAAACCATGTATATATGGAACTTCAACTCTTGCTTGGTTCTATCTACGATGGCCAGGGATATTACCATAAGGGCATGCAAGCCATTCGGACAGTCCTAAAGTGGAGCGTAGATAAAAAAAGGGATAAGATGGTGATTCAAACAAAACTGGCCTTGGCATCTATGTTTGGTGTCCGGGGCGTGTTGGACTCAGCGGAGATGGAGATCAATTCCTTGCTTTATGGCAGCTTGATGCTTAACCCCAGTGATCAAGCACATATACTTTCTATGCTTGGTGCCGTGTATGGCGCCCAAGGTAAACTGCCTGAGGCAGCCGCAACGCTTAAACAAGCCAGGCAACTGGTAGAGATGACAAAGGATTGGGAAACAATTGGGGTAGTGCTCACCAATCTTTCAAATCTACAAGTACTACAGGGGCGATATCAAGATGCGGTCAGGTCAATGAGAAAGGTGTATATGGATACACTGGTTAATAAGGGCCTCAGGTATGACTTGGCCAATAACATAGCGCATACCTACGAGAAAATGGGCCAACTGGACTCGGCCATGTTCTTCTTAAAAGAACGTCTAAGGCTGGCAGGCCACATAAAAAGCGGTGACCTTGACCGCATGGTGGTGGAGTATGAAAACAAGTTTGCCAAACAGCGACTTAAAAATGACAAAATGCGCTTGGAAAAGGTGGGGCTCAAGGCGCAGAACAAAAGCCGCTGGATGGTGGCAATTTCCCTGGCCTTATCTGCCCTGATGCTCAGCGCAGCCCTTTTGGCCCTATTGTTTTGGCAGCGGTATAGAAACCGCAAGATTATTAATGAACAAAACGAAGTGATACACCGGAAAAAATTGGAGGAATTGGTACGGGAAAACAAAATGGAGCGGGTGAGGGCCTTGGTGGAAGGCCAGGAACAGGAGCGCACGCGCATTTCGGCGGAATTGCACGATGGTTTGGGAAGTTTGCTCTCTACCGTGAAACACCACTTTGAAGTGCTGACCAATAAACACAATGGAGAGCAAGTGGCACTGTTTGAAAAGGTGCACCATATGCTAGACGATGCCTGTGTGGAAGTGCGCAAGATTTCCCATGACATGGCGTCTAACGTGCTCGGAAAGTTTGGGTTAAAGGCCGCCCTATATGATTTGTCCGACATGGTGTCGGCTAGCGGCTCCATTCAGGTTAAAATGGCGATCAACGGACTTGAGTCTAAGCTCGACAAATCACTGGAAACCCACATCTTTCGATTGGTGCAAGAACTCCTTGCCAATACCGTAAAACATGCTCATGCCACCAAGGTAAATGTACAGGTGCTCCAATTTGACGATAATCTAAGCATTGTGTTTGAAGACAATGGAAGGGGATTTGACTATGATGTTGCAAAGAAAAAAGACGGGTTGGGCCTTAAGAATATCCTAACCCGTGTAGCCCACCTACAGGGCACCGTTGAGTTTGACACAGGCAAAGGGAGCGGGACTACCGTATTGGTGGACATACCCTTGTCTCAAGAGGCGTAACATTTGGTTGTATAATACGATAATTTGCATACTATGATAAAGGTAATAATTGCCGATGACCACGCCATGTTTGTGGATGGCATCGAAATGTTGTTGAAGGGCGCAGACCACATAGAAATCATAGGAAAGGCGTACACGGGGGTGCAGTTGATGAACCAACTAAAGGAAAAACAAGTAGATCTGATACTATTGGACCTGGACATGCCCGATATGGGCGGGGAGGAAGCCTCCGGAATAATTAAGCGGCTTTACCCTGATACCAAGATCATCATTGTCACCATGCACGGTGAGCCCAGCTTTGTCCGTCGCCTGATAGAGCTGCAAGTAGATGGCTATCTGCTCAAAAATACGTCAAGGGATGTGTTGGTTACGGCCATTACCCGGGTGAGCCAAGGGGAGGCATTTTTTGGGGAAGGCTTGCTGCAAAGGGCCATGCAAGAAATGCTCCTGGAAAGAAACCGGGAACAACAGCCCAAACCACAGGATACCCTTACCGAACGTGAAATCGAAATTATTAAACTCACCGCCAAGGATATGAGTATCCAAGAAATAGCCGATGCCTTGTTTCTTTCGGCCAATACGGTAAAAACACATAGGAGAAACATACAAGTGAAATTGAACCTTAAAACATCTCTGGGCATAGTGAAATACGCCGCCGACAACAACCTACTGGACTGAGCCCGAATCACCCTAAAGGGTGATGCCCTGGGGTAGCCATTGCCTCACTTTTGGGTCTTCGATTATTGATTGTTAGGTTAATATAGGTTTATTATGAATGGCAAACTAAACGAACTGGAAGTATCCCAATTGGATTTGGCTTCTGGTACAACCCTAGAATTGCTCAGCAAAAGGGAGCGCGAAATTTTTTCTGCCGTGGTCATGGGTTTTAGCAGCCAAGAAATTGGCAATGCCCACCACATATCAAAACACACCGTGGATACCCACCGGCGCAATATCATTCAAAAAACGGGTTTTAACTCCCTGGTTGACTGGATACGGGCAGCAAACGCCTGTCACTAGGAAGGGAGCCTTGCATCCCGGTTCCGCTTGAAGTCTAGCCCACAATATACAAAGGTGGGGTTCCCGCCTATGTGTCACCTATACGCGGCCTGCTCCTTAGCTTTCCATCAATTTGGCCTGGGGGCCAATTCTGTGGGTCATCATTAGAAACCCCACCAGGTCCGTCCCCTGGTTTTCCGCAGTTTTTATGTGCCCAGACCTATCCGTTCTAGGTCAGCAGGTCAACTTAAGCTATAACCATACTTGGAGCTGCTTGGGCACCAGCCACCGTTGGGCCGTCTATATGGACTACACACCGGTACGTTGCCGGTAGGCATTATGTTCAGGTGGCCCGCAAATGTGGGCAGATAGCAGCCTTCATGCCGCATCAGCAAGTTCAAAGGCCTATGCCGTATATGATGGTATTTTGGTGGCCCAGGATCCGCCTATCGGCAAACCCTTCCACTTTTTTGTGGGAATAGAAGGGATTGGCATAGGCATAAGGATTCCGGGTACGGCTAGCGAAAAAGAAGCGGCCTTGATCCTGAAAGGC
>JACPUW010000028.1 GCA_016192035.1 Bacteroidota bacterium
GAGCGACCTGACCGACGAGTGGATAGACGTGATCTTTACGCGGGGCGGCTACTACACCATAGAGCTGGAGAAGGGCAACCCCTACGGCAAGGACTCGATCATAAAGACATCCTACATACAGGTGCTGGACTACTGCCTGCCCTCCGTGGCCAACCTGGACGCCGACGTGGCCATAAGCCGGGTGTCGCTGGGCGACATAGACAACAGCAGCAGCACGGGCAAGAGCGGCTATGGCAACTACCTGCACCTGAGCACGGAGCTGGAGCGCGGGCGCAGCTACGACCTGGTGGTGGAGCGCGCCACCAACAGCCGGCCCATGACGCGCAAGGCGTGGATAGACTGGAACATAGACGGCGACTTTGACGATGCGGGCGAGCTGGTGGCCAGCGAGGCCCAGGGCACGGGCATGAAGTTTACCGCACAGGTGGCAGTGCCCACCGGCGCCACGGCGGGCAAGACCCGCATGAGGGTGGCGGTGAACTACAAGTCGCTGAACAACGTGGCCTGCGGCCCCCACCAGTTTGGCGAGTTTGAGGACTACTCGGTGGTGGTGCTGGAAGAAGACCGCACCGCGCCGGTGCTCACGCTGTACGGCGCGCTGGTTGACACCATTGAGGTGTTTGGCACCTGGACAGAGCCCGGCTACAAGGCAGAAGACCTGGTGGACGGCGACATCACCGGCAGCGTAACGGTGAGCAACCCACTGAAGGCCACGGTAGTGGGTACCTACGTGATAGGGTACGGCGTAGCCGACTCGGCCAACAATACCGCCACGGCCAGCCGCACGGTAGTGGTGGTGGACGTGACCGGCCCGCAGATAAGCCTGGTGGGCAGCGATACCGTACGGGTGCAGATATTTACGCCATATGCGGAGCTGGGCACCACCCATTCCGACAACTATGACCCCACCCTGGGCGTGGACATGCAGGGCAACGTGGACACGGCCAACCTGGGCTGGTACAGCGTGGGCTACTGCGTGACCGATGCCAGCGGCAACGGCCCCGTGTGCGTTACCCGCTGGGTGGAGGTGATCGATACCATTGTGCCCGTCATCGCCCTGAACGGCAGTGATATAGTTCAGGTAGAGCAGTGCGGACAGTACCAAGACCAAGGCTATTCGGCGAGTGACAACGATGCCCTAACCGTGACACAAAGTGGTACCTGGAACTATTCAACCGAAGTACGGGGCACTTATACCATGACCTACACGGCCACCGACCGGGCAGGCAACACGGCCAGCGTGACCCGATCCATTGAGGTGGTGGATACCCGCAATCCGTCTATTGAGCTAGTAGGCAACGCAATGGATACGGTAGAGAGATGGGCGGATTATGTGGACCCTGGTGTGTTGTTTGATGATTACTGCAATGGTAGCGAACAGGTTACCATTAACACCGCCGGCAATTTTGTCAATACCCAGTCCACAGGCCTGTACTATGTAAGCTATGTGGCCGTGGACGCATCTGGCAACCATTCTGACGAAATACACCGGTATATATGGGTGGAAACGCCTATAGGAATGGATGAAGGAATTGGCAATCAAGTGCTAAACCTATATCCCAACCCGAGCCGTGGCCTGGTAAACATTAAAATTTCCACAACTTGGGAAGGATCGGCGCGCATGTTGGTATATGGTCCTAATGGTCAATTGGTTTACCGCCAAGATGGGGTAAACATCACCCCCAACGCGCCAAATACATTGCACATGTCAGGGCTGTCACCTGGGGTTTACCACCTTATGGTAGTAGGTTCCAATGATATAATTACCAAGGAATTGGTGATTGAATAAGTCATGCTTTATTGGTTTGTAAGAAAGGGCCGCGCCGGGGGGCGTGGCCCTTTCGCTTTTTTCTTTCTTTGGCAAACCCTAGTCCGGCTTTTGTTTTCCTACCTTTACAACCGTTTTAATTAAAAAAGCATCTTTATGTGCTAATGCCGTATTACTATTGTGCAGTTAAAACTAAAAAGTATCTTAATCAAAATCCACATTTATGAAACACCATTTTACCCAGTTTGCGTGGGCCTTTTTGGCGCTTGTGCTATGTACAAGCCTTGGCCATGCCCAATTGTCGGGTAACTACACCATTGGAGGTTCCAGTGCGAGTTACTCTACCGTGTCCGCCGCAGTTTCGGCGCTCACCACGAACGGCGTCTCCGGACCCGTGACCTTCTCTATTGCCGATGGCACATACTCAGGCCAACTCAGCTTGGGCAGTGGCATCACAGGTGCATCATCCACCAATACCATCTTGTTTAAAGGTGCCAGTGGCGATTCATCAAAGGTAATTATAACCAATAGCGGCAGCTATACCATCTACTCCAGTGGTACCGATTACGTCACTTTTCAAGATGTAACCATTTCTACTACCGGCAGTTCTTACAACATTTACCTCAGTAGCGGATCAAATTACAACCGCTTTGTAAATTGTTACTTGATAGGAGGCACGGCCTCCAGCTATGCCAGTTACAATGTCTATGTGTATGGTTCTGAGTATAATGAACTTCTAAACTGCCGAATTCAAAACGGTTACTACGGCGTATATCTCTACGGAAACGGTACCGGCAGCAGTGCCGCTAAGGGCAATAAAATCATTGGTTCTACCATCACGCAGCACTACTACTACGGTGTAGAAAGCTACTATCAGCGTGAACTGGTATTCAACAACAACTACATAGATTCTTGCTCAAACAACGGCTACGGCTTTATGGATTATTACGGTGACAAGTTTGAGGTGATGAACAATGAAATCTACGGGTGCTACTACGGCTTGTACCTCTACTACCACAACCAGTATGGCAGTAGCACCGACTCTTCTAAGTTCATCAATAACATAGTTACCAACAACATGTATTACGGTTTGTACTCGTACTACATTCCCAAGTGCCATTTTTACCACAACGTGTTTGACGGCGGATCGGGCAACTACTCAGCGGTTTTTCAATACTGTGGGGCCAGTAAGGTAGAAAACAACATATTTACCGGCGACGGCCTGTACTACGGCTTTTATTGCTATTACAGCAGCAGCTCAGATGCCCCCACCACGTGGGATTACAACGACTACTGGTTTAACAACCCCGACTATTTTGGGGTATTTGAGAACTATGCCTATACCACTTTTGCCGCCCTTAAGTCTGCTTACTCTAACTACAACCAGAACTGCGTGACCGTGGACCCTGGCTTTACCAGCCGAAAGGACGGGCGTACCTATGCCCCGGGCCTCAACAACATTGGCCACAACAAATACATTAAGAATGACATAGACGGCAATCCCCGCCCCAACAAAAACGATGCGCCCAAAGTGGACATAGGACCAAATGACTTCTACCTGGCGCCCTATGACCTGGACGTATATGCCCTGGTGAGCCCGCTTTCTGTCAGCCTTACCAAGAATACCATCACGGCCCAATTCCGCAACTCGGGCAGCAAGGACATCACCAAGACCGATGTATATGTGCAGTATTCTGTGGATAGCGGAAAGACTTGGGTCACAGATACCATGAGCATTTCATCGCTTTCACCTGGCAATGTTATGGACTTCGATTTCAGCGCTATTTGGAAACCCACCCGTTCGGGCCATTTTGGCATCAGTATCCGCATTAGCCAGTCGGTTAGCGGCGACCCAGACCTGGTGGACCGCAAGGACTACTACGTGTGCTCTGGCTTGGCGGGCACCTTTACCATCAGCGCGCGCACCAAAGCTGACTTTGCCAGTTTTAACGACGCACTTAAAGCCCTGAATTGCGGGGTGGCCGGCCCAATAGTGTTCAACGTACTCGGCGGTACCTATACCGAACGACTGCAAATCAACGTGTTGCAGGGTGCATCGGCCACCAACACGGTCACTTTCCGAAGCCCGCATATTGACAGTGTTACCCTGCAATACAACGCATCGAGCAATGTGCAGCAAAACACGGTACAGTTCAATGGCGGTGACTATGTGTCATTTGAAAACATGCGCATTGAGGCCGACAACTCCAATTATGGGGGCGCGGTGCATTTCATGAACCAGTCTAACTACAACCGTTTTGAGGGCTGCGTGCTACAGTGCAATACTTCTGGCGTGAGCACCTACTCCAACCCGGTAGTGTTCTCCAGCAGCGAATCGAGTTATTATGGCAATGGCGATAACGGAAACTATAACCAATTTATTGACAACACCATCATTGGTGGTTATTTTGGCGTAGTGGTCAACGGTCAGAGCACTTCCCTTATGTCAGAAGGCAACCAGTTTATTGGCAACGACATACGAAGTGCCTATTACTACGGCACCTACTTCTACTATGTGAGCGATTTGGTGTTCAACGACAACACCATCGACAATTTCCGCTACCAATACAACTATGCCCTCTACATGGTATATGTGTCAAACTATGAACTGCAGCGCAACTATTTCAAAGCCTACTACGGTAACATTTTTGAAATGGGCAACTACTACAACTACAAGAACAAGCGCTCCCTAATAGCCAACAACGTCTTTGCCGGCGAAAACCAAGACTACGCCTTTGATGGGTATTACATGTCTTATACCGACTTCTGGCACAATTCATTGTACGGAAAAGGATATTACCTCTGTTACTTCTACTACATACAGCAGGCCGACATCCGCAACAACATTTTCTATTATGACGGATCTCAGTACGCGGTGTACTCCTATTACCCCAGTTTTGTGGCATGGGACTACAACGACTACTACCTGGGCAGCGGCAACGTAGCCTACCTGGATGGCACCACATACCCCACCGTGGGCTCACTTAAGTCGTACAACGCCACCCTAAACCAAAACAACTTTGAAGAGAACCCACAATGGGTGGATCCTACAAGCAACCATCACGTTACCAGTAAGTTCCCTGAAATGTATGGCCAGAAAGTCGGTATTCTCGATGACTTTGACGGCGACACGCGCTGCAAGTTTGCCCCTTCAGTGGGCAGCGACGAATTCGTACAGTCCCAGCTGCCTCCCGTGGCTTCCTTCTTGGCTCCTGACACAGCATGGCTAGGTGCGCCTGCCCTTATACTCAACGCCAACAAGCCCAGCAAGACCACCGGTGCCATCTGGTACGTAAACGGAAAGTTTGCCAGCGACTCTATTCACTTGGAATATACCCCGGCCAACGCCGGTTGGGATACCATAGCACTCGTGATGGAAAACTGCTCGGGCACCGATAGCACCTCTAAACTGGTGTGGGTAAGCCCTATTACCCGGGCACCAAAAATTGATTTTGGTGCGAGTTCCTTGGATATATATACCGGTGATTTGCTTACGCTTTTCGACCTGAGCGCCAATGGAATTACCCAATGGGAATGGAACATTGACCCTAAATTCATTTACGTTACTGGCTTCGGTTACAGGGCTAGGACATATTACTATGTTCGCAATGACTCTACCAGCAGCACTGCACAAGTGGTGTTCGAATATCCTGGTATTTATAGTGTTAAATTTAAGGTGGCCAATAGCCTGGGCGTCGATTCGTTGGAGCGGGTGGCCTATATCAAGGTGCGGCAAAAGTCCAATATGTGCGATATTCCCTGGGATACGGACGGCTCGTATGGCACACTCTATGACAATGGCGGAGAATTTGGCAGCTATTCTCCTAACCTGAACGGACTCAACAAGTGTACTTATTCCATTTCATCCTGCAAGGGTGAGGTGGAGCTAGACTTTACCCAGTTTGAGCTTGCCGCCGGTGACTATCTCCAGGTATATGATGGTACCGATGCTTCTGCCCGCCCCATGTGGGATGCGGCTACCTACCCCGATGGAATGAATGGCAACAAACAAGATAAGAGCGTGATGCTCAACATGACAGCCAAGTCGGGCTCGGCGTATTTCGTGTTCACGTCCGACAACAATGCCCAAACTACCGGTAAAGGCTTTGCGGTGAATTGGGAAATCCTTTCAACTACCTGGACATCGCCTGCGGCTACCATTTCTAAGCCTGATACGGCTTGCACAGGTTTCCCTACCTTGTTTGAAAACGCCTCCACGGGCAACTGGAGCTATGTGGAGTGGGACCTGAACAACGACGGTACGGTGGACGGTTACGGTGAAGACTTCACCTATACCTTCGGAAGCCCCGGCACCTATTCCATTAAACTTACTGCTTTTAGCCTATGCGCCCCTAGGGATTCCGTAGTGTCAAGCATAGTGATAGAAGGTGCCCGAAAAGCCCCTACCCCTGATTTCAGCGTAAGTGCTACCAAGGTAGCCGCCGGTGATACCGTGGAGATGCGGGGAAGTACCGATTATTGTGCTTCCAGCTATGAGTGGCTCATCACCCCCAATACCTATCTGTTGGTTAAAAATACCAAAACAAGCGAGGAGGACATTGATGTAGTATTCCTGCGAGGTGGTTACTACACCGTGCAATTTGCTGCCGGTAATACCTTTGGCAAAGACTCCATTATCCGCACCAACTACATACAGGTGGTGGACTACTGCACGCCAAGTGTGGTAAACTTGGATCCTGACATGGGCATTAGCCGTGTGGCCATTGGCGACATAGACAACAGCACGCAGCAGGGCGCGGTGGGCTACAACAACTACCTGCACCTGAGCACGGACGTAGAACGTGGCCAGAGCTACGACATCACGGTGGAGCGCAACAGCGGAGGCACTAAGCCCATGAACCGAAAGGTATGGGTGGACTGGAACATAGACGGCGACTTTGACGATGCGGGCGAGCTGGTGGCCAGCGAGGCATCGGGCACATCGGCCACGTTCACGGCGAGCATCAAGGTGCCCGGCGACGCGGTTGCCGGCAGCACCAGGCTGCGGGTATCGGCCAACTACAAGGACCTGAAGAACCTGGCCTGCGGCCCCCACCAGTTTGGTGAGTTTGAGGACTACACCCTGGAGATAGGGGAGAAGGACCTGACCGCACC
>JACPUW010000034.1 GCA_016192035.1 Bacteroidota bacterium
AAATAGGTACGGCACTGCTCCTCGGTGTTGAATACTTGAGCGAACTTGAAAATGTCCATTTGGTTACTTTTTTGGGCAAATCAAGGCCCCCACTGTGCAGTTTTGCTGCGTAGTGGCAAACAAACGGAGGGTCATTTTTTTATTTCTATTGTACTGGGCCCAAAAGAAACGGCTTTCAATCAAAAATAAAAGAACCCAAATAAAATTGGTGGGGCTTTTTCCTTTCAGCCTCTGGCCTTCACGGGTAGTTCAAATTTTAACATGGGCAATTTTTATATTTTTCGCTTATCAAAGCACAACCACTAAAACACTTTATTTAACATCATACTATCCACGGGCACTTGATTCACACCGAGAGCTGGGCAAGGCACTTCTAGAGCTGAAGAATGCCAACCAGGTGAACAGCTTTTCTTGCCGCGACGCAGGAATGATTGCCTACCACTCGGAAATGACGGCTTTTGACACTTATGGCATAGGGAGTGCCATCTTGGCCCGTAGTGGACAGATAACCAAAGAAATAATGGACAAATACCACCCCGATATTGTGATATTTTGCAACAACCCCATTCTAAACCGCTCCGATTCCCTTCTTTCGCCGACCATGGCCAAATGGATCACAATCAAATCGTACAACAGGATAGGCGAAATCTATTGGAAACCAAACTACACCCTAGCCCTCTATGCAAATACCGGGTATGAAAGCATTACCAACCTGTGTTCATGGAGCAAATTGCGAAATGAAATTCCTGAAGAACAGTACCTTATAGAAAACTTTGGCACACTTCCTTTTACTTACTGGCACGAATAACCTTGCATCCCATTGCCCAAATTGGCGTTGTTTCCCTTTTTGCCAGGTATATGGTCCGTTCAATAGCTAAGCGTGTTTGAACCAAAGGAATTTCCTGCCTAACTGTTCTTGGGTATTGCCCCCTTTTCCTTTCAGTGCCCACAACTACCCCCATCTCTCGCTTATCCCGCATTTCTTAATTAAGCCAGAAGGTATCCATTGAAACACTTCCCGTAAAAATCAATCGCATTTGTAGTTCTTTTTTTGTTTATAAGGCATTTACGCCATTGATTTCCATTCCTTTTTGGCTCCATCAACCAATCAAATTGACCTAAACACCTTGAAAAGATCAATTGGGCACCCGGCACACCAAAAATACGGCCTCCTCTACACCTTCTTCACCTCCCGATATTTGCCCCCATATGGCAGCCAACTCCTTCCCTACCTACTTCCCCGATCCCCACGCACCCTACCCCCTTAGGCTCTCAGGCCTTGAAGCACTGGTTATTACGCCCCAGTCCAACTTTGTAAACGTTGGCGAAAGGACCAACGTGACCGGCTCCAGGGCATTCCTTAGGCTGGTAAGGGAAGGCCGGTTTGACCAGGCCCTGGCCGTGGCACGTGAACAAGTGGAAGGAGGCGCGCAAATCCTGGACGTGAACATGGACGAAGCCATGATTGACGGCCCAGCGGCCATGACCACCTTTCTCAACCTAATCATGGCCGAACCCGATATTGCCAAGATTCCCATTATGATAGATTCTTCAAAGTGGGAGATCATAGAAGCTGGACTTAAGGTAGTGCAGGGCAAATGCGTGGTTAACTCCATAAGCCTAAAGGCCGGTGAAAATGAGTTTATACAGCAGG
The DNA here is from genome assembly GCA_016192035.1 of Bacteroidota bacterium. GTDB lineage: Bacteria > Bacteroidota > Bacteroidia > CAILMK01 > JACPUW01 > JACPUW01. The sequence goes on from JACPUW010000034.1 coordinate 1,655, forward strand.
CTGCCAAAGTAAAACGCTACGGGGCAGCGGTCATAGTCATGGCTTTTGACGAACAGGGCCAGGCCGACACATTGCAGCGCCGCATAGACATTTGCGCCAGGAGCTACCGACTCTTGGTCCACGATATTGGCTTCTATCCCGGCGACATCATTTTCGACCCCAACATTTTCCCCGTGGGCACCGGGCTGGATGAACACCGCAACAACGCGCTGGATTTCTTCATGGCCACCAAGTGGATCAAAGAAAACCTCCCCGGCGCCAAGGTGAGCGGGGGCGTGAGCAACGTCTCTTTTTCATTTAGGGGAAACAACACCGTGCGCGAAGCCATGCACGCCGCTTTTCTCTACCATGGCATACGCCACGGCATGGACATGGGCATAGTAAACCCTGCCATGCTCATGGTATATAGTGATATACCTGCCCCCCTTTTGGCGCATGTAGAAGACGTGCTGCTCAACCGACGCGAGGATGCCACTGAGCGGCTTATGGCCTTTGCCCAAACCATTAGCGGCACCACCCAGTCTAAGGAAAAACAGCTTGCCTGGCGGCAAGCCCCTGTAGCCGAGCGCATAGCATATAGCCTTATTCACGGCTTGGTTGAATTTGTGGAAGCTGATGTGGAAGAAGCCCGGCTTTTATTTGCCCAACCCCTTCAGGTGATAGAAGGCCCCCTCATGGATGGCATGAACCAGGTGGGCGACCTATTTGGCGCCGGAAAAATGTTTCTCCCCCAAGTGGTTAAGAGTGCCAGGGTAATGAAAAGGGCGGTAGCTTACCTGCTACCTTTTATGGAATCTGAAACACAAGGACAGCGACAAGCCAAGGGCAAGGTGCTCATGGCCACCGTTAAAGGCGACGTGCACGACATAGGCAAGAATATAGTGGGCGTGGTAATGGCCTGCAACAACTACGAAATCATAGACCTGGGCGTGATGGTGCCGCCCGAAAAGATCTTGGCCGAAGCACGCCGGCTACAAGTGGACGCCATAGGGCTCAGCGGCCTTATCACCCCATCGCTCGACGAAATGGTGCACCTGGCCCGCGAAATGGAACGGCAAGGGTTCCAAATTCCGCTGCTCATAGGCGGCGCCACCACATCCAAGGTCCATACCGCCGTAAAAATTGACCCAGAGTATGTTAAAGGCCCCGTCATCCACGTGCTCGACGCATCCAAATCCGTGCCCGTGCTCAGTGGCATCCTGGGCCAGGGCGCCAGCCAATTTGCCCTTGCCTACCGGCAAGAGTACCTCCAACTGCGAGAAAACCACAGCCGGCGCCAAGACGCCAAGAACCTTATTTCCATTGAGTCAGCGCGTTTGAACGCCCTGTCCAGCCCTTGGCCTCAGGTGCCCATCACCCGCCCCGCCCACTTGGGCGCCCATGCACTGGGCCACGTCCATCTGTCCACCCTGCGGGGATATATAGACTGGACACCCTTTTTCAGCACATGGGAACTCAAGGGCAAGTACCCTGACATACTGCGGCATGAAACCTACGGCACCGAGGCCCGCAATCTGCTGGCCGAGGCCGAGCACATGCTCAACCAAATCATTGACCAAAAATGGCTTACTGCCCAGGCCGTTTTTGGGCTTTGGCCAGCCAACGCACTTGGCGACGACATAGTGGTGTACGCCGACGAAACCAGGACCAGAGAATTGGCACGGTTTCACACCCTGCGCCAGCAGGGCAAAAAGGCAGCGGAGCTCCCCAATCTGGCCCTGGCCGATTTTATTGCCCCAACACACAGCGGCATAGCCGATTACATAGGTGGTTTTGTAGTTACCGCCGGCCTGGGCATCGAGGCCCATTTAGCCCGGTTCAAAGCCCAGCACGACGACTACTCCCAGATACTCCTCAAAGCACTGGCCGACCGCCTGGCCGAAGCACTGGCCGAATACCTGCACCAACAGGTAAGGACACATTACTGGGCATACGCCCCTAAAGAACAATTGGACAATCAAGCACTTATAGCCGAATCCTACCAGGGTATCCGCCCGGCCCCAGGCTACCCCGCACAGCCCGACCACACCGAAAAACGCACCCTGTTCCAGCTCCTGTCGGCCACCCACCATACCGGGGTCACCCTTACCGAGAGCCTGGCCATGCACCCGGCCGCCAGCGTCTGCGGCCTGTACCTTGCCCATCCCCAGGCCAAGTATTTCCCTGTGGGCAAGCTGCTTAAAGACCAAGTAGAAGACTACGCCCAGCGCAAACAAATGCCCCTTGAAGAAATAGAGCGGTGGCTCTCGCCCGCCCTGGCCTACTAAATCGCCCCGTGCCCAACACTGGCCAGGATTTCCGCTTCGCGGGAAATATATCCCGTTGCCATTCAGGCATTTGTATCAAATTCAGCCCCTACGGTACCCTCCTGCTTGCCACAGAATAGTCCACGGCAGCTACCCCGCATTACACCCATTGGCCACAGCCACGCCCTTTGGGCGGCATAAACCCCTGTTTCATTCCAGGGCCCAGGTATAAATTCCATATCTAATTATTACACTTACGTTTAAGACAAAAACGACCGCACATTGCCTTATGGCCAAAACAAGGGGAAATGAGCAACGCAGTTTGCATCATCTATTTTTTGTCGAAGGTATTTCTTATTTCACCTATGAATATAAGTTTTTCGCCATGTTTACACCCTAATTCAATCCACATGGAACAGACCTACACCATCATTGGCTTTAACCGCGTAAGCGGCCCGCCCGAACAGTTCCACATAGACCACCGCATATTCAATGCGGCCACCTTTTGCTCCTCCTTTATTGGGCTTGCACACCTCATGGCCAATGCCATGGGTGGACAAAGCTCACTGCCATTGCAAGCCCTTTTCTTGGTTTTCACCATTACCAGCATGTCCCTGTACTATAAATCGCGGTTGCACCGCGTTAGGAGCCAGCAGCTTAGACTGGTCTATCTCGCCATCACGCTAACCGCTCTGTTGGTTGGATTGGCCCAGTCAGGCGGATTGCTTGGCGTAGTGCCGTATTACTATGTGCTCACCTATATGATTTACCTTACCATGTTCCGGTTGCGGTACCATATCCTATTGTCGCTGGGCATGTTCGGCCTCATCACCGCCACCGCCTTGCTCCAGTATTCCCGGCCACATTGGTTTGGCGGATTGGCTGCCACGCCTGCCCAGATTGTGGGCGCCTGGGCTACGGTGGTGCTCACCATGTTCTTTTCCCTGGGTTTAATCAATTACCTGCACCTGAACTATTCGCTTGAAAAACGCAAGGTGCTGGCCGTCAACCGCAAATTGGCCGAATCTCAGGCGGAAGCCCAAAAAGCCATGGAAGAGGCCATACAGGCTTCAAAGGCCAAGGCCGAGTTTCTTAGCACCATGAGCCACGAAATCCGCACGCCCATGAATGCCGTTATTGGCATGACCCATTTGCTCCTGCAAGACAATCCCTCAGAGGAACAAATGGAAAACCTGAGCACCCTAAAGTTCTCAGCCGAAAACCTACTCGCCCTAATCAATGACATACTTGACTTTAGTAAAATAGAAGCCGGTAAAATAGCTTTGGAAAACATAGATTTTTCCCTTAAGGAACTGGTGCGTTCGGTAAAAGAAGCCCTATCGCTGCGCGCCAACGACAAAGGGGTGGAAGTGCGCACCCTCATGGGTGATGATGTGCCCACCCATGTGGTGGGCGACCCTACCCGGCTCACCCAAATACTGAACAACCTGGTGGGCAACGCGGTAAAATTCACCAATGAAGGTTCAGTTACCCTCAAAGTAGAATGCCTGGATAAGACTGCCCATAAAGACCGGCTCCGGTTTAGTGTCATAGACACGGGTATTGGCATAGCCCCTGACCAGCACGAGCGCATCTTTGAAAAATTCTCCCAAGCCACTGCCACCACCACGCGGGAGTTTGGAGGCACAGGCCTGGGCTTATCCATCACCAAAAAGCTGCTGGAACTTATGGGAACCAACATAAAACTGGAGAGTGAATTGGGCAAAGGCACCACCTTTTGTTTTGACTTAGAAATGGGTGTGGCCGTGGCAGACAAGACCAAGGCACTTGCCACCAAAGACCATGAAATATTTTCAAGCCTCAAGGGACTAAACGTGCTGGTGGTGGACGACAACAAGACCAACATACTGATAGCCAAGAAATTTTTGCACAAATGGGAGATAAATGTTGAATCTGCTGCCGATGGTGCCCAGGCATGTGAACTGGTGGCCAAGCACCACTTTGACTTAGTGCTTATGGACTTGCAAATGCCCGTAATGGACGGGCTTACGGCCACCTCCCATATTAGGGCCATGGCCGGTAGCAAATCACTTGTGCCAATTATTGCCCTCACTGCATCGGCCATGAATGAGGAGAAACAGGCCATTTTTGATGCCGGCATGAATGATTTTGTGTCTAAGCCCTTCAACCCCGCCGATCTGTACCGCAAAATCCGCGCACACACCCAGGCCAAAACCCTGGCCGCTTAAAATCAACCATAAAACGACAGCCCCCTGTGCCCCGCGCCCAAAGGGCGGGCAGGGCAATACCCCAAACGGTGCAGCCGCTTTAGCGGCAAAGGTTATGGCCATCAAAGCCAAAATACCCGGTAGAACAGCCCTAGAAAGACCAGTTGGGCTGGGTTTCTAGTTTTTATAGGGTTTCAATTCAATGGATCCATCAAGTACCAAACTCTGCCCTATGTTTGTCTGGTCAATCAAATTTTGCCTTATGTTAAGTGCTGTAACTGTATTTCATGTGTCTGGATTGCTGGGCTTTAGGTGGCCCTTGCTCAGTCACCTAGCTATGCGGGATTTTAT
>JACPUW010000027.1 GCA_016192035.1 Bacteroidota bacterium
AAACCCGTTACCCATTGCTTCCAAACCACTTACACCTACCCTTCCGCCCCACGTTCATTTTCATTTGCTATTTCTACCAGTCCTTGGTACCAGCCCCTGTCCAAACCTCCTTTTCAAGGCATAGGCAAAAAAAGCATACCCCGGCACCCTCGGCGATTTGCCCAACTTACTGGCTGGCTGATAGGCCAGTTGTGGTAGTTCAGCGCCACCTATTCACCCATGGCATATCCCTAATGGGATACAGGTGTGGCAGGATATGGGTTTGCGAACGGGCGTAACCCTAGCCTTGTGCCTAAACCACCTGCACCTTGCCAATAAGGGCGCAAGCCTGGAAACGCGGCGCAACCCGTGGTACATGGCCCGCCATTCGTCCCCAACCCCCCAAAGGGGGTCACATATTCCACAAACAATCAGTACATTAAGCTCCCCGCACCCCGCACCCTGCACCCTGTGCCCTGCGCAAACTTTTTTTTTACCTTTGCCGTAAGTAGCTGTTGCATGCATGCCCCGTAAGGCATTTACCTCTTTTGAAGACCAACTTGACCATTCCCTGATCGCTACCATGTCGAGCGCAGGGGCGGTACTCTGTGCCCTCTTCGGGGCATTTGGGTTTATTGTGGGATTTAAGGGCTATGCCCTGCTCTGCCTAATAGCCGCAGCCGTGCTCGCTATCTTGTTCCTACTCAACCGATATGGCAAATCACCCCTTATTTTCTGGACCTTTTTTCTGGTCATCCCCTTTATCATCGTTTGCTTTATCTATTTCTTTGGCAACCTCAACTCAGAGCTATACCTGATATCCAGCGCCATTCTCGTTACCTTCTTGTCAAAACGCGGCAAATACTGGAATGAAATTGTCTGGACCGTGTTGGGAGTCGCATTTCTGGCCTCACAGTACTTTCTCGTTTCACACGGCAAGTATGCCGCATTTACCAAGCTGGAGCAACTCACCTTCTTTCCAAACACCATTGGGGCACTGTACCTTATCTACTTGGTGAGCCGATATTTTAGAAACCGTCAAGAGGCCCGCAAAAATGAACTCCTTAACGACAACATGCTTAAGGAAAAACTTATTTCCGTGCTGTCTCACGACCTGCGGGGGCCCTTTCACTCCCTGAGCAACCTGCTGGCCATGCACCGCCAAGGCGACCTGGACAATGAAACTTTGGGCATTTACCTGCAAAAACTGGGCACTGAAGTGGACCGGTCAGCGCAAATGCTTGACAATTTACTCTATTGGATAAAAGGCCAAATGCAAGGCATACAGGCCAATCCAGAATGGACAAACCTGGGTGCCCTGGTGCAGGAAAACCTAGCCCTTATGAAGCAAAACCTAGAAGCCAAGGGCATACAAACCCTTGTGGATGATACCTTAAAGCACACATTAGTGATGACCGACCGCGAAATGATGAACCTCATTATCCGCAACCTGCTCAGCAACGCCGTGAAGTTTTGCCCGGAAACCAACGGGCACATAGCCATACATATACAGCCGCTCCCTGACCAGGGCCGGTTTGCGCTCACCATAGCCGACAACGGCGCCGGCATGGACCAACACAAATTGGACAACCTGTTTAAGGACGGCTGGAAATCTGAGGCAGGCACCAAAAATGAAAAGGGATTTGGCCTGGGACTCGGCCTGGTAAAGCAGTTCTCACAAGTGCTGCATTTGGATGTGAATATTACCTCCACCCTGGGGCAGGGAACGGTTTGCCGCCTAACCGGATACCTGAATGCCAATTAGTTGCCTAAATCATTGCGCTATTTGCCATTAAGAATGCAGCCTATGGCCTGGCCAGTGGCACCCGCCCTCAGTACTCATTTTCAAATAGCCTACTGTGCCATGCACGCCTTTGCCGGGAATACTTTTGCTGCACATGACCCACCTAGAGAGCCGGCACGGCAGTGATGACGAGTTTTTTGAGCACTACAAGGTGGTGGCCGACGAGGAACAGCGCCTGCTAAGGATTGATAAATTCCTGACCAACAGGCTAAAAAATGCCTCGCGCAACCGCATTCAAAACGCCGCCCGAAGTGGGTTTATAAGGGTAAACGGCGCACCCGTAAAACCCAACTACCGCGTGAGGGGCGGCGACGCGGTGTCGGTGGTACTGCCCCACCCTCCGCGCAACAAGGAACTGATACCCGAGGATTTGTCACTGGACTTTGTGTATGAAGATGACCACCTGGTAGTGGTAAACAAACCGCCCGGCATGGTGGTACACCCCGGTTTTGGCAACCATTCCGGCACCCTGGTAAACGGCCTACTGTTCCATTTCAACCAGTTGCCAAAACTGGGCGGCGAAGAACGGCGGCCAGGCCTGGTACACCGCATAGACAAGGATACCTCTGGCCTACTGGTGGTGGCCAAAGACGAGGATTCCTTGACACACTTGGCCAACCAGTTCTTTTACCACACCATAGACCGGGTATATTTTGCCCTGGTGTGGGGCAACCTGGCCCATGATGGCGGCACCATAGACAACTACCTGGACCGCAGCCCCCGCGACCGCAAATTGATGGCAGTGACCCAAAACGAAACCCTGGGCAAAAGGGCCATTACCCACTACCGGGTGTTGGAGCGGTACGGGTTTGCCACAGCGGTGGAATGCAGGCTAGAAACCGGTAGGACCCACCAAATCAGGGCGCATTTCAAACACCTGGGCCACCCTTTGTTTCACGACACGGCCTACGGCGGCCATTCCTATGCCGGATACCATAGGGGCCACACATTCAAGGCGTTTGTGGAAAACACCTTTGCCATTCTGCCCAGACAGGCCCTCCATGCCCGGGTGCTGGGTTTTGAGCACCCCACCAATGGCCAAAAAATGTATTTTGAACAACCATTGCCGCCTGACATGCAACTGGCCCAAGATAGGTTTAGGAAATTTGTGGCCAAGCCCCACATTAGCCCGACAAAAGATTGAAAACCACGGTTGACATATTCGTTTCCTGCATGGTGGACCAGTTTTTCCCCAGGGTGGGCTGGTCCATGGTCAAGGTGCTGGAACACCTGGACTGTGAGGTGCGCTACAACCCTAACCAAACTTGTTGCGGTATGCCCGCCTATATCAATGGATTGCGCGAGAGCGCCAAGGAGGTGGCCACCAAGTTTATGGAAGATTTCAACACCCGCACGCCCATAGTATCGCCGTCGGCTTCCTGTGTGGACATGGTGCGCAACCACTACGACAATTTTTTTAAGAACACATCTTACCACAACATATACAGGGGATTACAGCAAAGGATTTTTGAATTTTCACAATATTTGGTGCATGAGCTTAAGGTAACCCAACTGCCGGCGCGGCTTGAAGGGCGGGTAGCCCTTTTATGCAATTGCCACGCCCAAAACGGCCTGGACATCAAGGACGAACCGCTCAAACTGCTCGGCATGGTGCAGGGCCTGGAACTGGTTCACCCAGGAAATTTTGGCCATTGCTGCGGGTACAGCGGCGATTTTGCCGTACACCATGAAAAAGAGGCGGTGGCCATGGCCAACAAAATGCTCGATGCCTATGAACAGGCCGGTGCCAAGATTGTGGTATCCAATGAATACCAATGTTTGTTTCATTTCCAGGGCATTACCCGAAAACAAGAGCGCCCGCTACAATTCATGCACCTGGCCGAGGTACTGGCCCAAGGATGGTAAACATGGAAACCAACAAAATACAAAGCAGCGATTTAGAGCGGTTTATCCGCCAAGTATTCTACTCCCTGGGCTTTAATGATGCCGAGAGCGAGAGCGGGGCGCGGGTACTCACCCTGGCCGACCTGCGCGGCGTGGAGTCACACGGGGTGGCCCGGCTGGGCGGCTATGTGCGGCTGGTTGATGCCGGCAAGATCAAACCCAACGCCAACCCCTATGTGGAGCGTCAGAGCTATGGCACGGCCACCCTCAATGCCGATTCGGGCCTAGGCCTCCACATGGCCGGCAAGGCCATGCACCTGGCCATGGAACTTGCGCAGCTACACGGTTCGGGCTGGGTATCGGTGTGCAATAGCAGCCACTTTGGCATAGCATACTCACATATCACCCACGCCCTGGAGCGCGGCATGATGGCCCTGGCACTCACCAACGCAAGCCCCCTGGTGGCCCCAGCCGGGGGCAAAGAGCGCCTCCTGGGCACCAATCCCATTTGCCTGGGCATTCCGGCCGGCCAGTATCCCCCTTTTGTGCTTGACATGGCCACCACCGTGGTGGCCAACGGCAAACTTGAAGTGGCCGCCCGCAAAGGGGTAAATATCCCATTGGGCTACGCCCAAGACGCTGAAGGAAACCCCAGTACCGACCCCACCATACTGACCCAGGGCGGCAGCATGGTGCCGCTGGGCGGCAGCTTGGCCCACAGTTCGTACAAGGGCTATGGCCTGGGCGCGGCGGTTGACATACTCAGCGGGGTGCTCAGCGGTGCCAACTACGGCCCTTGGGTGCCCCCGTTCGTGCCGTTTCTTGGAAACATCACCGAAAAACAAGGCGATGGCATAGGACATTTTGTGGGAGCCTGGCAGATTGATGGATTCATGGACCCCCAACTTTTTGCACAGCGCATGGATACCTGGATCCAAAGGTTTTCTCAATCGGTGCCTGCCGCCGGGGTGGACCGGGTATATGTGCCCGGCCAATTGGAAAACATGACCCACGCCAAACGATTGGAAACGGGTATCCCCATAGGCATTTCTGTGTGGGAGTCATTGGCCGCCCTGGACTCCCGATTCGGTATAGGAATTATCCATTCATAACAACCCAATGCTGCACCGACCCACTTTCGATTTTCTCCACGACCTGGCATACCAAAACCAGGAGGAATGGATGTCAATGGCTTACCCTAGGTTTGAGTTGGCCAAGCTGGATTTTTACCAGTTCATAGGCCGCCTGCTGGAGCAAGTGTCAGAATTTGACCACCATCTCCTTGGGCTTAACCCTGCCGACTGTGTGTTTGAGCTTAGGCGGCAGACCTGGGAAGGTGAGCCCATGGACAATCGATTGTACAAGACCCATTTTGGGGCTTTTTTGGCGGTGGGAGGGCGACATAGCGAGTATGCGGGGTACTACCTACACGTGAAACCCGGCGAATGCTACATAGGCGGGGGCATGTACAAACCCAGTGAGCCAGTGCTCAAGAAAATCAGGCAAGAAATTGAGGTCCAGCCCCGTGTTGTCAAGGAAATACTGGGCTACCCGCCATTTGTGCAGCTCTTTGGCGGCCTTCAAAACGACATGATGCCCACCGCCCCGGTGGGCTACCCAAAAGACCACCCATTGATAGACTTGCTCCAGCAAAACAGTTTTTTTGTGAAACACCCCGTGGATGATGCCCTGCTCATGGCCCCCCTGGCCCTGGATTATACCCTATCGGTAATCAAAGAAATATTTCCGCTCAATCGATTCCTAAACGAAACTTTTGTAAGCTAATGAATGACAAATCACAAGCCCTTGATCTATTAGGAAGGCGGCCCAAGTTTGCCGTGGCAGCCCTGAGCCGCAGCTTTGGTTTTGATATGGATGCGCTGGAACGACACGCCCATACACTTAACTGGCAACTGCTGAGCAGCAACCGTCACCTGGACTGGAACGCTGGGCTACTTGAAAAATTTGCCGATAGATGGGACTGGGAAATACTGGGGTTCAACCCGGCCCTGCCCTGGGATCCTGCCCTTCTTGACCAATTTGCCCACAGGTGGAACACCGTGTCGCTGAGCGAAAACGAAGCCATACCCTGGCAGGATGACTGGCTGCGCACCCATGCCGATGTGCTGGTGTGGCCCCTGCTCTCGGGCAATAAAAAACTGCCCTGGTCTGACGGGTTTATAGCCGATTTTGAGCAATTCATAGATTTTGAAGTACTGAGTGGCAATGGCCATGTTCCATGGACCACCGCGCTGATGGACCGGTATGCCGACCACTGGGACTGGGAAGCACTGGCCGCCAACCCAGGATTGCCCTGGTCCATAGACCTGATAGCCAAACACCAAGACCGGTGGACCTGGCAGTCGCTCAGCACCAACGAGGGGCTGCCATGGGCTGATGTGTTGGCCCATTGCCCACAAGAGGTGGACTATTGGTTTGCCAGCGGCAACGGAGGGTTTCCCTGGACCCAGGAACTTTTGATAGAAAAAGCCGATGAGCTCAATTTTGACATGCTGAGCGCGGTGACCCAGCTGCCCTGGTCAGAAAGCCTCATAGATGCGCTGAACCCCCACTGGCAGTGGGGCAACCACGGCATAAGCGGCAACGAGGGCATCACCTGGACCACTGGGCTCATAGGGCGGTATGCCGATAAACTGGATTTTTTTAGCGATTTTGGCCTGGCCGGAAACGCGGCCCTGCCCTGGTCGGCGACCCTGCTAGACCAGTACAAAGACCGCTGGAACTGGGCCAGGCTGTCGCTCAACCGCGACCTTTGGGCCAAGGCATTTCAAGCGCATGTTACCAGCCAAGACATTGATAGCCTTTTGACTGCCTAAGCCAATGCGCCACTTCGTATCCACAAGCCCCCTGCTACCCTTCCATGTGGCCATTGCTCTTGTGAATTATTAAGGAAAAAGTGGCATTTCAGCCCACTTTCCATCTGGGCTACCCAAACTCAGCCTTCCGCTTATGCCGGGCCTTGGGGCAGTGGGCTTATGGCCGTCACCGTGCCTCTTTGTCCCAGCGCTGCCCAGTTGATGTGCCCCTGCACACTAGCCTAATCATGTATGCCCCTGCCCATGAGTATATTGGATATATGTTTTTCTATTCTGGCCTTCCGGGTGGCCGATTGTTTGGCCGATGAAAAGTACAGTACATATCCACGCTGCCTGCCAGGGCTAAGCGTATGAAAAGCTTGGGCCAGCGCGGGTTGGCCCGCCATCATGTCCTCCAGCTCTGCGGGCAATTCCAGGGCATGTTTGGCGGCAAAATCCACCTTCTTTCCATGTTTTTCCAGGTCTATGGCCTGGTCTATGAGCTGGCGCACCTGTGGGGCCAGGCGCGCCACCTGTTCCAATGCGGTAAACCGTATTTGCCTTACCGACTGAGAATTGGGGCCCGGGCTCTCCAATATGCCCGTTTCGCTCTGAAGCAGGGCCCCCTTGAAAAATCCTATGGCAGCATAGTCCTTGAGCGCAGAGATGTTTAGCACATTGGCACCCTGATAGGTGTAGCAGGGCACGCCCCACTTCCTCATTTCCACAAGTGGGGTTTCCAGCACCAATGCACGCAGGGCCTCCAATAATGGCCGCCAGGGATGCACCTTGCAGGCAGGGGTATCATATAAGTGGCAGCGGCCGCAGCCATGGGCCAGGTAGTAGTCCACCTCGGGGTTGGGCAGTTGGGGCATGGCAGGTATAGACTTGGATTTGGTGCAAAAAAAGGAAACTGCCGGGGAAAGTGGTGAATACCCAGTGTAAGAAAAAGGACTTACTGGCTTACATTCAAGTTTAAACACCAATAATCCACTGATATTCAACAGCCCCCATTTACTTAAGCAGGTAAAATGTACCTGTTCTTATCTTCTTGTTGCCCATTTGGTCCACATACTCCAAGTGGAAATGGTACATACCAATGGCAGCCGGCCTCCCCCCTACGGTACCATCCCAAGCTTGGTTGCCCTGCCATACCAATGCTCCCCACCTATTGTATATCCACCACTGTGTATGGCCAACATACTGATACCCTAGATAGAATGAATCGTTGATTCCGTTACCATCTGGACTAAAGGCATTGGGGACAAATATTTGCCAATCCTCAACAAAAGCATTGTCATAAAAGGCAGTATAATAGAGCAACTCACTAAAAGATGATGCATAACAAACCATGACGTCTTGGTTTTCCCTATACAGGAAATCGCTCAGCGTGTAAGGATTAGAGTAATACCAATGGGCCTTGCCCATAAAGGTGGGCACACCATCTTGTATGCGTACCACATTTGACACCGCACCCTTTACCCCACGTCTCAAAGATGCCAGCTTACTTGCATTTGATAAATATGGGTCAAATAGATACGTATAAGCGTGCTTGCTTTCATCTACGGCAGTGTACCAAAGGATTGAGGCATCAAGCACCGGGTCGTCCAGCTTTCTTACCTTAACCCCGTCAAGACCAAAACTTAACTCCACATAATATACTTCCGTTACATCAACGGGTTTTTGGTTTACCCAGAGCGGAAAATATGTTGATGTTCCCAAATTATTGGCAAGTCTTAAAGCGTAATCATTGCCAACCAAAGATTTAATCCTGCCGTCACTTTGATCAAACACAAAATGGATACCCCAGTCATTATATGTCTCAAAACCTGCAACCCGTTTGGGTTCTCCCGATTCTGAATCTAGCACCACCAAATTGTAACCGGGATGAAATTCTACCCCATTTTCATATATGCCTTTTACGGTGCTATCGCCAACTCGATACTCATATCCAATCCCCGAAAAATTTGCAAGAAAGACATGTTTATCGTCGGCATGGATAACCCTAGCTTCCCTATTCCATTCATATGAATTTATACTCCATTCTGATTCTTTAAAATATGAACCTATGGTCAGCCATTTTTGGATTCCCACCTTACTGAAACAGGTGTAATAATCATTGAATTTGTATGTATGTCCATTGTTGCCATAGTAGTGCTTACCATTTATGTTCGTTTCATAGAAGTACCCTCCTGTAAATAAGATATCACTGCCATTATTGGCTATATTGCTAAAATTCAGGCCTCCAACCTGAAAGTGCCTTTTAATTTGACCGAGTTGGCCCAAAACCAGTACCATGCAATCAATTTCTTCTTCGGCCATATACCTCTTGCCATCAATGTCAATATGACCTGAAAAACTCACGCACAAAAAGACCTCTTCTTGAATTGATGTGATGCGCGCCCTATGCACTTGCTTAGCTGATAGCGTTATGTGCCACTCAGGCATAAGCAGCTCTGTTGAAAAGCATCCAAGTACCACGCCCATATCAGCATCAGAAGGCCACTCAAGCAACAATTTGCTACCGCCCATTTGAACCACGGATGTATCCGTGATTGCGGTAATTAAAATGGATCGGCCTAAAAGTCCTATATCCGTTATGCCATTTTCCATATAGGCAATCGTGTACCTTTTTATTTCACCGAAAGCCTTTTTGACCCCAAGCTCAAGGCTGTCAAAGTATTGTCCTTGAACATACCCACTGCCAAAAAGCACATATATTACAGAAATCAAGCAGCATCTCATATTCAAAGGTATAAAAGGACAGATTGCCATCTGCCCTTTTGTTAAAAATTTGGTTAGATGGAGTGTACCACAGTGCAAGGAGGCGTGGGATCACTGCAATCAAAGTAGAGGACATGGATGTGCGTGGCGGATATACAAACTTCAAAACAGCAACCCGCTCCATTGTTAAAACAAGCACAAGGGTTTGAAGCATCGATAGTAACCCCACCAATCTCTATGCTTACGATAGGATGTGACGGCGGTGGAGAAAACTCTCCATTTGGTTCAAAACCAAGCAGGATTGGCGCAAATAAGGTAGCCCCGGGCCCCATTGTCCACACCCTTGTATGTGTTTCAACCTCGCTGCCCACGTTCTCCCAGCAGTAGCCAATTTCTACCTCGAAAGAACAATTTGGGATACCCCCAGGGGATGTCACCGTTACCGGAAAAGTAGTTCTTTGGCCAAAGCCACTACATGAAAAGATGATTCCGAACAATACAGTTACTAAATACTTCATAATGTGTAATTTATTTATTTGGCCACAAAGCAAAAAAAAAAAACGAGACTACCAAATTTATTTTCAAAAATTTTTATTGCGCTATTTATCAACGTCTTAAAGGAACCTTGGCCGGTTCCAGAGTTTTATTGCCAAGCGCACAGGGCATAGGGCATAGGGCACAGGGCACAGGGCATAGGGCGCAGGGCAAATGAAATCTAATCTACTGATTGTGGGCGGATTATACCACCCCCTACGGGGATTTGGAACGGGGCGGGCCATGCACTGGCTGCGGCCGTGGCTATAATCATGTCACCCCTAACGGGGTTTGGGAACGTAAGCCGTGCCATTCACCACGGGTTTCACCCGTGGCTATCATCATGCCACCCCTTACGGGGTTGTTTGCAGCAGATTAACAACAGGGTTGAGGCGGTGGCTGAGCGCAGTCGAAGCCCACCCCTTTCGGGGTTATTTGCACCAGGTTAACAATGGGTTGCGGCGGTGGCTGGGCTTGCCGAGGCCCACCCCTACGGGGTTTTGGAACTTAGGGTGCCCCATGTACCACGGGCTGCGCCCGTGGCTATAATCATTACACCCCTTCGGGGTTGTTTGTAACAGATTAACAATAGGTTGCGGCGGTGGCTGAACTTGTCGAAGCCCACCCCTACGGGGTTTTGGAACGGGGCGGGCCCTGAACCACGGGCTGCGCCCGTGGCTATAATCATTACACCCCTTCGGGGTTGTTTGTAACAAATTAACAATAGGTTGCGGCGGTGGCTGAGCGCAGTCGAAGCGCCGTGACTTTTGTATTGCGTTCGAAACGCCTCACTCCTGGGCCACGCGGGCGGTGAGCACAGTGCCCCCGGGCTGCTGTACCTTCAATAGATACAGCCCACTGGGCAGACTTAATCAAGTAATTGATTATCTTACATTTGATCGATCAATACATTTTTCAATTTCGACTAATAGTTCTTTACCATGAAGGTTCTGACCGACAATTTTTCCCGTTGGGTCAATAATGTAATTAACCGGTATGGTACTTACGTTGAACAGCCTTCCAAGTTCTTGATTTTCATCGTGGATGATCCTACAGGAATTTTTATCATGTAGCTGTGAAACAACACTGTTTTGAATTGATTCAACCTTTTGATCATGACTTATTAACACTACTTTTAGGGGCAAACCCATATCTACCAATTGGGTAATCCATGGCATATCTTTCATGCAGGGCCCGCACCAGGTAGCCCAAAAATCAATAAATACCCATTCGCCCTTAAAATCATCAGTACTTATCGTTCGGCCTGACAAGTCAGTTGAAACGAAATTGGGCAGGATTGTACCGGAGCTCATTGTATAGGATTCCTTATCTGATGCGCCATACGGGGTGGTTTTTACATTAAATAGCGCAATGACAACACCAAAAGTCATCATAGCAGTGCAAAACCAGCCCATAACCCTAAAATACCTATTCTTTATCCAAATGCTTGCGCCCCTGGCACTAGATGCATAGAATACGACCACGGTACACATGGTAAGTCCAACAAGGAATATTGAGTCCACTCCGAAAAGTCCGTGCCCCGCACAAGTCACAGAATGTTAATAACATGTGTTCCACGTGGAACATTTTAAGAGCTCACTTGACTACTTTTACACCATCAAAGCAAACGCGAATATTATATGTTCAAA
>JACPUW010000033.1 GCA_016192035.1 Bacteroidota bacterium
CACCGAAACCACCGTGTATATTGATGGCGTTTTTGAGCACAAATACAGCGGCACAAACTCCCAAAGTATAATAAAAGTAGGCGGAGTAGCCACCGTGCTCACCGGCTATGCCTTTGACGGCCTGAGCGGTACAAGCTATGAGCTGAGCAACCACCTAGGCTCCGTGAGCATACGTCTTGACGACACAGGTGGCGTGATAGACAGGGAGGAGTACTACCCCTTTGGCGACAGCTCAGTGCGCACCTGGAGCGGCACCGAGCACCGCTACGTGGGCAAGGAAAAGGACCAAGAAAGCGGCTTATACTATTATGGCGCAAGGTATTACAGCGCCTGGACCTGTGGGCCAACCCCGCCCAGACCGGAACTGGCGGAAACCCAGCCCCATCATCCATGCAGGCCTATACCCGCACCAACGCCTACGACAAAATGGGCAACATCCTGCAACTGAAACAGACCGCCGGCAACACCTTTACCCGCAATTTCCAATACAATAATCTGAACGCCAACAACCTGCTCCACTCCATAAAAAAGCCCGACAACACCACCAACTACGCCACATTTACCTAGGGCCACCTGAAAAATCCCTTCTGAATTCCTGAAGGGAGCAACAGGCTTGGCTTGGCGTTTTGATTTTTATACCCCCGGCCTTTTGTTTGGGCTACGTTTGTTGTGAAAACAAGAAAGTACCCGAACCGTATTTTTATCTTCGTTGAAAGTGAAATACAATGAATGCGGAAACCTATTAATTTTCAAAGCTCGAACATTATTATAACGGACTCTTAATAATGGGTTTATTGCCAATAACTCATAAGCTTCCTTGATTGATGCGATGAAATTTACAGGTGCATCCACACTATACAAAGCATAGAAATCAATGGCGTTTTCTATTTCTTTTTGAGCCCTAGGTGATACGATGATTTTATAAACCATACTTCTTATTAAGTTGGTTGATAGACTCTTCAGAAGATAAATAAGTGCTATCGTCTTCCTGCAAGCGTTCATTCAAAACAGCTTTCATATCGGCTGTCAATTCAAAAGCGCCGTCGTCCTCTTCCACAATAATAGTGATAGGCTTAGATTTAAAGGTAGCCTTGATTGCGTCTAAAATATCTGTGTTTATTTCCTGTGCTGATGAAAGATGATATGTCGTGTACATGGTATTTTGATTTTGTATATACAAATATAGGGGCTTTATTCCATCGACTTTGAAAGCGGTTTACATCACTTCCGAATCTGTTTCCCCCAAAACAATGGGACTGGATTGTGAATGCTTTATGGGATAAATATTGGTATAATGCCTTGATAAATAGTTGGATATAGATGTTTGGCAAATTTTAGGACGAGGAAGAAGCTGGTCTCAAGACCAATTTGATAGCGACTTCCCCAGCCTCATAATGCCCAAGCCCTAAAACTCCCCTTTGTATTGTTCAAGTTCTTGTACAACAGGATGAAGCCAAGATGCCAACCCCGCCCAGACCGGCACGGGTGGCAACCCAGCCCCATCATCCATGCAGGCCTATACCCGCGCCTACGCCTACGACAAAATGAGCAACCTCCTGCAACTGAAACAAACAGCGGGCAACACTCCTGTCACATCTACCGGCGGGAAATTAAAATGCATGTCGGTCTATCTCTCTGATTGTGAACCCAAAATGGGTGGCAAGATTGTACCCACGGGCGATGCCCGTGGTGAACGGGCCATCAACGTTTCAAAAACCCAGAAATGGGTGGCATAACCAGTGCACAACCAGCGATTTGCCTAGCGAAGGGCCTAGCCTTGAAAACCATCCGCGTACCTAATTGCAAAAAGAGCGACACCATGCCCTAGTGGCAAGGGGAATGTGTTTGAAGAAGATGTGTAGGATGTGGAGCAATGGGCATTCCTACCGCTGAGAAAGGGTAGGGCCCCGATAGGGATTGTACCCCATACACGTAGAAACGGGGGCTGCTATTTGACTACCCGGTGTATGATTTTTTGGGATTCATTTTCAAATACCAAAAAATACACCCCAGGAGGCAAATGGCCGGTGGGCAGGCTGGCGGTATGGCCATATACCTGTGTATGGGCCAGGCATTTGCCATTCGGATTGGTTAGGCGCAGGTGGCCACCGGAGGTAAAATTTGGTGGTAGGCCTATGTGAAGCGTATGGGCAAGGGGCACCGGGTAGGCCTGTAGGCTGGCAGGCCCAGCGGGAGCGGCAGGTAGCTCGGTGGCATCGGAATACTTGATGCGGTACACAGAGCCATACATAGAGCCTTCGTGCTCACCCACTATGACATAGTTGAGCGTAACGGTAATCATGCGCAATCCGCCGCCCAAACTGCCATAATTGGTGTAGTTCTTGCCAAAATCGGAGGTGCGCACATGTCCTGAGCTGGATGCTACAAACAGCACGCTGTCAACCAGCTGCACATCATACACGCTGTGTGCTGAAGGTACTTTTGGCGGGTGGATATTGTCCCAATTCTGCATGTCGGCACTGTGGTAGAGGGTGCCATCGGTGAGTATGTGGAAAAAATGGGTGCCATAGGCCTTGAGTGCGCGGGTCTTGGATGACTTGAACTGGGTAGGGTAAGCACTTATTAGGCTGAAATCGTTGCTGTTGATAGAAAATAGACTGTCATTGCCAAAGAGGTAGATCATGGCATTGTACCCGCCCACGGTATGGAATTTTTTAAACCGGTTGGGCACTTCACTCCAGGTGGCCCCTCGGTCGGTGCTGTAGTAGGCGGTGCTGGATAGGTATGCCTTGGCGAATAGGGTGCCGTCGGTTTCAGATATCGTGAGTAGTTTGCCCGATAGCAGGAGGCCAGAAGTCTGCCATGAGTTGCCGCCATTGTCGCTGTATATGAGGGAATGGCCGCTGTTGGTGGACAGAGAGGTAATGATGCGCCCGCCACTAGCCACAAAAATGGGGGCAATGGTGGGTTGGGCTCCCGCGATGAGGGCTTTCAGTCCGTCATCGTGCTCAGTCCATGTTTCTCCTTGGTTGTCAGATATGTATAGGGTAACCCCCGAACTGGGGTAAAATGCCGTGGCATATACCCGGTTGCCGTCGTAAGAGAGGCTGGAGAGTTTGGTCATAAGACTGTTTTCCCATTCCTGGGCGTGGGCTTGGCTGCCTATCATCAAAGTAGCCATAGCCAATAAAGGGATTAAATTCTTCATGAATATGGATGTTAATTTGGCCAAATATAGCGGAAAGTGGATTAGGGTGCGGGGCATAGGGTGCGGGGCATAGGGTACGGGGTTCTGGGCCTGCCCTGTCCGTACACGGTCCTTGTGCATCTGACAATGGTACCCAGTGGTCAATTAACTAGAACATAATCAAAGTAATATCTAGTTCGGTGGCAACAAATGAAGGGTCATTTGAACGTATTTTGCCAACTCCTGGTGCGGAGTGTTTCCAATGTTTTTCTCCGATATATTTAGTCCCATCTAGCAAAAGGTTTTGGGCAAATGCAAATTGGCAAAAAGAATAAAAAACTACCTAACAACCACAAAGGAATGGTTTTCATAGTATTGATTTTTAATGTTATGCAAGTGGAGTTGATAGACGCCCACGGGCAGGGCATGGGTCGGTATTTGGTGCTGTTCCCGGCTTAGGCTGCCCTGCTGGAGCATACGGACGGTGGCATCGGTTATTTGATACACCCAGTGGCCGTCACCCGCCGGCAGGGCCACCGTTAAGCTGCCCGACGTGGGGTTGGGGTAGAGGCCGCAATCCATTGATTTTGTAGCTGTAGGTTTTATTCCCAGATAAGTATCCAAATACTCGAAATCGCAACTTGGAGTGGCAGATTTTGGAAAAACACTATCACGCCAATAAACCAAAGTATCTTGTTTGCAAATAGCTAATACATCATTGGTTCCAATCATGGCATTTAACCAGGGTCTATAAAACCAACCTTGCATCTTTTCGCCATAGTTCTTGTGCCAAGTAAGCCAATCCGACTTATGCTTCAGTTGCCATCTCGCTATTTTTTCTCCATTAATACCTATTATGGTATCGATTGACTTAACGACATAGGTGAATGTCTGGGTAGGAATTAAAAAATCATTTGATATAAATGAATCGCCAACTTGTAAATTATAATCGTAAAGCAAAACATCATGTATGTAAATCTTATTTTCATAGCTCCACAAGCTGTCTTTTACTCGATTTCCTATTTCATTGTCATGTTCAATTTCCATTAAAATGGAATCTCCAACTTCGCTTATGCTTTTAACTTCATCAATTGATGAATAGGTGTTAGGGCCAAATTCTCTTTGAAAAATGTAAATTTTGTGCTTTCCTATTTCTTGCGAAAACGAGTAAAATGGAAACAAGAATAGAACAATACTACCGAGCAATAATAAATGAATGGTTTTCATTGTAACTGGTTTTTGGGTTTTGCAAAATGATTTGATAGATGCCGTTGGGCAGGTTTTGGGTGGAAATGGGGTTTTGCGCTTGGATTAATTGACCGCTTTGAAGCACTTTCCCTCTGTTGTCAGAAATTTTGTAGATCCAAGTGCCATTTGTGTGAGGCAAGGTGACGACAAAATTTGAAGTTGTTGGATTGGGATACAGCTCGCATTTTTTTTGCCAGGCTTCATTAATATTGTCCGCCTTTTGGCAACCGGGTATTAGGCAACCAAAACTATCAACCTTAACCAAAATGCTTCTTTGCACATCGGTACGGCTAAAATCGCGGTTTTCACCTGCCAACACAAAACCACCATCGGGTGTTTGCAAAAAGGAGTTTAGCAACATGCCTTCATCGGTTTCGCTGTCGGGAAAAACAAAATAATCACGGTACCAAATGGGTTTACCACTAAAGTCGGTTTTGAAAAGAAAGGGCATATCTATCCTTAAAGGCAATTTCCTTTGATAAAATGATCGATACCCCGCCCAAACTACACCGTCGGCTACTTTTATTGCATCAGTCAGAATAAAGACTTGAACTGTTTCGCTTTTAAGAAAACCACTATTAAGTGTTACATGATTAAACAAGTACTTTCTGTAACTTTTTCTTCCGATCACTTTACCCGTTTCATAATCCACTTCGGCAAAATGCAAAGTGCAACTGTCGTTTCTTTGTGCTGTAAGCACGCTCATTTCGGGGTGTTTATAGGGTCGGTACTCCCAGTTATTCCAAAGGGCCAATAAGTTGCCATTCTTTTTTTGTACGAACTGACATCCCAGCATATTTAATGAATCGGTGTAATTGAGTTTAGCCGACCATATAAATTTCCCGTTGGTATCCATTTTCATAATATCAGTTTCATATTGCATGGGCACGCCTCTAAAATCCCAGGCACGTTCACGGTTGATAAAAAAAGTAGCTTCTGATTGATTATCGTCTTGAATACCTCTTATCATATTCCAAGTACCTCGGTTTTTATTTATGGCTTGATAAACCACTCGCATATTTCCCCATTTATCAATAGAAGAAATTTCAAAATTTGGGGTGCGTTTTCCGCTGTGATCGGGGTCTTTCCACTGATTAATCACAAATATTTTATCATTTACATTATAAATCCCAACAAAAGCATTGTTAAATGTATCAATATTAATGTCACCGTAAGCTAAAGTGTTTTTATTCAATGAGTAAACAGAAGATTTCCATTTTACAGTACTGCCTGCACTATCTAAATAATTGAATCCAATATAATTGTCTTCATTATAACGCACAATAAAATCATTGAAATTGGCAAATAAAATATTCCAATCGCTTTCCATTTGCAAACGTTCGGGCTTGAAGAATAAAGTATCGCTATTAGTTAGATTTCCAGTGCCAATATTCGCGTAATTTATATGGATATAATTATTATTAATATCTCCAGTGTTTCCGGCTGTTATGATCGTATCTCCACTAATTAATATACTATTATTATACATCCCAGGTTGAATTTTTACCCAAGTACTTTGAGCATAAGCACTAAATTGTAAAGCCCAAAAGTAAAACATTAAATGTAAATATTTCTTCATGGCATTTTTATTTAAAACCGAACCGACCACAAGTCAAAAACAGGATCGGGTTGGTTTTTTATCTATTTATTAATTAACAATTTACGTTGATGCGTCTCTCCACTTTGGGTTTCAACATTAATCAAATAGTTCCCACTTTCCCAAGCAGATGTATTTATAGTAAGGCTGCTGTTTTTTTGCCAATTTTTTTGCCAAACCAAACGGCCTGTGGCATCATGCACCAAAACACGGGCTTGTTTAAACTCCGTTTTCCATTCCAAGGTAAAGGCATCATTTGCAGGGTTGGGAAACAAATTTAAGGCTGAACTTGTGTTTTCAGCTTCAAGTGCTTCGGCTAGATTTGTGTTTTCGTCAAATGGTTCACTGCCTGTTTCAGGTATAAACACATCATGGTTTAGCACAAAGCTGTCATTTACTGCCATCATAGCATAATACACTGGTGGTAAAACATCATAGTTGTTGTCAAAATTGAGCAGGTAGCTATACCTTCCTGTATCGGCATGGTGCAGTACACTATCAGTAGCATGCCAATATTGCATTACTGAATGCAATTGGCTATAGTTATCGTGAAAGGCTTGTTGGCGTTCGTCGAGCGCAAAAACTTGTGCAATACTGTCTTTAACCTGATTGAATTCTGTAAACTTACCTTGTGCAAAATACATATCGGCTAAATGATAATGGTAAGTAGGTTGTGTTGGGTGTTTCATAAAGCTATGCAATTGACCAACGGTGGTAGTTGAATCAGTCATTTTTCCCGCAAGGTACTCTGTTAAGTAACCATTATACTCATACTCAAGCGCTGCTAATTCAGTTAAAAGGGTATCACGATAGGTGTAGGTTTCAATTTCACCTTCAATGCTTGTAAAATAAGCCGATGGGAAATTATCGCTTCTATTATTTAGCAACTGCATAACATAAGTGTTTCGTGAAGCATGTGGATTAGCTATTAATAAATCACGAATTTGCTCTTGGGTGAATGGACCTTCTTTTTGTGCTAATTCAGACAGCACGCGATTACTCAAGTAAGGCGATGCGGCATTTAATTCATTAAAAACGGTGTTTTTATTAGTGCTTGTTGCTCCATCAATAATGGTAAGAAAATGGTCGGTATTGCCACCATCGGTCAATTCGGTTTCATCTTCCTTTTTCTCCACCAAAAGTGGCTTTGCGTTCATCATGCCATTTGTCAAAGGTTCAAAATTGGTTCCATAGGTGCCAATTCTGTTCGGGCAATATTCTGGATGAGATATACCAAGCCTATAAAATGTCGAATTAGTAACTTGATAAGGGTAAAATGTATTTGTCTGTAAAGCTGGTGGCTCATACAGATATTCAATACGACTGACCGTATTTTCTGCATTCAAGTTCAGAATCGGACTGGTGTTACCGAATTCATTGTCAGGATACCAAACACCAGGAACTCCCTGCCTTTCAGCCATCCCTGCATATAAATACCAAACCATGTTCTCGTGGCGTACATCCAAATCATTATAACCATCTACATAATCGTTGCACCTGAAAATCAAACCAAGTAGGTCATTATCATCACGATTTAAGCCCTGGGCTTGCGAACCAACACGTATGTCATTAAAGTCAGATCGGTAAAACTCATTGAAGGTTTCCCCTGCATTGCGTATGACCAAACCTGCCGCACCTTCTAAGGATGTATTGCCCAATCCGTTGAAGTGATTTCCTTCGGTATTGAACTTATCACACACATCAAGGTAAAGTCCATAGGGGTAAAAGGTGGAGCCACCCAATACGGAGATATGCTTCACGTCAAAATTGTTTTTCCGAACCTGGCTTTGAAAGGTTCCATTCAGATATACTCCCTTATAGCACTTTATTTGGCAGTTTTCTATCTTTATTAATCCTTTAGAGCCATTTCCAAAACTCATTACGGCTTGTTGCAAACCGTCAAACTCAGTTGGGTCAATGTTCGTGCAAGAAGGGAAATTCAAACATCTTTCGTTTATAGTAAAATTGGCGTTTATGGTGTAAATTCCTACTCGCGCATTACTAGGTGTCATGGCTGTACGTTCTTCTTTAAAAGTGCAACCAATAAATCTTACACCATTTACATCCCACATGGTAACATGTTCTTTTAAAAGTCCTGTAAAATTTATATCATTATTGGTAGTAAATGTACAGTTTTTAAAGTAGGATTTATTGTTTACTTCTTGTCCGTTGCTGGCTTTTGGATGGTAGCTCATAAATTCTACATCCCTTTGGTTGTTTCTAAAAATAGAATTGTTGGCATTTACAAAACCACCACGTGAGTTCCAATTAATATCGCCATTAGATTTAATACCTATAAGGCTTATGCCAATATGAGCGTTTTCTATGGTGGCGTTATTATTTAAAATAACAACACCTTGGTTTGGCCATATTTGATTTAATGCCACATTTCCTTCAACCCTTATTCCAGCAAAGGGGCGGCTGCAAGTACTTGTTATTGTGCCACCTTCAACCACGAGTTTGGCTCCGGGTTCAATGGTTAATGTTCTATCAGGTGCCATTTTAAGCGTTCCTTTTACGGTCATATTATAACCCGTAGGTACAGTAACATCTGAGTAAAATAAACGTACTTCACCATGCGGAATATTTAACAAATCAGCGGATGTGAGCACAATATTTTTGCTCGGATTTTCAGCCAAATCGCTTTCCCATAAGCCTCTGCCAAAAGTTGAAGCCAATATTTTGCGGTTGCAGTAGTCAATTTTCAAGTCAGTTACTATGCAAACTGGTAAATCGCGATTGAAGCACTCCCAAGAACTATTAGGGTCTTTGGGGTTTGGATTGTAATAAACACCTATATCAGTTCCTAAGTACATGCCACCTGTGGCTTCGTCGAGTACACCAACATTAATAGGAAAACGGTGAGAATTGACCCCGTCTATGAGTAAACCGTCATTAATACCTGTATAAGTACTTCCACCATCGGAAGAAAAATAGATTCGGTTTGTTTCGTCAGGCACATCAAAACCCCAACCCATTATTACCCAAAAATGATCAGGATTTTGGGGATCAACCACTAGGTCAGAAACGGCGGTTTTGCTAAAAGGAAGCCCAGCTGAGATGTCTGTCCATGTAGGATTGGCATCAAATGCATTGTTTGTTTTGAAAAGTCTTTCTTTCGCAGGTGCGCTGTATTCTTTAAAGTCAAAACCAACATATAGGGTATTAGAGTCTGTTTTGTTGGTGCCTATTGCTTTAATATTGGCTCCTATCTCAGTGCCATTTAAGTCATTAAAATTTTGAATAAGTTTAAACCAATTATTTTTAGATTTTCTATAAAGTTTCTTTCCATCTTGGGTATAAAAGAATCCAAATCCATCTATTGCTAGATCACGTATTGGCCATTTATTGACACTAATTCTCGACCCGAGTGTATCATACCAATTAGCTCCTTTATCTATTGATATAAGTAACTTGGGAGAGCTATTAACACCGTACATTGTTTCAATGAATTCGTAGTGGTTAAATATAATTCTACCTCCATCACCAACACTATAATTATCCCAGTTGCCATCTATAGTGGTATAATAACCCAAATCCTGACATCCGATTGTAATCCAATCCTTATTAGGATTAAAGTCAATACCGTAAATCTGAGTAATATTCAAGTTTGTTCCGTTAAGATTTGTCCAATTAGTGCCATTATTATATGAAACATTGAGTCCTCCGTCATTTGCACTATATAAAATGTCATTACCTGCTCCATCACCAAAAATTTGAATATCACGGGTGTCAGCATGTACCAATACACCATAATCGTATAATTTTGAAAATTTAGTACCGCCATCAGTCGATTTATATTGCACCATATTTCCATAATAAATATTACTTGTATCAAATCTTGATATTTCGATGTCATTCATCCAATATCCTTGGCTCGAAGTCATATAAATTGTCTTTTCAAGAGTACTTTTTCTGCTATGCCAAAGGACACCTTGATTTTTTGAAGTAGAAAACTCATAACTATAAAATGAACCACCTGCAGCCGCAATAAAATTTTGGTTCGCGGGTGTCACGGCAAGATCAATCCTTTGTTTTAAGTTTTGAAAATTTAAAGATGATGTGATGTTGGTCCAATTAACCCCGTTGTTAGAGCTTTTAAAAACTTGTGCACCGCCATTACCTAAATTATTGTCAGTGAAGGAGACAAAAATAGTGGATGGGTCAGCAGGTAAAAATTCTAAATCATTAAAAAAGTACGCATCGACGGACGGACTTCCAGTTTGCGTATAATCACTAAGAACTAAGTTGAAGTTATTACCGCCATTTGTCGATTTCCATAATTCATTACGATTAAAGGCAAAAATAATGTTAGAGTTTGATGGAGAAATATAAACTCCTTGCGATTGGACGATTTTTGTTGGATTGTTAATGTCGTAGGTTAGCCCGGTAGCGTTCCATGTAGGATTTGCGGATGATCCATTGGTAGTTTTTAGCACGCCCATTCCATAAGAGGGAATATCATCCAAACCAAAACCTGTTGCTATATAAATGACGTCTTCATCATTCGGGTCTATTGCTATGCCTGAAACTCCCATACCTGGAAATCGGGAATCGGTTAAACAAACCCATTCTGGATTTGAAGCTTTTGCATTTGTCGTTCTCCATAATCCGCTATTTGGTGCACCTACATAAATGGTATTTCCTGTTGGATCATGAATCATATCAACATGAACCACTTTTAATACTCCTTGGCCTTTTGATGGACCGTCATCTGCCCTAGTGAAATTATGTCCAATAAATGACCATGATTCGTTGTAAGCCCCCCCATTACATATATTTGCCATTGATAAAAGTGATGCAAAGCTTTGGTAGGAAGGTATTAGGCTGTAAGGATTATTTCCTACTTGGCCGGTTCGTGGAGACCAATATTTGACCCAACGTGCAAATTGTTTATAGCCTGAGCCTTTTACGGTGTCAAGGTTCAATGAATCGTAATAATGTTGAACTTCATCAGCAATTGCAAAAAAGTTAATCGTTGAATCATGTGAGATTTTCACATAATCCAGTGCCTGACCAATTAAAGTATTTGTTATAAGGACAAGCATTGAAATTAGAGTAATTTTAAACATTTCGATTAGTTTTTATAGGTGGTTTAAAAAGTTATACTGGATTAAAATGAATTACAATTCCCATAGTTGTTATCGAAGCGCCCCAAACTCTATTATGGTAATCTCTTGTTCATAGTTTTGTGTTTAATCTATTGGTTAATTTTTCCTTTCATGTACTAAATTAGCTATTTAAGCACCAAATACCATCATGCAAAAGGCCTTCATTGCGTGTTCATTCCATGAACCCATGTTGTTTTTTTTTGCACTAGCATTCCAATCGTTGGTTATTTCAAGCTTACTTCCAATTGTAAATGCAATAGTGAAGATATCAGTACTAGAAGATATGTGTCATAATCTTAAATTTTTATTTGAAAAACAAATATAGAGCGATCAATGGACATTGGTACCCATTCAATGAAATTAATTTTAAAAGAACATGAAAACCACACCCAGGCTTGCAAAATAACCATTTTTTCCTTAACCTATCGCCGCCTTCAACACCCTGGGTGGGTACTGCATGGCCTTTTCGGCTATGGCGGCTATGTGTTCAGGAGTGGTGCCGCAGCAGCCACCCACCACATTTACCAGTCCCAGCTTTAGGTACTCCTCTATTTGTTCCGCCATGTGCTCCGGGCCCTCGTCATACTGGCCAAACTCATTGGGCAACCCCGCATTGGGATACGCACTTACGGCAAAAGGAGATTGCCTGTCAAGCACTTGTAGGTAGGGCAACAACTGCCGGGCCCCCAGCGCACAGTTAAAACCCACGCTCAGCAGCGGCATGTGCATCACCGATATCAAAAATGCCTCCGCCGTTTGGCCTGATAGGGTCCTCCCGCTGGCATCGGTTATCGTGCCCGACACCATCACCGGCAGCGCCGTTCCCAGCCCGGCCTGCACCTCGTCTATGGCATATAGCGCCGCCTTGGCGTTTAGGGTATCAAAAACCGTTTCCACCAGCAGTATATCCACGCCACCCGCTATAAGCCCTTGTACCTGTTCGCTATATGCCATCTTTAGCGCGTCAAACCCTATGGCCCTAAACCCCGGGTTGTTCACATCGGGCGACATGCTCGCCGTCCGGTTCGTGGGGCCTATTGCACCCGCCACATACAGCGGCCTGCCTATGCCTCCGGCTTCCAGCCCATCGGCCACCCCACGCGCCAAACGCGCCGACTCCACGTTCAGGTCCATCACAGCCCACTCCAGGCCATAGTCCGCCTGGGCCACCCGTGTGCTGCTAAACGTGTTGGTTTCCACTATGTCAGCACCTGCCAGGAAGTAAGCCCGGTGTATATCTGCTATTATTTGGGGCTGGGTCAGTGTCAACAGGTCATTGTTGCCTTTCAGCAATTTTTCGTGCCCGGCAAACCTATCGCCCCTAAAGTCCTGCTCATCAAGCGGGTGGCGCTGTATCATGGTGCCCATGGCCCCGTCCAGCACCACTATCCGCTCGCGCAGCAGTTGCCGCAGTTGCGCTGTTTTCATGTGGCAAAGAAAGGGCCCAATTTCCCTTGTGGTATTTTGCTCAAACACCACATGCCGGGTTTTGTTGGAAAATTGTTACATGCGCGCTCCACGGCTTTCCTAAACTTGTGCGGTGTATTGGCGCTAACAGGCATAGCATGAGTAAAAATAAAAAACGGTACCAGCACCTTGGGTCAAGGTGGCTCGCATCCCCATGGCCTCTCGTTTTGGGTTTGGTCATGATTGCGGTCTATTTCTCCCTGGGCGAAATCATAAAATGGGTTTTGCCCTACACCAAGTACTACTACATGCCAGGTTTTGTGGCCGAAATGGCGGCCAACCAAATCCGCCCCGATATATCATACCCCGTGTCATCGTGGTTTGATATGAAAGGTATTGGCCGAATAGTCCTTATTCCATACTACGTGCTCATAGGATACTTGGTGGTACTGGCCCACCTACTAGCCAAGCCTTTCTACAAGTATCTGTTCGCCACGGCTTTGGCAGCCATTGTTTTCCTAAGGGTATTTCCGGGTACCCTCTTGTTGTTCCAGCCCACCACAGAGAGCGTGGCACTGGGCAAGCCATCAAAAGGCAGCCTGGAATCAGGAAAGCGCATGGCCTACTCTGGCAAGGGATACATCACCTACAGCTTTGCGGCATTCCTGGCCGGGCGCACCTACGTGCATGGGCAAGTGCACAGTGCCCTTGTTCAAGCCTTTGAACAGCTCGGCACCGAATACCATGACTGGCGCTTTGTGCTGGGCGATGCCAGTTTGCGCCACGGAGGCCCCATGTCTTTTCAAGCCGAAAAACAAAACGGTATGCAGGTGGACATTATGCTGCCCCTCTATCATGAAAACAAACCCTATCGAGGGCTTTGGTGTACCAATTTCTGGAACTACGGCCTGGAAATGTCAGATGACGGCACCCTGAACGGCAAGCAAGTGGATTATGCCGTGCTGGGCCGTATGCTGGCCGCCATGTACGCGGCGGCCCAAGCAAACGGCCTGGTGGTCCAAAAAATCGAAATGCATCCCGATGTCAAGCGCAATCTATTGGGAAAGAATATCATATCCCTAATAAAAGATGTGCTGGGCCATGAGGTAAGGCGCGATTCCAAAGCCCCTCCGGCATACTTCACGGTTACTTTCGCACCATCACCTGCCAAAGGCAGCTTCCTCAACAGGGTGCTGGGGGGTGAAAAGCGCGAACGAAATGCTCCCTAAACACGCACTGGCCCTAGCCCTGCTGCTCTTTTTGGGTTTGTTTGCCCAGCTGGGACGCTCCCCCCTGGGGCATGAAGAACCACGCCGGGCGCTCATTGCCCTGGAAATCCTATATGGTCACCAAGGGCTCCAACCTACCGTGCACGGCGAGCCATACTATCGCAAGCCGCCACTTTACAACCTGCTCATAGCCGCATGTTACAAATTCACCGGTAGCACACATGCTTGGGCCACCCGCCTGCCTTCCGTCTTGTCATTTCTGGCACTGGCCCTGTGCATCTACTTCTTTTGCAGGCATTACCTAGCCACACAAACATCGGCCCTGGCCGCCATACTGTTTCTGTCATGTGCCGATTTGTTGCTGTATTACAGCAGGCTGGCAGAGATGGACCTTTTTTATGCCCTCATTTCCTTTCCAGTCCTTGTATTGCCCTGGCACTACCTGCAGCAGCAAAAGACCTGGGCATTCTATCTGGTCCCCGCTTTTTTTGCCGGTCTTGGCTTTATGGCCAAAGGGTTTCCTTCCATTGCACTATACGGCATATCGGTAGCTACCGCCATAATGCTCCACCGCCGGCCCCACCTCTTGCTGTCATTCAAGTGGCTGCCCGCCATTGTGTTGTTCTCCATCCCTCTCTGTGTGTATTTCTATCCCCAGTATGCCAGTGGCACATTCGCCAATTCACTCCAGGTACTCTTTAGCGAATCGGCCAACAGGACCATCAAAAGTGGCCTTGGGCCCCGGTTATGGCACCTCCTTTGGTTCCCCCTCGACACGGTCAAGGGGCTGCTGCCCATTTCCCTCGCCCTAATTGGGTTTAGAAAAAAGTTCTTGGGCAACCCTTTGGTCCGTGCAGCCTTCTGGCTGTTCCTGGCCAACTACCTGTTGTACTTGATATCGCCCGGCGCACGCCTGCGATATGTCTATATGCTCTTTCCCTTGATTTGCATGGCAGCTTCCTACGTTCTATGGCAGGCCAGGCCCACCCACCTGGTTTGGGCACACCGCGTGCTCAGGCATTTGGCCTGCACCATGGTAGCCTTGCTCGGCGCACTGTTGGTTTTTTTCGCCCAGCCATATCCTTTTGCCATTGCCGCCATGCCAGTGGCTGCCTTTCTAATTTGGGGTTTGAGGGTTCCCCAGCCCATTTCCATAGCCTCATTGGCACTGGTTTGTTTGCTCTTGGGCAGGATTGGTTTTGACCATGCCGCTGCCCAGCCCCAAGTGGCCATGCGCGACCGCGCCTACCTAGAGGCCATCAGTGCCCGCCAGCTACACCAGCTACTGGGCCACAGGCCATTATATATAAACACCAGGGCGGAACGCTTCTTTACTTTTTCGCATGAATATACCAGGTTGTCCCATCGTGTTATTCCATATGGGTTTGATTTCCAAGATCCTAATGGGGTATATTTGGTGCCCAAAGGACATGGGCCCAAGGGGTCAAGCCCCCTGGCCAATTTTGACATAGGGCCCGAAAAAGGTTTTGAACTAATTGAACTACCATGAAAAACAAATTCAACAACATAGGCTCTAAAGAATGGCTTCCTTTTCAGAAATCTTGGAGCACATATCAGGGTGATGAAGCCCTTTACCGCGCCAATATCAGGTTCTTTACCCTACTGGGCGAAGGGGCACCTGCGCCCTGGGTGTTTTACCATGGCCAGCATCATGCACTTGCCGCGCAGGTAGCCGGCCAGGAGGGGAGGCGCTGCACCACCAAGGTGCTAGATCCCATTCAGTTTGGACTATTGGACCTCAGGGGCCGTTTTGACGGTGTTCAAGATTATATCCTTCAGAAGGCTGAACTGATAAATATAGCTGCCGAAATTTACAAAGTATTGGATAATAGGCGGTTTATATGCATTATCATAGACCATTTTTTGCGCGGCGGCCATGCTCCCCTGGCTTGGGACCTGGCTGCCTCCCTCTCTGGCCTTTATAGCCTCAAGGATGAAAAAATACTGGCCTATCCCGGACCGGGCCCAACAGAAGGGCCTGGCCATGCCTATGCTTTATACCTGCGCAAGGACGAGTTCAGCGGACAAGGCCTGCGCATGGGATACCCAGCCCTGCTCAAAGAGGGCCCGCTGCCATCTGCCGCAGCCTCCACCTGGCAAGTAGTGCGCCCTCCGCGCCGAAATCCAAATGAGGTGCTCCATCCGGCCAAGTTTCCAGAGCAGCTTGTTGCCCAATTTATTGACCTGTACTGCCCTCCTGGCGGCGCCGTGCTCGACCCCATGTGCGGCACAGGCAGTGCGCTGGTGGCTGCACAGGGGCTTCATAGACGGGCCTACGGATGTGAGCTAAGTCCGTTTTTTGCCCAGCTGGCGCAGCAGCGGGTGCAGTCATTGCCCCTGGAGGCCAACCGCGAATGGAAAGTGGCCAATGTGGATGCCCGTGCTTGCGCAAGCCAGGGTTTTCCCAGGGTGGACTACATGGTGACATCCCCGCCCTACTGGGATATGCTCAATATGAAAGGCGCCGAATACCAAGCGCGGCGCAAGGAAAAAGGCCTACAACTCAATTATTCAGACAATCCAAATGACTTGGGCAACATAGCCGATTACCAACAATTTGTAGATGAATTGGTAGAAATATACTGCGCCGTGGGCCTCTTGGTAAATCAGGGCGGCAAGGCTACCATCATTGTCAAAAACATTAAGAAAAAAGGCCGAAACTATCCCTTGGCCTATGACCTGGCCAACCGCATGTGTCAAATGGGCTGGCGCTTACTGCCCGAATTTATTTGGTGTCAAGACGATATAAACTTGGCCCCATATGGCTATGGCAACACTTGGGTAAGCAATACCTTTCACCAGTACTGCCTTCATTTTGAGAAAATAGGGGAGTAGCCTAGCCTTTACCCATATATGTACTAAAGGAAACAAGTTCGTCCACCCGGGCCATCATGTTGGGAATCCGCGTACTCAAGCTGCCCACATCAAATTTTCGGGGGCCACAGGGCACAAATCGGCCCCAATGAGGTGCATACGCCACCGCCACCAGATATATGGGTGATATATAGCCCCATGTAAACCACGGGGCTTCATGCGGTAGGCTAATCTCCTGCCATTTGTCCCATAATCTCTGGGTTTCAAACGGCAAGGCTTTGGGGTTGCTTCCTTTATACTTGGCCCATAGCCGCTCTATGAGGGCCAGTTGGTCCTTGTTTAGTTGTGCCTGTAGCAAATGGCTAATCAAAGGGCCTTGCGCCAAGCGGCCCACCATAAACGTAAAAAGAAATGCCGTTCCCGTGGCTTGGTTGTGGTGGCGCGTGGAGCGCTGGCCCCATTGGTCGCCCAAAAAACGGTTGGGCACCAGCGCCGGCAACCGGCCCAGTTCTTGGGCGCCTACCCCTAGGCCTTTTCTCGATAAGAGATTGTTTTTTATATCCCACTCCAATCCATTCCACAGAAAATCCCGCCGGTCTAGTGCGTAAAAAGGGGTGCTGCAACTGTCAAAATCCGCCTGGACGCCCAGGTGGCCCAGGCAGTCATGCACCAAACCTTCTGCCAGCTTGCCCTTGGCTATATTGGCCAGCCGGGTCGGTATGTCCTTTATATCCATTCGGTTCACTGTAAATGGCAGGGACAATACAGCATACGCAAATGCCTTTTTTACCAATAGGGCATAGCGCTCTGGTGTAGCCGTATAGCCTATGTAGGGACCTAATTGTTCCAACCTGCCAGGGTTCATCGGTTAATATTGTCTTAAAAATGCCTGACGCAAAGTAACACCAACCACCTTAGGATACTTTTGAACCACCAAATGTCAATGACCAACCACATGTTAAAAGGAATGCGCCTCCTGGCCACCATGGCCCTTTGCTTGTTTCTCACCGCATGGGCCAGCCCCACCGAAAACATGGGAACCCTGCCCAGCTATATGCTCAAAACCCTGGACGGCAAGGAAATAGATTTGGCCGACTACGGTAAGGATGGCCGGCCAACCATCGTTTCGTTCTGGGCTACCTGGTGCAAGCCTTGCCTCAACGAGCTCAATGCCATAGCTGAGTACTACCCCGAATGGCAAGAAACCTACAACGTGGAACTGGTGGCAATCTCACTTGACAATCAGCGTACCGCCGCCAAGGTGCCCAGCGTGGTAAAAACCCTTGATTGGGAATATGACATACTACTGGATGTGAACGGTGAGTCCTATCGCAAATTCAACTTTGCTACCCCGCCATATTTGGTATTGGTGGACTCTGCCGGCAACATAGTCTATAAGCACAGCGGCTACCTGCCAGGTTCAGAACTGGAAGTGGAGGAAAAACTTAAAGAAATTAGCGGCAAGTAGCGGTCTATATGTCAAAGGATTTTACTTTTGCACCCTAATTTTTTTCTGAGAGTACAGAATGGCACACCATAAGTCAGCGCTAAAGCGAATTAGACAAAACGAAACCAGGCGTTTACACAATAAATACTACGCCAAGACCACCCGAAACGCAATCAGGAAACTGCGCACTACGAGCGACAAATCAGTTGCGGAGGGACTACTAAAGGAAGTGAACACCATGCTCGACCGTTTGGCCAAGAACAATATCATCCATAAAAACAAGGCTGCCAACAACAAATCGTCGTTGGCCAAGTACGTGAATTCCTTGTCATAAACCGTTGGGGCGTTGAAAGGGGGTGAGGGCGGCAACAAATTGGCTATCACTTCGTGGTCTGATGATGACCGCCCCAGGGAAAAAATGATGCAAAAAGGCAAGGAGGCCCTCTCCAATGCCGAGTTAATCGCCATTCTCATAGGTTCTGGTACTGCTGGCTATAGTGCCGTGGACGTGGGCAAGCTCCTACTGCAGGGTGCTGACAACCAATTGAATAAATTGACATCTATGGGCATTAAGGACATGTGCGCCGTGCCGGGCATAGGCCCCGCCAAAGCCGTTACCCTAATGGCTGCCATAGAGCTGGGCAAACGGCGACAAGCCGAGAACCAAACCGATCTTCAAACCTTGACAAGTAGCCGCCAGGTATATGATTACCTGTGTCCGCACCTCACCGACCTAGACCACGAGAGGTTTTTCATTCTCTTGCTTAACCACCGAAATGTGCCCATCAAGCTGCACCGGGTGAGCCAGGGAGGGGCCAGTGCTACCGTGGTGGACCTAAAATTGATTTTTAAGGAAATCATCAAGACCGATTTTGTGACCGGTATCATCTTGGCGCACAACCACCCTTCGGCCAATGCCAAGCCCAGTGCCCAAGACGTGAGTACCACCAAAAAAATAAGTGAATTGGCCAAAATGTTTGACATCCGCCTGCTTGACCATATCATAGTGGCCGGAAGTGAGTACTACAGTTTTGCTGACCACGGCACCATTTAAAGCCCCGTAAGTGACAATACATGAGGATATTGCAGCACCCGTGCTCATAGTGGGGGCGGGCCCGGGCGGTTGTATGGCATCCTTTGAACTGTCCAGGCTGGGTATCCCGCATGTGCTTATGGACAAGGCCCTTTTTCCCCGCGACAAGGTTTGCGGCGATGCGCTGAGCGGCAAGGTGCTTGATGCACTGCAAGCCAGCAGGCCCAGCGTGGTGGATGAATTGAAGAAGCTCCCCGACCTTTTTCAACCAAGCCCCGGGATTCGTTTTTTTGGCCCCAACGGAAAATATATAGACGTGCCATGTCCGGATAGGAGGGACGGGCTAACCGCAGGATATGTGGCTGCTCGGCAAGGCTTTGATCATTTGTTGGTGCGCCATTTGGATGCCCATTTGTGCACGTTTTATCAAGGGGCTGGCCACCTGGCATTTGGCCATGAAAACCAAGTTTCGTTTATGGTAGGCAACCGGCAATATATGGCCAAGCCCCAATTGGTCATTGGGGCTGACGGCGCACTTTCGGCTACCGCTGCCCACCGTGGACTCAGGAGGGTCCATAAAGGCCACCACAGCGCTGCCGTTAGGGCTTATTTCCAGGGTGTGGTAGGATTTGAAAAAAATTTCATTGAGCTCCACTTTATCAAGGAATTGCTCCCTGGGTATTTCTGGGTATTCCCTTTGCCAAATGGGGGAGCCAACGTGGGACTAGGCATGTTGTCGGCCAATATAGCCAAGCACAAAGTGAACCTACGCGCCCTATTGGAAAAAACCATTGCCCACCACCCCGCACTGAGCCAGCGGTTTGCCCAAGCCCGTTTACTGGGCCCGGTACGCGGCTGGGGCCTGCCACTCGGTTCTGTTAAGCGCACCATATCAGGTGACGGGCTCCTCCTGGTAGGCGATGCCGCCGGCCTTATTGACCCTTTTACCGGAGAAGGCATAGGAAACGCATTCCAAAGTGGTCAAATGGCAGCACAATGGGCATTTAAGGCACTCCATGCCAATGATTTTACAGGAAAATTTCTACAAGGCTATGATAAACAGGTGTACCAACACCTGTGGCCTGAGCTCAAGTTGAGCCACCGGATACAGAAATTGTCGTCCATACCCTGGCTGTTCAATTTCTTGCTTAACAAGGCGGCGGGCAACCCAAACTTGCGCAACACCATGACAGCCATGTTTGCCAATGTGGACCTTAGGGCCAAACTCAAAAGCCCATGGTTTTATCTAAACCTGGTGCGGGGAAAGTAAATAAGTCCCAATCCCGTCACCTTTCTTAACATGACCGTGATGCATGGAATACTTTCGAGGGTTTGAAAGCATGCATGTATGAATTCATTGTATTCCATTCTACGCTTTGTTTTATTGATACTGTTGGCCTTGCCGGTAGCTGCCCAGGATGGGCCCGGGCAGCTTAGGGGTGACCTGATGGTCAATTCTGCCTTTTACATAGATGACCCCAGGTTGGGGCAATTTGGCACCAACACTACCCAGTACAAGACACAGAAATCATCTGCAGAGACTTGGCTGTTTGTTAATTACAATGTAAAGGGCTGGGATTTCAATGTGCGGTATGATTTGTTTCACAATTCGCCCCTGCTCAACCCGCAGGAGGCTTTTAACGGACAGGGCATGCCATTTTTCAACCTCAGCAAAAACGTGTCAGACCTCACGGTAACCGTGGGTTCATTTTATGACCAATTTGGCAGTGGGGTACTGTTTAGGGCATATGAAGACCGGGTGATAGGCCTTGATTTTGCCATGCAGGGCATAAAGCTGGACTATAAAGTAAACAATAACCTAAGGGTTAAGGCATTCTCGGGCAAGCAAAAGAACCGATTTGCCTCACATCCGCAAGTAATACAGGGAATCAATGTGGAAGGTGGTATTTTCAAGAAATTTACCCTTACGTACGGTGCCTCTGCCATTAAAAGGACCCTTGATTTCACCACAGATATACAGGGCAACTTGGCACCGGCCATCAATGCCATGACCCGTGAAAACCGTTTTGTGCCGCGGGCCAATGTGTATGGTGGCCAGCTGTACGCCACCTTTGGATATGGCAATTTTTCGTTGGGCATAGACCTGGCCCACAAAACCGCCGAAGCGGTTTTTGATTTTAGGCAAAAGCTAATAAACCCATCGGGGAGCATTGCCATGGCCACACTCAATTATTCCATTGGCAGGTTTGCGCTATCGGTGCAGGGAAAGTACAGTGAGTACTTTGCCATGCGCACCAACCCCTACACCGCGCTCAGCCCGGTATTGGTGGGTACCATAGGCTTCCTAACTCCTGTCAACCGACAGAACACCTATAGGTTGCCTGCCCGTTACAGCCCTGCCGTACAGGAGTTGGGCGAAATGGGGATCCAGGTAGATGCCACCTTTTCGCCCAACCGTAAGAACGTGTTCAATGTGAACTTTTCACATATAGAATCGCCTCAAATCACCGAAGAAACCCTATTTAGGGAACTGTTTGCCACCTACCAAAAATCATTCGGCAAGCGTGTGAAATCCACCTTCGGCTTCCAATCTGTTTTTTACAACCAAAAGGTATATGAAGGAAAGGCACCCACCACACCTAACGTGAAGTCCATGACCCCTTTTGTAGAGCTTCAAGTCAATATGAACAACCGTAAGTCCATTCGCACCGAGCTGCAATACCTGCGCACAGACCAAGACTTGGGCGATTTTGCCTTTGCACTCGCCGAACTCACCATTGCGGCCAAGTATTCCATCACCATATCCGATATGGTGAATACCCAACCCCGCGAAGCTACCCGAAACCCCTTGGTAGCCCCTGGTGAATTGGTACACTATCCCACCGTATTTTTTGCGTATTCGCACAACCAGTCGCGGTTTACGGCCGGCTACATCAAGCAGGTAGAGGGCATAGTGTGCAATGGCGGGGTATGCCGCTTGGAACCTGCTTTTAGCGGGGTGAGATTCGGACTAACCACAAATTTTTAGATACATGAAAACCCATTCCATTTTTCTAGGCATCACATTGGGTTCTTTTGTCCTAATGCATTCATGCTTTGACGATTCAGCCCGCGAACTTATCAATCTAGTTGGGTTTGATCCCGCATCTGACACTACCTATATAGACCTGGATACGCTGGGCCTGGCAAGCCCACAGCCAAAAAGGGTATATATAGAAGACTTTACGGGTGTCAAGTGCAGCAATTGCCCCGATGCTGCCAAAAAGATAGAAGCCATCAAGGAAACACATCCGGGTAGGGTGGTGGCCATGGCGGTACATGCAGGGGCAGAGACTTTTACCAACCCAAAGACGGGGCACAGTACCTATGATTTTAGGACCCAAGACGGCAACAATATCGCATCCATGCTCCACGCCTCTGGAAATTTGCCAGAGGGCGCGGTGGACCGCAAATTTTTTGAAGGTGAAACGGGAATCATAACCAGCCGATTTGTTTGGGCTGGCAATACCGAGAAACGATTGTTGGAATCCATTCCTATATGTATTGATATCCAAGAAGAAAGATTGGATGCCGATACCCTTGTACTGTTGGTAAGGGTGCTCTACAAAGAGGCGGTGGCCACTGGTGAACAACACTTTCTGGCCGTGTACCTGAGCCAAGACTCCCTGGTAGATTACCAATATGACATCATGCTGGGCGACATAGAAGACTATGCGTTTAACCATGTGTTTAGGGCATCGCTAACAGCGTATTCGGGAGATTCCCTGGGCGTGGCAAATGCGGGTGATGTCTATGTGCCGGGCAGGGTATTCCAGAAAAGGTTTGTGGTACCCATAAAAAGGGACGCAGCGGGTGAAGCCTTCAAAACTGGCTGGGACTACCGCTTTCTAAATGCCGTGGCCCTGGTCCACAAGAAAACAATGGATGATTTTGAAGTTATCCATGTGGTGGAGAAACATTTAAAGCGTTGAATTTGAATAAGATTTTCCTTTTTCTGGTGCTGCTTGGCCTCTGGTCATGTGGCAATAAAGAGCGGGAAGCACACCATGCCGCAGTGGTGGCGCATAGGGCCCATACAAACAATCAGTTTGTGCGCGGCGATGGCCCTCTGGAGCCTGCTGATGCGGCGGTTTTTTCAGGGCTCAAGTACTATCCCATTTCTCATGAGTACAATTTGACCGCCACATTGGAACCCTTGTTTGAACCAGTGGAAGTGCTATTGCGGCAGGGAGATACTTCCAAACTCATGTGGAAGTTCGGGCATGTAGTGTTCACCTGGCAGGCAAACACCCATAAACTTTTGGCCTTTACCGACATGATTCCCGGGCCTGGGGATTCCATTGAACTTTTTGTGCCGTTTTTTGACCAAACGAATGGAGTAACTACTTATGAGGGGGGTAGATATGTATATCCTGCATTAAACAAGGATGGCACCGTGAACCTGGATTTCAACCTGGCCAGCAATCCCTATTGCGCCTATAACCATAAGTACAACTGCGTGGTACCGCCCGCCGACAACGAACTACCCCTAAAGGTGGAGGCAGGAGAAATGCGGTTTAAATAGGCTGGGGCATTCACCTTTGCACCACTTTACCGCAATACATGAAATTATCCCTAAAGTGGCTGAATGACCACATAGACCTAAGCGCGTATAGCCCTGAGCAGGTGGCAGAAATGCTTACCGATTCAGGTTTGGAAGTGGAAGGTATTGAGACTCAAGGTACAAATTTGAACCCACTGGATAAGGTAGTGGTGGGCAGGGTGTGCCAGGTGTGGCCACACCCAAATGCTGATAGGCTTAGGCTCACCCTGGTGGATGTGGGGGCTGGAGAGCCCATACAAATAGTTTGTGGGGCCCCAAATGTGGCACAGGGCCAGACCGTGGCCGTTGCCATGGTGGGCGCCAAGTTGCCAGGCAAAGACGGTAATACCATAGAATTAAAGAAAGGAAAAATCAGGGGCGAACTGTCTATGGGCATGATCTGCGCGGAGGATGAACTAGGGCTCGGCAATGGCCATGAAGGAATTATGGTACTGGCCGACAACTTGGTACCGGGTTCGCTTTTTTTCGGTTCGCTCCCACGGAATGAAGACTGGGTATTTGAAATTGGCCTTACGCCAAACCGGGTAGATGCCGCAAGCCACCGTGGGGCCGCAGTAGATCTTTCGGCCAAGACCGGTCTGCCGCTCAAAGAGAGAGCCCTCATGGCCTGGCCACAAATAGAAGCGGGGAACTGTCCTGCCATTGACATTCAGGTACCTGATGACTGCCACCAATATGCCGCCTGTACCATCCAAAATGTCACCGTTGGTGATTCGCCAGAATGGTTGGCAAACAGGTTGTTGAGCATTGGCATAGAGCCTATCAACAACATAGTGGACGCAGCCAATTACGTGATGTTTGACATGGGCCAGCCCCTCCACGCGTTTGACCTGGGGGAGGTGGCCGGCAGGCAAGTAACCGTGAGAAAGGCCGTGCAGGGTGAAAGGCTGCTGACCCTTGATGGCAAGGCAAGGGAGCTTAAGGGTGGCGAACCCCTTATAGCCGACAGTACCAAGGCATTGGCCTTGGCAGGGGTTATTGGCGGAAAATCATCTGCCATTGCGCATCATACCACTTCTATTTTACTGGAAAGTGCCTATTTCAACCCTCAATCCATTAGGCTATCGGCCAAATGGCACCAAATCAGTACAGATGCTTCTTTTAGGTTTGAACGAGGCGCCAATGCAGGTGCAGTGGTCTCTGCCCTGCGCCAAACCGCCGAAATGGTACTTGGGGTAGCGGGAGGCAATATTTCTGGATATAGGCATGTAGTGGCCTGCCCCTCAGTCACATTGGAAATCGCGCTCACTTCCGCATTTGTGCGGCGGGTGGCCGGGATTGACTTGCCTATGGATAAGGTGGGCGAGATACTGAGTAGCTTGGGTTTTGGACTGTTTAGGATAGACAAAGAAACCTGGCAAGTAGCGGTACCGCCATCCAAACCAGATGTACTTCGCCCCATAGACCTCATGGAGGAGGTATTGCGCATTTATGGGTACAACAAGATACCATTGCAAGACAAGCTGCACGCCTCCCTGCCTACCACACAACCTGACCACGCCCTACGACTGGATGCCAAACTCAGGAAGATACTTAACGGGGAAGGGCTGCTTGAGATTAAAACCAATCCCTTTGATGATGATAATGATGCTGATAACTTGCGGATTGCAAACCCGCTCAGTGCCCAGCTTGGGGTACTTAGGGCAAGCCACATCAAATCAGGCCTTTCCTCCCTGGCCTACAACCTAAACCGCCAGCAACGCGCGCTTAGGTTTTTTGAAATAGCCAAAGAATATGGCAATCGCAATGGTAAGGCATTGGAAAAAAAGCTATTGACCATATGGCTTTGTGGATCGGAATATGCCCATGACAGTTGGCAGGTGGACAATGGAAAAATGGGATTCTATCAAGCCAAGGCATTGGCCAACAAAATAATGCTGGGATTGGGTTTAGAAATTGGGGCTGCGGCGGCTTTTGATGAACCTGGCAAATGGGCCTATGGCCTGGGCCATGAAGGTGATGTGGTGAAATATGGCCAACTGGACAAAAAGTGGATAAAATTGGCTGATATAGAAGAAGATGTATTTTGCGTGCAGTTTGAGTATGATAAACTGTTGGCCAAATACGGCGAACTGCGGGTGCGCTACAAAGAACCAGGCCGTTTTCCCTGGGTTACCCGCGACCTATCATTTGTGGTAGCCGATGGGCTGAAGTACCACCAACTTTTTGATGCGATTAACCAACTGGCAACCAAATTTTTGACCCACACCACATGCTTTGATGTGTACCGGGGCAAGTCGTTGGGAGAGGGCCTTGTTTCTTATGCCCTTAGATTTGTTTTTGAAAACCAAGAGAAAACCTTGACCGACCTACAGGTGGAGCACGACATGTCGTTGGTGATACATGCACTGGAAGGTTTGGGTTGTCAAATTAGAAAGTGATGGAACCCTACCAAACCCTTACTGAAATAGAGCGCAAGGTGGGCTTGCTCGCGCAGTCTTTTAATCGGCTGAAGAATGACAACAATAGGCTGAGAGCTGAAATAGAAGTGCTTAGGAATAGGGTAGCCCAGCAGGACACCCTTATTGGCGAGTTAGAAAACAAAAATGTACATTTGCACATCGCCAAAACTGGGGGTCAATCCCCTGGTCAAGGCGATGCCATTAAAAAGAAAATAGACCAGTACATCAAGGAAATTGACAAGTGTATTGAGCTGTTGAATAGTTGATGGAATTGTGATGAATGACGATGTCTCGATAAAGGTCAAAATTGTAGATCGGATTTACCCCTTGAGGGTGCCGGTTGCCGAAGAGCAATATGTGCGGCAGGCTGCCATGCATATAGACCAACGACTTAAAGACATGAAAGATCAGTACGGTATCCAGGAAAATAAAGACCTATTGGCCATGGTGGCCTTAGAGCTTGCCACAGACAATGCCAAGCATAAGGCGGGCAATTGGATAGAAGACAATGGACTTACCGAAAAGATTGAGCATATTGATGGCTTGATAGCGGCCATTATTGGATAACGGCACATCAC
This sequence comes from Bacteroidota bacterium, assembly GCA_016192035.1. Taxonomy (GTDB): domain Bacteria; phylum Bacteroidota; class Bacteroidia; order CAILMK01; family JACPUW01; genus JACPUW01. Next base: position 26,600 of record JACPUW010000033.1, read on the forward strand.
AATCCCCACAACACCCTATTTATTAACCTATTAATTAAACGTACCTAACGTATGAACGATGGATTGTGGGCGGCATTGGTGGCCGCTGCCTTGGTTGCAGGGTTTGCCCTGGCCAAATGGTTGTCAAAAAGCACTATCAAAAAGGCTAAAGAAGAGTATGACGAGAAACTGGAAGACGCCAGAAAGCGCGCCGATGAAATTGTGAAAGAGGCAGAAGCCCAAGCTGAAATCTTGAAAAAGAACAAGATACTTGAGGCAAAGGAGAAATTTTTACAGCTAAAGGGGGAACATGACCAAAAAGTGCGGGAGCGCAACAACCAAATCAATGATCTGGAAAACAAAGCCAGGCAAAAGGATCAAGCCTTAAAGAAAAAGCTCACTGAACTGTCCGAAAAGGAAGAGAAAGCCGACGCCATTCTCACAAGCTACAATGAGAAAATAAGCACCCTTGATGCCAAAAAGGTGGAGCTCGATGCCGCCTTGAAGGAACAGGTAATCAAGCTGGAAAAGATAGCGGGGCTGAGTGCATCTGAAGCCAAGTCACAAATGATGGAAGCGCTCAAGGAAGAGGCCAAGTCGGAATCGCGGCAGTTTGTAAAAGACATAGTGGACGAAGCCAAAATGGATGCCCAAAAGCAAGCAAAAAAGGTGGTTATTGAGACCATTCAGCGCGTAGCTACCGAACAGACCATAGACAATGTGGTGTCTGTGTTCCATATAGAAAACGATGAAATTAAAGGCCGGATCATAGGTAGGGAAGGCCGCAATATCAGGGCACTGGAAGCCGCCACCGGCGTGGAAATCATCATTGACGACACGCCCGAAGCCATTGTGCTATCGGCATTTGACCCCATGCGACGGGAGGTGGCCCGTTTGTCGCTCCACCGTTTGGTGGCCGATGGGCGGATACATCCAGCGCGGATAGAAGAAGTGGTGAAGAAAACCGAAAAACAACTCGAAGAAGAAATCCAAGAAATAGGCGAAAAGACCAGCCTGGACCTGGGTGTGCATGGACTGCACCCAGAAATAGTGCGCCTTATAGGCAAAATGAGGTACCGGTCATCTTACGGCCAAAACCTGCTCCAACACTCAAGGGAAGTATCCAATCTATGTGCCACCATGGCGGCCGAACTGGGGCTCAACGTTAAACTGGCCAAGAGGGCCGGCCTGCTCCATGACCTGGGCAAGGTAATGGACGATCCAGAAACACCACACGCCCTACTCGGTATGCAACTGGCTGAAAAACATAAGGAACACCCCATAGTGTGCAATGCCATAGGCGCCCACCACGACGAGCTGGAAATGACCAGCCCCATATCGGTCATTGTGCAGGTTTGCGATGCCATTTCCGGTGCCCGCCCTGGCGCCCGCAGGGAAGTATTTGAATCATATATACAGCGCCTCAAGGATTTGGAAAGAATTGCCCTTTCATTTGACGGGGTACAGAAATGCTATGCCATACAGGCCGGCAGGGAGCTGAGGGTGATAGTAGAAGCCGAGAGAGTGAGCGATGACCAAGCCGATGCGCTGTCGTTTGACATCTCATCCAAGATACAGACCGAAATGACCTATCCCGGCCAAATTAAAATTACCGTGATTAGGGAGAAACGGGCAGTATCATACGCCAAGTAACAGATTTTAAGGATTACCCATCAAACCCTGTGCATTCCACAGGGTTTTTTTTTATCCCCCATTATTCAAAGTGCATGGAAAGGACAATCATCCGGTTGCGGATTTTTGAAAACGAATCGGAATACACCGTTTCATGCGGGTCAAGCAGGTTGTTTAGCCCATTCGCCACCCGTATTTCTGGCGAAAATTTGAAATAGGGGAAGTAAAAGTCACACCCCACTCCCCAAGTATAGCTGAAATTGTGCGGTTTAAAGGCCACGTCAGGGTCAAAATAATCTTTGGACGCACCGGCTTTGGAGGCTATGTCATAGGAATATTCGCCACCAGCTATGGTATAGAGCCTGAAATTGTTGTGCCTTACCGATTTGTATTTTATCAATACGGGCAGGTTGGCATATACCGATTCGGTAGTCTTGTTCCTTATGTCGTTTTGGCCAAAAGTGTAGATCAGGTTGCGCTGGGTGAGAAGCAAGGAAGGTATAATCCTCAGATCCAGTCGTTCCGTTAGGTGAAAATTGCAAATCGCACCAAGGGTAATACCGGGTATCAAGCCCACGTCCACGGTCATTAGCGTGTCGTTGGGGTAGTAATTATCCTTATAGCTCAACTTCAAGTCTGAGAAATTGGTGCCCAGTGAAAAGCCAAAGTGCAATTTCTTTTCTATGTCATAAAAAGGGTGGTGCTGTGTTTGCGCATGAACATATGTCACTGCGCCCCATATACATAGAATGGCAGTAAAACTAATTCGCTTTGTAAGCATGGTATATAGTGGATACGCCAAACGTGAGTGGACGGAAATGGATACGTTCAAAACCAACTTGCTTCAATTTTTCCACAAAATCTGCCCCTTCGGGAAAGTGCTTGACCGACTCCGGCAGATAGGTGTAAGCAGCGGGGTCCTTAGATATGGTTTTGCCAAAAAAAGGAAGTATATAATTGAAATAAAAATTATATAACTGTTTGAATGGAAATGGTTTGGGTTTTGAAAACTCCAGTACCACCAGTTCGCCGTTGGGTTTTAGCACGCGGTACATTTCGCCCAGGCCCTGCTCCAAGTGTTCAAAATTCCTCACCCCAAAAGCCACTAAGGCCAGGTCAAAGTGCCCATTGGCGAAGGGTATTTTGGCCGAGTCGGCATGTACCAGCCTTATTCCTTTCAATTTATTGGTTTCCAGTTTTTTTATGCCAATTTCAAGCATGCCTTTTGAAATATCGATTCCCACCACCTCAGCGCTGGGGTATTTCCTTTTGGCCGCTATGGCAAAATCTCCCGTTCCGGTGGCCACGTCAAGGATTTGTCCAGGCTGGGCCTGTGCAACCATGCCTAGTGACTTTCGCCTCCAAACCCGGTCTATGCCAAGGGATAGGAAGTGATTGAGAAAATCGTACTTGCCTGAGATGTTGTCAAACATCATCTCTACCTGTTGGCGCTTGCTGCCGCCTTCTTTACCGTAGGGTACTATGGTTTCGTTCATACTATAAGTCTAGCTAACAATGCAAAAAGGGCAATGTTTGCCAGGCGCAAAGATAGGCCAAGCGCCAAAGGCCAAAAATGGCCATTTGTGGTTATTCTACATACTTTTGGCAAAAAGAGAGTACCTATGGGCATTTGCGCGGGCATACATGAATGGGTGGAAACAGGCTTGTTGGTGGGCGCCGGGGCTTGGAGCTATTATAAGTTCATCGTTCAACGGGAATCCAAACCCTTTGTGCAGTTTGATTTGGAGATGCGCCCTTTAGGTGTATCCGGCCACATGCGCTTGCTGGAATTGGAAGCGCGCCTTACCAACAAGGGTGGGGTGAGGCACTACATTCACCAGTTTCAATTCAGCTTGTTCGGATTGAAAAGCAACGATCCTATTGTATTGGGCGGCCAAAACATCAATTATCAGGTGGCGATGGAGAAACTCATAGAGCACAGGAATTGGGTGCCACTTACAAAAAATGGGATGGATGAAGGGAAATCATGGGGATATACGTACGTGGATCCAGGCATTGTACAGGCTTATAGGCATGTTACCGCCATTTCTCCTGCATATACCTATCTATTGTTGCAGGCGCGGTTTAGCTACCGCGATAAGAAGAGCGGCTTCCATACCTGTCAAACGGCCCTAACTGTGTAGCAAACCCACAAAATAGGAAGCCATACCTTTGTATAATGGCTGCACGCAATCTCCCTATCCACATTGAAGCGGAATTTGTAACAAGTAGCAGCCAGATAAGCCAATGCCCACTTCCCAAAATACCCGAGTTTGCCTTTATTGGCCGGTCAAACGTGGGCAAATCGAGCCTTATCAACTTTTTGACCAATAGAAAGGAACTGGCCCTGGTATCGGGCACACCGGGAAAAACCCGGACCATAAACCATTTTTTAATCAATAAAACCTGGTACTTGGTTGACCTGCCAGGGTATGGATATGCCATGACGGGCAAGTCAGAAAGGGAGAAATTTGAAAAGCTAAATTACTCCTATCTACTTGGCCGCGAAAACCTTGTTTGCACATTTCTATTGATTGATTCCCGCATCCCGCCCCAAAAGATCGACCTGGATTTCATGTCTTGGCTCGGGGGCAACGGTATTCCATTCGAGTTGGTGTTTACCAAGGCTGATAGGTCAAAGAAAACCGATTTCATCCAGTCGGTGGAACAGTTTGAAAAAGCCGTGTTGGCCCAATGGGAAGAGATGCCCAAGTACTGGATCACCTCTGTCCAAGACAAGCTGGGAAGGGAAGAGTTATTGGGTCAAATTATTGAATATCATAATACATACGCAAAAATTATTCGCCAACAGTATGAGCAACAAGACAATGATGCCTGATACCCTGGATATAAGACCGGCATCAGGTGCACTTATGGAATTGGAGCATAGGTATGGGGCGCATAACTACCATCCATTGCCCGTGGTATTGGCCCGCGGACAGGGGGTATATGTGTGGGATGTGGAAGGCAAGCGGTACTATGACTTCCTTTCGGCGTACTCAGCAGTAAACCAAGGGCATGGACATCCGGCGCTCATTGAGGCTTTGACTGCCCAGGCACAAACGCTGGCCCTGACCAGCCGGGCGTTTTACAACAATGTGCTGGGTCTATTTGAAGAAAAAATTACCCAGATGTTTGGCTTTGACAAGGTACTGCCCATGAACAGCGGGGCCGAGGCGGTGGAAACGGCCATAAAGCTGTGCCGCAAGTGGGCTTATGAGCACAAGGGCCTAGCACCCGGCAAGGCCAAAATCGTGGTTTGCGAAGGCAATTTTCACGGCAGGACTTCTACAATAGTATCTTTTTCTTCTGACCCCGATGCCCGAAACAATTTTGGGCCCTTTGCCCCAGGCTTCGTTCCTGTGCCCTATAATGATGTGGAGGCCATAAGGCTAGCACTACAAGATGCCGATGTGGCCGGGGTACTGGTGGAGCCCATACAGGGTGAGGCCGGCGTGATGGTGCCCCATGAGCAGTATATGGCCAGGGTCAGGGAATTGTGTACCCAGCACGGTGTCTTATTCATGGCCGACGAAGTGCAGACTGGCATAGGGCGCACCGGAAGCCTCCTGGCAGTGTGTGGCAACTGCACATGTGCCCAACAATGCGAGAGACAGGCTACCTATGCCAGGCCCGATATACTCATACTTGGCAAGGCACTTTCGGGTGGCATGTATCCGGTATCGGCCGTGCTGGCCGATGAGGAAATCATGCAGGTAATAAAACCTGGGCAGCATGGCTCCACCTTTGGAGGTAACCCACTGGCATCACGTGTGGCCATGGCAGCGCTGGATATAGTGTATGATGAACAGTTGATGCAGAACGCCAGGGAGTTAGGGCAACTGTTTAGGGAAAGGATGATTGACTTGGTGGCCAAAAGCCCATTGTTGGAATTGGTGAGGGGCAAGGGCCTATTGAATGCCTTGGTGATCCGCGATAGCCCAAAGGGCTCAACCGCCTGGGATCTTTGTATAGCCCTTATGCACCACGGGCTGCTGGCCAAACCCACACATGGAAATATCATTCGGTTTGCGCCGCCGCTTGTTATCACTCGGCAAGAGTTGCTGGCGTGTTGTGATATAATAGAAGAAACCGTGATGGGTTTTCAACAAGGTTAGTACAACTGGGCATGGCTGGTTTTTAATTAATCTTAACGCCGCCCTGGCTAGGTAGGCCTCTTGGTCTAAATACTTATTTTCGTTGCCAATGCAAACTTTCATATCAAGAAACAACCGGGCTTTTATCATTGGCCTTTTCCTAACCTTTCTTCATTGCGCGGCCTATTCCCAATCCTATTTTGAGGATTTTGACAAAATGGAGGTGGGCAAAGGCATAGCCGCCCAATCATTGTTGTGGTTGGAAACCTTTGGAAATGGAAGGCCAGGCCAGCGGAGTTCTGATGCCAAAGTGGTTGATTCCAAGTCATTTTCAGGTGACAAGGCCCTGTATTTTGTGAATGAGAACGGCGTGCAGGCAGATGTGCGGTTGAGCTTTGGGAAATCTTATGATATAGGCTTGGTGGATTTCAGCATGAAAATGTACTTGCCAATGGGCAAAACGGCATATTTTGAAATTAGGGGCAGCCAGAGTTTGAGCACCGACCTTAGCTTAGTATTTGAAACCAATGGTAGGGGCAGCTATACCGTGGTGGACAACCTAGGAAATGACCTAGCCACCGGGAGCCATCCTGTAGATGAGTGGTTTGGCCTGAACTTGAAAATGGATTTGACTACAAACTCATGGGGACTGGGCGTGGGCACGAGCAATCCGCAAACCTTTTTCTGCCCCATGAATAAAGCCGCTTATATCCGTTTGGTAGGGAGTGATAGGTTTGGAGGCTATCATGTAGATGACGTAAGGTATAAGGTAACCCCCTATGATTATAAGGATTTTAATGTGGCCATGTTTGATGCGTCATATGTTGGCGGGCAATTTTCGGGAAGCCCCGTGTCTATCACCGCCACGGTAAGAAACCTGGGCTCATATGAAGTCAATGTGTTGACCCTTGGTATCATCTACAATGATGTGCTGTATAAGGAAACCATTGAGGGCCTGTCATTTTTTACCGGTAACAGCTTTACCTACCAGTTTGATACCACGTTTCCGGCCGTAGCCGGCACCCACTATGCCGAAATCTTGGTGCTTGATGTGGAGGGAAAACCTGATGAAGATGAATCGGATAACGTGAAGGTGATTAAGATAAGGCCCTTAGAGCCCGCCCAGGGAAAGAAAATCTTGGTAGAATCTGGGGTATCAACCTTTTGCGGTGATTGCCCCAGCGCGTATGTTATCCATCAAATGCTGGAATCGTCCCTGGAGGGGCTGGTGGTGCCCATACAAATCCATAAAGACGACCCCATGTCGCCAAATGTGTCGTATGCCGACTTTTTTGGCAACTATACTTTGCCTTATTCCCTGATGCACCGAAACGAGGAGTTGTCAAGTTCCATCACCTCCGCCATAAACCAAATGACCAAAGAGCTGGAGCGCGAACCCTTGGCCACCATGGAGATAGGAGCTGTTATGAACCAAGACTCATCAACACTAACCGTTTCTGTGGCGTATGCCGTGAAGCAAGTAGTGGAAGGCGTGGGATGGAAGGTGGCCTGCGCTTGGGTTGAAGACCATGTGACTGGACTGGAATCGGGATATAATCAGCGAAACAACTACTGGAATGGTGCCCTGGGTCCTATGGGCGGGTATGAACAGTTGCCCCGTATCATACATGGCAGCCAGATGGTATATGAACATGTGCTGCGCAACTACCAACCCTCATTCTTGGGAAGCAATGAGTTGCCGGTAGGCAAACAATTGGGGGATTCCACTTTGTTTTCCTTTTCATTTACCAGGGGTTCCACTTGGCAACTTTCAGAAGGGCGGTTGGTGGCCATGCTCATACGGCCAGATGGAAGCATGGACAATGTCCAAGATATTCCCATTCGTGAAGCATTGGCACGTGGCGAAATAGTGCTTGGACTGCCTACACCTGCGCAAAAACCAGCCATGGTCATATACCCCAATCCAGCCAGCGACCATGTAAACATTTGTGCACCACAAATATATGTTGATGCCTATGTGACCATTCGCAATGTTTCGGGGCAAATGGTCTATAGTGCACCATGTGCCGGGGGTATTCCATTGGCAATCAAAACCGCCCATTGGGCGCGAGGCATGTATATAGTAGAAATGGGTAGCCCGGGAATGGTAAACCAAAGCCGCTTGGTACTCCGTTAGCAGCGGCCTTAGCCCCATGGGTTCATCTTACATTTGCCAAAAAGATTACCCCCAATGCCGTTTTACCACACCCTGGGCAACATCCCTCCAAAACGACATACCACCTTTTTCAAACCCGATGGCAAACTGTACTATGAACAACTGTTTGGTACCGTAGGATTTGATGGAATGTCGTCTTTGCTTTACCACGTACATCGCCCCACTATGGTCAAAGCGCTGGGCACCTCCATAGACCTGAGCCCCAAGGTAGCCGTGGAAAAAAACATGAAGTCGGTTAGCCTCAACGGATTCTCCATTAATCCTGCGCAAGACTACCTGGAGAGTAGGGTGCCTGTGCTGGTAAATGCCGATTGCCAAATTGTGCTGGCATCGCCCACAGGACTTACCCACGAATACTTCTATAAGAATGCCGATAGCGATGAAGTAATATTCATACACCAAGGTAGCGGCAAGTTGCGCACCTTATTGGGCAATATAGACTTTGCTTACGGGGATTATTTGGTGATTCCCAGAGGCATGATTTATAAAATGGACTTTGCCACAAGCCAAAACCGTTTGTTTATAGTAGAATCTAAAAGGCCGGTTTATACGCCCAAGCGGTATAGGAACTGGTTTGGCCAATTGCTGGAGCATTCACCCTACTGCGAGCGTGACTTTAGGCCGCCATATGAATTGGAAACACATGATGAGATGGGCGACTTTGTGGTGAAGGTAAAAAAGGAAGATATGCTGCACCATTATGTATATGCTTCCCATCCATTTGACGTAGTTGGCTGGGATGGGTACAATTTTCCATATGCCTTTTCCATTCACAACTTTGAACCCATAACGGGAAGGGTGCATATGCCGCCACCAATACACCAAACATTTGAAACAGATGCATTTGTGATATGTTCGTTTGTGCCCAGGCTGTATGACTACCATCCCAATGCCATACCTGCACCCTACAACCACAGCAATATAGACAGCGATGAGGTGCTATACTATGTGGATGGCGATTTTATGAGCCGAAACAATATTGGCAAGGGCCAAATAACCCTACACCCGGCCGGCATACCACATGGGCCACACCCTGGGGCTTATGAGCGCAGTATAGGTCAAAAGGAGACCCTAGAATTGGCCGTGATGGTAGATACCTTTAAGCCACTCCGGCTTACCAAACAGGCACTTGAAATTGAAGGTCAAGCATATTGGAATTCGTGGATAGAGTAAACGCATATATCAATAAATCAATATAATATAATGGAAAAAGGAATTAAGAACGTGCGGTACGGCACCGATAAGATTTTCAATGAAGCAGAGGATTTTTTGCCGTTGCTGGGTACTGACTATGTAGAGCTGTATGTAGGCAACGCGAAGCAATCGGCCCATTTTTACAAGACGGCATTTGGATTTAGAAGCCTGGCCTATGCCGGGTTGGAAACCGGGGTAAAGGACCGGACTTCATATGTGCTGGAGCAAGACAAGATACGCCTGGTACTCACCACTCCGCTTTGCCCAGATGGTGCCATCAATGGTCACCTAAACCGTCATGGCGATGGGGTTAAGGTGATAGCCCTCTGGGTGGACGACGCGGCCAAAGCTTGGGCGGAAACCACGGCAAGGGGCGCCGAGAGTTTTATGGAACCCACTAGGGAAGAAGACAGTCATGGATATGTAATCCGTTCAGGGATACATACATACGGAGAAACTGTCCACATTTTTGTGGAGCGCAAGAACTACGGCGGGGCATTTTTGCCAGGTTTTAGGCCATGGAATTCACACTACAACCCAGGTGAGGTAGGCCTCAAATACATAGACCACATGGTGGGCAACGTGGGTTGGGGCGAAATGAATACCTGGGTGGATTTTTACAAGCGGGTAATGGGTTTTGCACAGATTGTCACTTTTGATGACAAGGATATCTCTACGGATTATACCGCCCTGATGAGTAAGGTAATGAGCAATGGGAATGGAAGGATCAAATTCCCAATAAACGAACCGGCAGAGGGCAAGCGGAAATCTCAGATAGAGGAATACATAGATTTTTACCACGGTTCTGGTGTACAACACATTGCGGTGGCTACCGATGATATGGTCAAAACGGTGTCGGCCATGAGGGACCGAGGGGTAGAATTCTTGTATGTTCCTGACAATTACTATGAAACGCTCAAGGAGCGCGTGGGTGAAATAGATGAGGACATAGCAGTGCTGCGCCAGCATGGCATATTGGTGGACCGAGATGACGAGGGCTACCTCCTACAATTGTTTACCAAACCCGTGGTGGATAGGCCAACCCTGTTTTTTGAAATAATTCAGCGCAAAGGAGCCTGGAGTTTTGGTAAAGGGAATTTCAAAGCCCTTTTTGAAGCCATAGAGAGAGAACAAGAAGTGCGGGGTACCCTATAATAGGTTGGGGCAATTACCCAGCTTGTTTTTGCTGCCACAGATCACAGGCCTTATTTGCCAGTATGTTGGCTATTTCAGTTTTGGCCATTAATGGCAGTTTTTCTGTTGTTCCGTTGGCCAGAAGAATACTCACCACGTTGGTGTCGTGGCCAAATCCAGCTCCTTGGTCCAGTAAGCTGTTGAGTACAATGGCATCGGCATTTTTGCGGACCAGCTTTTGGCGGGCTGACTCCATGCCCCTATCAGATTCCAAGGCAAATCCTATGATTACTTGTGAGGCATGTTTACGTTCACCCAAACTGGCCAGTATGTCCTCGGTTTTTTCCAATTCCAAGTACATGGTTTCGCCCCCGTACAGGGGTTTCTTCATTTTTGAGTCCCACACCAATTTGGGCCGGTAATCGGCCACGGCGGCAGCCATCACCGCTATATCATATCCCAAATGGTCCATGGCGGCTAGGTACATTTCGCGGGCCGACATTACAGAAACCACCTGTATGCGTTTGTCTGGCAAAGGAATATGCACTGGGCCGCTTATCAGCACCACTTCATGTCCCAGTGAAACAAAAGCATGGGCTAGGGAATACCCCATTTTTCCGCTGCTCTTGTTGGCTATAAACCTTACTGGGTCAATGGCCTCATGGGTAGGGCCCGCCGTGATGAGCACTTTCATGCCAACCGCGTTCCGAAGCGAAGGTTGATAGCCGCCACTATCTGTGATGGTTCGGGCAGCCGTCCGTCACCAACCAGTCCGCTGGCCAAGGGGCCATGTTCAGGCATCATGATATGTACCCCATCCTGAATTAGGGTACTTAGATTTCTTTTCACTGAATTATGGTGCCACATGTCGTGGTCCATGGCCGGGCAGGCCATCACGTCCGATTTGGCCGATAGATATACCGCATGAAGCAATTCCGTGCATTGTCCGTTGGCTAGGTTGGCCAGTGTGTTGGCAGTCATGGGGGCTATTAGCAGCAGTTGGCACCAGGAGGCCAATTCTATGTGGTTGTTCCAAGTTTGGTTATCGCCCTGAACCATTGACGACAACACTGGTTTGCCAGTGAGAGCTGAAAAGGAAAGGGGGGTTACAAACTGGGCGGCAGCCTGGGTAAAGACAACCTGTATTTCACAGCCTTGTTTAAGCAATTCACGGGCAACAAACAAGGACTTATAGGCACTAATGCTGCCGGTAATTCCCAATACAACCCTGCCGGTAAACTGCATGGGAGCCGATTACTCTACGCTGTCTTCTACCTTTCTGAAATACACCTTGCCCTTAAGGTATTCATCTATGGCCCTTAGCGTCACTTTTGGCTTTTTTTCGTAAGAGAGCGAAAGCTCAATCTGTTCGCGGTTTTCAAAGGTTTCTTCAAGGCTATCAATGGCGGGCGCAAACTCTGACAACCTGCCGCCCAGTTCCTCCTTTTCTTCAGATGCCAATTGATTAGCCCTTTTTGTAAGTATCACTATGGTTTCGTAGATGTTGTCCGTGCCTTTTTCCAGGTCTATAAGGTCGCGGGCAATGGCCTCTGATGCGCTTGATTTCTCAAACTTTTGGGTCTTGCTACTGGAGTTTTTTAAGTTCGTTTTGGGCATTGTCTAAGTATTCTTTTGCTTTTTTGAGTAGTTTGGAACTAGGAAAGGCGTTCTTGAACCCTTTGTAGTATTCAATAAATTCTATGTATCGCTCCTCTTGTTTTTTCCTCACGCTTACCCTGGCGTATAGGTAGGCCGACTCCAGCACCAGGAACATGGCTTGTTCTTCATATATAGAGCCCGGATAATCCCGGTTGAAATTGCCCAGGGCCCATACGGCAGCCTTGTAGTTCTCAATTTTATGGTAAAGGCTGGCAGTCTTAAATGCTTTTTCTTCTTGCTTGCGCCTCAACTCGTCTATAAGTTTATTGGCTTCCAAGATTTTGTCGCTATCAGGAAACGCCAGGGCAAAACTCTCCAGGGCAGATATGGTCTTTTGCGCGCTGCTTTGATCCAAACTTTCTTTGGGACTGGTGGTATATAGGCATTTACAGTGCAGAAACAAGGCATCTTCCGCTTGTTTGGCAAAAGGGTATGAGTCGTAGAATTGTTTGTAGTGATAGGCCGCCAAATAGTACTGTTCTGTTTCAAACTCACACTGCGCCAAGTTGTAAATGATCAATTTCATTTGCTCTTGGCCCAAGTAAATCCTTTTCAGCTCATCATACAAGGGGAGGGCCTTTCCATATTTGCCATCGGCAAACAACTGGTTGGCCAGTTCAAATTTGCCCGGGTAGTCCTCACTATTGAGCATTTTTTGATACTCGCTACACGCTGTGCCAGTGAGTGCTGCCACAAAAAACAGGGCCTTGACAAGAAGATGGCGCATGGGGGCTGCAAAAGTACATTTTTCCATCAACAAATTAATATGTACCGTCATAGTGCATTTGTATGTCCAGTGCCGGTGTTTTTGGTGCCGATGAAATAGATTTGTCCGCCTTGGAGGTTGCCTTTGCCCATACTTTTGCTCACCCGTCCCGCTGGGCGCACAATATGCACAAGCATGTGCCGGGTACCTAATAAGAGTTGTTTACACTTGTTTTAGATTTGCTCGCTTAAATCGATCAGGTATATGGATGTTTTTGCCAAGTTCTTAGAAAATAAAGGCCCACTGGGCCAGTATTCGCAACAAGCGCACAACTATTTCACCTTTCCAAAACTGGAAGGCGATATTAGTAACCGTATGATATTTAGGGGAAAAGAAAAACTAGTTTGGAGTTTGAACAATTACCTGGGCTTGGCCAACCACCCAGAAGTGCGAAAGGTGGATGCAGAGGCCGCCAAAGAATTTGGCTTGGCCAGCCCTATGGGGGCCAGGATGATGTCAGGCAATTCCGTGTACCATGAACAACTGGAGCGTGAATTGGCCGAGTTTATCAGGAAAGACGATGTTTTTCTTCTGAACTATGGCTATCAAGGTGTTATTTCTATCATTGATGCCTTGGTGAACCGCCATGACGTGATTGTTTATGACGCTGAGTCACATGCCTGCATCATAGATGGTGTGCGACTGCACCAAGGCAAACGCTTCATGTACGTGCACAACGACATGGAAAACCTTGAAAAACAACTAAGAAGGGCTGAGCGATTGGTGAAGGAAAACGGTCGCGGCGGTGTATTGGTAATCACCGAAGGGGTGTTCGGTATGTCGGGCAACCAGGGCAAGCTCAAAGAAATAGTGGCCCTCAAGGAGAAATACGAGTTTAGGTTTATGGTGGATGATGCCCATGGGTTTGGTACCATGGGAGATACTGGTGCTGGTACCGGCGAATTGCAGGGTGTGCAAGACGGTATAGATATTTATTTTTCCACTTTTGCCAAGTCTATGGCCAGCATAGGGGCATTTGTGGGCAGCACAGAGCCTGTCATAGAGTACCTGCGCTACAATATGCGTTCACAGATATTCGCAAAGTCCTTGCCCATGCCCTTGGTAATCGGCGACTTAAAACGGCTTGAATTGCTTAAGGCCAAGCCTGAATTGCGACACAAACTCTGGGATATAACCAATGAGCTGCAAAACGGACTTCGCAGCCGGGGATACAACTTGGGCACCACCGCTTCTTGTGTGTCGCCCGTGTTTTTGAGTGGCACCGACATGGAAGCCGCCAACCTAACCATGGACTTGCGAGAGAACTACGATATTTTTTGCTCAATGGTAATGTATCCGGTTGTGCCCAAAGGTGTTATCATGCTCAGGTTGATTCCCACTGCCGTGCATACATCAGAAGATGTGGAAAAAACCCTTGACGCTTTTGATGCCATTTCAATAAAGTTGAAGAACAAACAATACAGTACCGATAAACTTGTGCTCGTTTAAATTTGAAACCAGCCCCATGTTTTTTGGGAAAATCATTAATATAGCGCGTCAAACAATCATTCATTAACCAAACTAAAACATCGCAGACTATGAACAGATTTGCAGAAGTTCGTGACTTGGTCATGTCGTTAGAAGGTGATTTCAGTAAATTCTACGACAAGAACAACAAAGCAGCTGGAACCCGCATCCGAAAAGGAATGCAAGAGCTTAAGTCGCTCTCGCAATCCATCAGGCTGGAGGTTCAGAACATGAAGAACAACGGGTAGTTAGTAAGATTAAGTTTCTAACTAAAAGGTGACAGGAGCGGCAACGCTCCTTTTTTTTTGCGGGGGTTATCCCTAACCTAGGCGCGGCTGCACGCCATGCCTAGGTAGGCATGTTGGCCTTCAGTTTTTCTACCAAGTCAGAGGAAGCCTGCACCAATGGCAACCTGACATCACGGCCGCACAGACCCATTAACTCCATTAGTGCCTTTACACCGGCAGGATTGCCTTCAAGGTATATGGCGTTCATAATGTCCAATATATGAAAGTGCAGGTCGCGGGCAGCCGATACATTGCCATGGAGCATGGCGCTGACCATAGCCGAAAACTCATGAGGATATGCCTGCCCCAAAACGGAAATCACCCCTTTGGCCCCTAAGGCCATCAGGGGCAGGGTCAGTGCGTCATCGCCCGACACTATGTAAAAATCATCTGGTTTTTGGGCTTGTATGGCCATAACCTGGGCTAGGTTTCCAGACGCTTCCTTGATGCACGTTATGTGGTCAAAACGGTAGGCTAGGTCAAGGGTGGTGGCTGGTTCCAGGTTGGATGAAGTCCTAAAGGGTACGTTGTACAGGATAATGGGCCTATCGGTAGATTGGGCAATGGCGGAAAAATGGGCGTTAAGGCCTGCTTGGCTAGGTTTGTTATAGTAGGGTGCTACCGAGAGCAGGCCACTATGGGGATAGCGGTCTATTTCGTTGATCCAGTCAATCACTTCAGCCGTATTGTTGCCACCCGCACCAATGGCTATGGGCATTTGTCCGCCAACGGAATTGAAAACATGGTCTAGTACGGCCAAGCGCTCTTTTTTTGAGAGGGTAGGGGTTTCGGCGGTAGTGCCCAGGGTAACCAAATAGTCAATGCCACCCTGCTCAATGTGGTTTAATATCCTGGTAATGGCTTCAAAATCAATATTGCCATTGAAGTCAAAGGGAGTTATCATGGCCACTCCCGTGCCCACAAACCGCTGGTCGCGCATAGTACAGTATTAGGAGATCTCTTTTTTTATTTCTACCAAGAAGTCCCTAATCTTTAGCAGCCGCTGCTCTATGTCAAGTATCTTTCGGTTGGGATTCTTGTTGTTTTTGAGTACTTTCTTGGCCCCCTCCAGGGTGTGGCCCTGGGATTTTACCAAGTTGTACACCTTTTTTATTTCTTCAATGTCGCCAATGGTAAAAACCCGGCTTCCCCTCCGGTTTTTTCGCGGCTTTAGGTTTGGAAACTCTTTTTCCCAAAACCGGATCAAGGATGCATTTACCCCAAGCATCTCTGATACCTCGCCTATCTTGTAGTACAGTTTAGAATTGTGCATTTCTTGGACTTAATGCGCTATAAATCAATTTAGTCAAATTGCTAGTCAAAGGATTGGTTGCTCTGCTTGGATAGGTTCAAGATGGTTTCGTATTCATCGGGGTTTAGCTCATAGTTGAAGTAGTGCACCGGATTCACTTTCTTGCCATTTTTAATCACTTCATAGTGAAGGTGTGGCGCTGAAGATAAACCGGTATTGCCTACATAGCCAAGTAGTTCTCCCCGTTTTATTTTTTGGCCCCGGCGTACCGCTATCTTGCTCATATGGCCATAGAGGGTTTGATAACCAAACCCGTGGTTCACTACCACATGGTTGCCATAGCCTTTCACGTATTTGGCCTTTTCTACCACACCGTCGCCGGTAGCATATATCTCCGTGCCAGTAGGTGCGGCAAAGTCGGCCCCAAAGTGAAATTTCCTGATTTTCAATATGGGGTGAAAACGGTAGCCATACCCAGATGACAGCCACTTGAGATTTTCATTGTTAACTGGTTGTATGGCAGGTATATGGGTTAAGCGGTCTTCCTTGGTCGTGGCCAGGCTTGCCAATTCATCATAGCTTTGGCTAAGCCGCGCCAGCTTCACCCTGGTTTCGCGGAGACGGGTATTAATCCTCACCAACAGTTCCTTTTGGGGCATGCCTTCAAACTGTGCGTAGTGGTTCACGCCGCCTATTCCGCCTTCCCATAGGCTCTCAGGGTTGGGTTCGGCTTGCAGGATCACCCTGTATAGGTTTTCGTCGCGCTGTACCAGCTGCCCAAGAACCAATTCTTGCTCTTGGATTTTGGCAGTGGTTGACTTTAACTGGCTTTCCAAAATTTCTACTTGTTTGTTCAGTGCCTGTTCCTTTGGCGTAGGGAAAAAATAGGAATACACCGTGATATTGACAATGGAAAAGACCAGTGCAATTGCCAAAAAACCAAGGCCTTTGAAAACCCGGTACCAAGTGGGCACCTTGTACTTTTCAAAAGTTAGCGTTTCAGGATTGTACTTAAATGTGTTCTTTGCCATTCAGCCGCCAAAAATAAATCAGACAAAGCGTAAGAACCCATAGTGACACCATAGGTGGCCGCCAGCAGGCTTATTAACGTCCTTGACCATCAACATTTAGGCAGTATAGTGGTTATTTCGTCCATTCTAAACCAACCTATGAACGCTTTTGAATCGGTCAACGCCCAAACTTGGAAAAACGCCCTGGAGCAAGAAAGTGGATTGATACTGGATGTGCGCACCAACATGGAGTTTGAAGAGGGGCTCATAGAGGGCGCGGTGAACATGGATATTTTCAGCGAAGATTTTATGGATCAACTACATGGATTGGATAAGTTAAAACCGTGGTTTGTCTATTGCCGTTCGGGGGTGAGGTCTAAACGTGCCATGTGGCTCATGCAAGAAATTGGGTTTGTCCGTGTATGTGAACTGGATGGCGGCATACTGGAATGGATGTCGGCGGGATATGAAGTATTGCCCATGTAATAAATGGGTTATGGAATTCCTGCCCAATGTAGGTTTTCCCCATGTAGGAATTGGAAGGAGCTAAAGTCCATGCCCGGCTATATGGCGCAGCAAACCTTTGGAAAAACCCAGCACCAAATTATATACATGCTCAAAATCTGATAGTTGGCCATAGTAGGGGTCAGGCACTTCGGAATAGGGGATCGCCTGATGGCCAAATTCTCCAAATAGCCTGAGCGCCGAAGAGGCATTTTTGGGACGTATTGTTTGTAGGTCTTCAAGATTTTGCCTGTCCATGGCTATGACATATCCGAAGGTGTAAAAGTCATCAACTGTTAATTGCCGGGCCCGGGAGTATTGGTGTATGCCTTTGTCCTTCAGCACGGCTAGGGTGCGGTAGTCAGGCCATTCACCCACATGGTAGCTGGCCGTGCCCGCTGACTGCGCCACTGCCAGGCCGGGGGCAGTGGTTTGGGCCAGATGGTTGAACACTGATTCTGCCATGGGCGACCGGCATATGTTGCCCAGGCAAACAAAGAGTATGTTAACAGGTTTTGGTGAATTGTCCACTTACTATCAGGTCTTTGGTCCCGTGCAGGTAGTTGTAAAACCCTTCCCCTGACTTAACGCCAAGTTTGCCAGCGGTTACCATATTTACAAGCAAAGGGCATGGCCTGTACTTGGTGTCGCCAAACCCTTCATGCAGCACCCGTAAAATGGATAGACATACGTCCAATCCGATAAAATCGGCCAATTGAAGTGGTCCCATGGGGTGCGCCATGCCCAATTTCATCACGGTATCTATTTCATCAACCCCGGCCACGCTTTCATACAGGGTATATATGGCCTCATTGATCATGGGCATAAGAATGCGATTGGCTACAAAGCCCGGATAGTCGTTGGCCGGAACGGGTACTTTGCCAATTTTTTTGCTCAGTGCTACTATGGCATCGGTACACTCTGGAGACGTGTTGTACCCATTGATGATCTCTACCAGTTTCATTACCGGCACAGGATTCATAAAGTGCATTCCTATAACTAGTTGTGGACGTTTGGTAACGGCGCCTATCTTGGTAATGGATATGGATGAGGTATTGGTGGCCAGGATGCAGCCTTCTGGGGCTTTTTCATCTAAGGCCCTAAATATGGCCAATTTGGTTTCAACCTGTTCCGTAGCTGCTTCTATCACCAAATCGCGGTCACTTACGCCGAATGCCATGTCGGTGGTGGGCTGTATATGGGCTAAAGTGGCGGCTTTGGCGGCTTCGTCCAGTAGGCCTTTGGTTACTTGGCGGTCCAGGTTTTTGGCTATGGTGGCCAGGGCGCGGTCAAGATTGGCCTGGCTAATGTCCACCAAATTTACCGCAAATCCTTGCTGGGCAAACACATGTGCAATACCGTTTCCCATAGTTCCCGATCCAATAACAGCTATTTTGTGCATGTGGGGTTTGATTTTGGGCAAAAATAACCCCATAACATAGCTGGTGGCCGGAAAGTGGTTTTATACCATATGCCCATGTAATAGGCTATATGGCTTATTGGCAATTACTTGCTAAAAAATGTAGCTGCATGTGGCGTGGACTCCCTGTGGACTAATGGTACCTAGTGGCAAAAGGCCCCTCAACTGAAGGTTGATGGCCAATTTTTCGCCTTGGTAGCCAGCCCCCATGCCCAGGCCGGTCCCGCTAAATTCCGCCTTGCACAGGTCAACCCATGCCTGCCAATGTGGTCCAAGGGCATATGCGTACGCTAGGTTAACCACATATTTTTCTGTCAATTGATTTGCATAGTGGAATCTGGCATGAATGCTTGATTTTGATCCAAGGGCCATGTTGGCCGAGAGGCCCAGCTGTATGGGTAGCCCAAACCGATAACCTTCCTTAGGCGACGCCTGTGTGAATTGTTCCTTAAAGTGCTGAAATGTATCTATATGCTGGCTGTCACTACCAAAACCGGACAGTGCCGGATATGGGTAGAATATGCCGTCAAAATCCAAGTAGCCCTTTGGTTTGGCTTGGATAAACCTGTCGTTGCCAAAAGTTAAGAACCCCGCTTGGTCTAAAGTAATGCCCATGCTGTATAAGCCAGGCTGGAACAGGACCAAGCACGCCCCGGCACCCAGGCCCATGCCGGAAAATGGGCTGCCTTCTTTTTGGATACCATAAGATAAATCATATACCAATTCCACGCGATCGCCATAGGGGCCAGTATAGAGGGTGGATGGTCCTATGCTACAGTCTATGAACCGGTTGGATTCTATTAACGAAATATGTGCCTTAGCCAATAAGGTGGATTTGCCTACAGCAAACATCTGGGACAGTCCAAGTTTCATTTCCCAAGTACTGAGGCCAAAAAGTCTATCGCCCTGCACCTTAAGGGTGTCGCCCTTGTACGGCGTGTTGCCATAGGCAATTACTGAAAGAAGATTGTGAGAAAGCTGGGTGAATAGAAGGTCATTTCTTTCTATTCCAATGGTAATGACCCTACTTCCTGCAAACTTATGCTTGTATTCAAAGGCTATAACATCGTTGTAAGCAATGGAATAACCATCTATTGGGTCATTGGCCAGTTTTTGAAGATCGTCTTGCAGGAGCACGCCCCGCGAAAAGATTTGGAGCAAGTAACCGGCCTTTACGTTATTGGAGAAATAGTTGGTACCCAGCGAGAGGGAAATGGAGTTGGCAGTATCGGTGCGAAGGGGATTATAAAGAATAGGCCCTTGCGCCCAGGCGTTTAGGCCCATGGACAGCATAAATACGGCGAGGAAGGACGTGTTAATCAAATACCTGGATGTATTCAAGGTCGGCAGTAAGTGTGGCATCTATGGTATATGCGTCGTAAATGGGGTATGATTTGGTAGAGGTGGAAACAAAGCGGGTAGTTATAACGGCCCTTTTAATATCGGCAAGCTTTGTAAATTGCTCTTTTTCAATACCTGACCTAAGAACTGTAGTGGTTTTGCCGCCCACCTTGTCGCCAAATTCTGGCAATAGGCCGGGGCTGGCCAGGGCTTGTTTGGCAAATAGGGTGTCAACCAGGTTATTGTCAGCATCCAAGAAGTGAAAATCCACATCGACGGCAAACGGATAACCATTTTCTATGATGAGGTTTAGCCCTATGCGCTTTAGGTTTTCAAGGCCAATAAAAGATTCGAACGACACATCAAAAGTGTCGCGCATGGCAATTTCCTCTGGTTTTAGGTTCATGGGTAGGTCAAGCAGGGCAGTGGCCTTTATATACGAGTCGTCAAATACAAAGTCACCATGGTTGTTGGTATTGCCATTGGGGTTTACCATCAACTTGAGTCCGTATTCTATGCCTATTGGCAAGTTTTCTACAAAGGCATCTATGTTGGAGTTTGTCTGGTCAAAGGCATAGGCATTCACTATGGGGTTGTCCCTACTGGGTGCGCGTGGTATGGTCATGGGGCTATTGAGTATGGCACTGGTCAAGTCCACCGTGTTGTTTTTGCTGTTTCGTGAGGCTATGCGGGTAAAAGTTACCTCGGCCTCTACCCCCGAACTGTTGTGTACTACCAGTTCAAGGTGTATGTCTTTAATGTCAAGTAAACCATCGAGTTTCCTAAACACACCTATTTCTTCCGAGGCTGGGCCTACTTCTATGGTTTTTTGCCCCAGGTATCCTTTGGCATATGAAGGCACTATGTCAAGCAGGGCTATGTGCAAGGTGATGGAATCATTTTTGGAGATTTTTTTAAGGATTCCGGTAGAATCTATCCTGGCAATGAGTCGGTTATGAAATGCGTTTACTTCTTTCCAACCTTCGCCGCGCTTTCCTCTCAGTATCACATCAAATCCTTCCAGGGCTATTTCCTTGCTTTCAGAATAGGGGTTTCCGCTGCTTGCCGGCGGCACTTCAAAATACTGGACCACCGTATCGCCATTGCTTATCAGGGCGGGCACTTCGTAGGTCACATAGATGGTTTCGTCCACATTGCTCACCACCTGCATCCAGAGTTTGCCAGATTTGATCCTGAGTTCCGTAATCTCTGGCCCACCAAAGTCATAGTCCCAAGCCATGTCAAAGTCAATAAGGTTCTGGGCCGGAAAAATGGCCTTGGCCTCAAATGCTTTTAAATCCCTCACGCTTACCTCCATTTTTATGGCATCCTTGGCCTTGATGGTTACTTCGCCCACCGAAGCCGCCGTGCCCACATGCACCAATTCACCTACCATAAACCCTTCGGCATATACCCCGGTCATATCGGCTGAATCTACTTCGGTTTCGCCGGGCAGAATATTAAAAAATTCCATTTCAGCTACTTTGCGCCCATCTACTTTGTTGGTGAGCAAAAAAAACATGTGGGTTATTTCTACAGGAAAACCGTTGTGTACCTTGAGGTACATTTTACCCGACTCCAACTGGGCACTTTCAAAAAAGGTGTTGGCATCCACGTCCACCTTGCTGGCGTTATTTAAGTCTAGGGCCGGCACAGCTACTTTTTGTCCATTGAGCAGGGTGGCAGGCGGATAGGCCTGCTCTAGGGTTACCTCCGTTTGCATGGCGGTGTTTGATAGGCGAATGGTTTCAAGTGACACCTTGTGGTAATCATGCCTGTCAGGGATACTGAAGTAGCTTATGGGAAACGACTCATATATGTTGAGTTCGTATTTGAGGCGTACCTGTCCATTGTCGTCCACCAAATAGTTCTCAGGGGCGGTAAAATCCTTGAGCGATAGGGAAGTGGACGCTATGGGAAAGCTAAGGCCCAAGGTTTGTGGGCCAAGTTTTAATTCTTTTCTGCAAGCGGTGGCCAATACCAACAGGGCCAGTGCCATAAGTAGAAACCGCTTGTGCTTGGCCATAATCATAAGGGGTTCAAATATGCTAATTATTATGGGTCAACGTCCAGAATGAAATCGACCCCCCGGTGCAGGTCAATATTCTTGAGCGTATCTATGGCCCAAGCTATGTATTCCTTGGCTTTTCGCACGGTAGAGGCATCATTGGGTAGCTTAATGAATAATCCTTTGTTGTACTTGTTTTTAAGCCTTGGCGAATGTCCATACTCCGGCCCAAATACCATGCGCGAATCAAACCGCTTGGTCAATTCCGTAAAAAAACTATCTGCCGTGCGGTTTACCCTTTCCATATCGGGGTGGCGCACCACCATGCGGATAAGCCTAACATAGGGCGGATAACTATACCGCTTGCGCTGCGCCAACTCTACCTGGTAAAAATTTGTTTGTTCGCCTGTGATTAAAATATTGTACAGATAGTGGTTAGGTTGATATGTTTGGATAAAAACTTCTCCTTGGCTTCCCTTACGTCCTGACCTACCGGCCACTTGTGTGAGCAATTGAAAGTTCCGTTCAGTAGCCCTAAAGTCAGGGTACTGCATTCCGGAATCGCCTGACAGCACCCCCACCAATTTCACCTTGTCAAAGTCGAGTCCCTTGGAAACCATTTGGGTTCCCACGAGTATGTCAATTTCTCCATCTTCTACCTGCTGTATCAGGGTTTCCATGCTGTTTTTCTTTCGGGTAGTGTCCCAGTCCATTCGGGCTATCCGCCGATTAGGAAACATTTCGGCCAACTCGTCCTCAATGCGTTCGGTGCCCATGCCTTTCATTTGCAACCCTGCCGTGCCACAGTGGGGGCATTTCTGTGGCCTGCCCATGCCAAACCCGCAGAAATGACAACTCATCGTGTCGTTGTACTTATGGTAGGTGAGGGCTATGTCACAATTCTTGCAAAAAGGCACATGGCCACAAGTGGCACATTCCAGTTGAGGCGCATATCCCCTCCGGTTTTGATATAGGATCACTTGGTGGCCCATTGTCAGGTGCCTTTCCATATGTTTCCGCAGCTCCCTGGTTATATTTCCTTGTACCGACTTGGTCTTTTGAGCTTCAGATAAGTCAATGGTTTTCAATGCCGGAAGTGCTATTTCGCCATGCCTTTGCTGCATGTGCACTAGGTGGTATTTGCCATTGGTAGCGTGTAGGTAGCTCTCTAGTGATGGGGTTGCCGATCCTAAGATGATAGGAATGGACATGCTGTGGGCCAGGTATATGGCCACATCACGCGCGTGGTAGCGCGGGGCAGGATCCTGCTGTTTGAACGAAGCTTCGTGTTCTTCGTCCACTACTATGATTTTCAAATCACTAAATGGAAGAAAAACCGATGACCTTGCGCCCACTACCAGCACATAGCGGCCTTGCTGTATGCCACACCAGAGTTCATAGCGCTCATTGTTGCTGAGCCTGGAATGGTACACCGCTATGGCTCCCCCAAAATAACTCGCCAAACGTGCCAATAGCTGGGCCGTAAGCGCTATTTCAGGTACCAAGTATAGGGCCTGGCCCCCCTGGGCTATGGCCGATTTAATCAATTCCAGGTAAACCAATGTTTTGCCGCTCCCGGTTACCCCGTGTATCAGCACGGGTTTTCCGCCCTTGATTCCTATTGCGGCTTCTGCTACCGCCTTGGTTTGTTGCGGGGTAAGGGCATAAGGCTTGGTAGGGCTTTTGGGCAACTGCCAACGGTCAATGATGATGTCAATTTCTTCTACTATTTGTTTATCAACCAGTGCCTTGATTTGAGAGTTGCCGACATTGGCCCGTTCCATTACTTTTTTCTTTGGTACCGACTTACCCAATTTGGTCAAACTCATCATCACCGTGAGCAGGTCTGCCTGCCTAAGGGTGCTTTTCTTTGATTCCAATATCTGTAAGGCAGCTTGTATGGTCTCAGGATCCCTAAACCGGGGACTTATTTGTAAGTGCTTTTCGACCTTAGGCTTATAGGGGTCGCACATCTCCTCCTTGATCATCACTATCCCTTTGAAATACAAATTTCTAACTATAGGCATGGCATTAGATACCTGCAATAGTTGTTGTAAACCGCTTAGGGATACATAGTGCTCTTTTTCAAGAACCGTCACCAGCAGGCTTTCCTGGTAGTTTAGATCAGCGGTAAATTCTTTATATACAGGATGTAAAGTGATATTGGTTTCGCTTTTTATTTTCATCACCGATGGAAGTGAGGCATCAAATACTTCACCCAAATGGCACATGTAGTACTGCGAAACCCAGTTCCAAAGGGATAGCTGCCAATGGGATACCAAGGGTGTAAGGTCTTGTATCTCTGTGATGTATTTTATGTGGTATTGGCGTTTGGGTGGGGTGGTAGATACGCTTATTATCAGCCCCGTGTACAAGTGCCGTTTGCCAAAAGGAACTGTTACCCTTTTGCCTACCGAAGCCTGGGTGGCAAGGTTTCGCGGTATCCTGTACGTAAAACTCTGTGGTACAGCTATTGGTAGAAGTATTTCCGCAAAGGGCGATACATCGCCTGGGCTTTTATCCGTTTCAAGCAATTCGAGTTGCACCATGCAAAGAACGCCAAGCCAAGCCGCACCCCAATTAGGCCATTATGGATTATTCTTGCGGCCTGACTATTTAAACAATGTATGACACGTGTACTGGTAACGGGCGCACAGGGCCAACTGGGCAGTGAGTTCATGGAAATATCGGGGACCAGGGCTATTGGGCATATAGTCAAGGGATATGGGCGTGAAGAACTGGACATAACCGACGCACATGCAGTGGAAACGGCCATAGCAGACATGAAACCTCAATATGTAGTGAATTGCGCAGCATATACGGCCGTGGATAGGGCAGAAGAAGAACCAGAAGCAGCCTATGCCATCAACCACTTGGCCGTAGGTCATCTTGCCGATACCTGCACGCGACATGGGGCGGTCCTTGTCCATCTAAGTACCGACTATGTGTTTGGTGGTGAAAGCGATACGCCATATGGCGCCACATCGCCCACCAGTCCGCAAGGGGTGTATGGCATGTCGAAATGGCGCGGGGAACTGGCCATACAAGAGGCCCAAGGTCAAGCCTTGATCATTCGGGCATCCTGGGTGTTTGGCCCTTATGGGCACAATTTTGTTAAAACCATGATTGCGCTGGGCAGGGAAAAGGAGCATATACGGGTAGTAGCCGATCAAATAGGGCGGCCCACCTATACAGGGAGTTTGGCGGATGCCATTTGGCATATAATACATGCTGATTATAAGCCTAATGGTACAGAAATACAGCACTTTGCCAACAAAGGGGAGTGTTCTTGGGCGCAATTTGCACAGACCATTATGTCGCTGGCTGGCTTAAACTGCCAGGTAACAGGGATTACTACAGCAGAATATCCCACCAAAGCCAAACGGCCGGCATACAGTGTGTTGGATACCCGTGCATGGGAACGGCAATTCCCCCAACTAAGGATACCCTCATGGCAAGAAGCCCTCCGGGATTGCCTCAAGCGGCTCGGTCAGTTAAGTTCATAGGTTTTTCTTTGCCGTGTTACGGTTACCCTAAACTTCAAGATATTTTTCAACAACTCTTCCCGTTCATATTGAGAGGGTTCGGCTAGCATGGAATACATCAATTTTGGATCTAGGTTGAGTTCCCTAAACATATCCATGAACGTGAGGTACCGGGGGTCAACCAGGCTTACAGCATTGCAACTTTTTTCGAATAGGCCAATAATCTCGCGCTGGGTCACGGCACGATCCAGGTAATTGATCGGCATGACCTGGGCGTAGGGCAGGCCTTCCCTTTGGCGTTTGCTATACCCAGTTATCCTGAATAATTGGCTGCCAGCCACGTGTAGCCTCATAAAGCCCAGTTTGTGATTGATATGGGTCTTAAGGATCCTAGAAGCACATCCAAACACATGTGGGGATTCTCCCAGCCAAAAGGGTACCCCAACTTCCTGCTCAAGCAGATGGCACAATTCAATGTGACCAAACTGATGATGATCCCTGATAATCACCACCGTTTCTTCACCTGGCAGCAAAAACTTGTTTGCCCTGACTACTTGAATGCTTTGGCTTAACTGATACATGGTAGTGCACCTCCTTATTGGCCAGCAAAGAAGGCCATGCACCCAAATCTTAAACCAATACTTGGTCGAAATCTCAAAGAATGGCCATGACGGTCGGCTGGGATAGCGTTGGTGTCATGGCCATGTATTGGATTGGCTTATTGCCTCTTAAGCAAGTCCCTTATTTCCGTGAGCAATAACTCTTCCTTGCTTGGGCTGGGTTCGGGCGTAGGGGCGGCGGGCACTTCTTCCTCCCTTTTCTTCATCTTGTTAATAACCTTTATTACCATGAATATGGCAAAGGCAATGATGAGAAAGTCCACTGTGGCCTGAATGAAGTTGCCATAATTGAGGCTTACGGCCGCTTGTTCCACTTCACCGGTTGCGCTGAGTACGGCATCTTTTATTACCAGGCCCAGATCCCTAAAATTAACCCCACCCAGGACCACGCCCAGCGGCGGCATGATCACATCATTCACCAATGAGGAAACGATTTTGCCAAAGGCGCCACCGATAATGACACCAATGGCCATGTCCATCACATTGCCACGCATGGCAAAGGCTTTGAATTCTTGAAACACACCCATAAAGACTTATAGTTAAGGTTAGGGGAACAAAAGAAAGCAAAAGACATTATATACAATCATGGCCTGACCCATGGTCAGGGGCTTAATTTTGACCCACCATCACGTATTTTACACCAATTAGCGCACAATGGATAAGTACAGAACCCCAACCCTTAAGGAAAAAGCCCTATCAATCAACCTGGACGCCAAAATCTACGGTTCGTTTAGTGAGATAGGCGCCGGACAAGAGGTGGCGGCTAATTTCTTTCAGGCAGGTGGCGCATCAGGTACCATAGCGCACAGCACATCGGCCTATGACATGAAGATTTCCGACTCGCTCTACGGCGAAACCCGGCGGTATGTATGCCAGGAGCGATTGGTCACCATGCTGGATATAGAGTTCAAGCACCTGGTGGAGAAATTGCCACATAGGGCTGAGGAGTCCAAGTTCTTCTCATTTGCCGATACGGTAGAAACCATCAACTACCACAAGTCCAATCAAGGGCATGGATGGATGGGCATAAAGTTTCAGCTACGCCCCCAAGGGTCTGTGAATGAGGTGGTGCTACACGTAAAAATGCACGATAACGTAGCGCTCTTGCAGCAGCGTGCATTGGGCCGGCTCGGGGTTAACCTCATCTATGCTGCCTTTCACTACTACCAGAACCCAGAAAAGTTCTTGGCCTCACTGGTGGACGGAATTGATTCAGGACGTTTGGAAATTGACATGCTGCGTTTTGAGGGGCCAGATTTTGAATACATTGACAATAGGTTGATGGCCTTGCAGCTGGTGAGGATGGGTTTTACGGAAGCCACCATTTTTGAACCTGATGGTAACGTGCAACAACCCACTGATGTGCTGTACAAAAAAAATGTATTTGTGCAGCGCGGTAGGTTTAGGCCGGTTACACTGGTTAACCTTGACATGTTTAACAAAGGCCTGGAACTATTTAAGGCCGACCCTGAGGTGAACCCAGACAATATCCTTTGCTTATTTGAACTCACCCTCAAGGATTTGAAAGCCGGAGGCAATATTGATCCAAAGGATTTTCTCGATAGGATAGATACCCTTCGCACATTGGGGCATAGGGTGCTTATATCCAATTATGTTAAGTACTACAAACTGGTTCAGTACATTTCTCAGGTAACCAAAGGATGTAAGGTGGGCGTAGTGCTTGGATATAAAAACATGGAAACCATTTTTGACGAGTCCTTCTATACCAACCTGCCGGGCGGCTTGCTTGAAGCATTCGGGACCGGATTTGGGGGTAAAGTCAAGCTTATGGTGTATCCTCAAATCAACCACATAAACGGTCAAATGGAAGTTGGCACCAAGATGCGGGTACCTGCCCACTTGGAAGGCCTGCTTACCTATTTCCTTGACAATAATAAAATTGTGGATATTGAAAATGCCGATGGCGAGGTGCTACATATCTTTTCTGACGACGTGCTCCATATGATCAAAACGGGCAAGAAGGGTTGGGAGGTGATGGTGCCTGCATCCGTAGCCCAGAGTATCAAGGAAAAGCAACTGTTCAATTATCCCGTAGGCGAAGTGTCAGTTTAGGGGCTTTTTTTGCCTTAGTAGGGATTTGCCCTATAAGGATACATCAGCTTGTACGCCTGTTTTATTTCTATGATTAGGGCCTTTTTTAGTTCATCCATATGCTCTTTTTGGGCAGCTGATACAAACACCACCCTGGCGGCCTTGGGACCTAGGTACTGCTTTTTTATCCCCTTTACCATAGGGCCATACGCTACGGTACCATCCTTGGCAAGTTTTTCCCTTAGCAGATCTATTTTGTTAAAAACCAATATGGTAGGTTTTCCCACAGCGCCTAGTTCGGCCAGTATGGAGTCAACCACCAGGATATGTGCCTCCCAGGCATCATGTGCCATGTCAACCACGTGGACCAGTATATCGGCCTCGCGCACCTCATCAAGGGTAGATTTGAAAGACTCCACCAGGTGGTGCGGCAATTTTCTTATAAATCCCACAGTGTCAGATAACAGAAAAGGAACCGTGTCCAGCACTACTTTTCTAACCGTGGTGTCAAGGGTGGCAAACAGCTTGTTTTCTGCAAGTATCTCGCTGTCGCTTAGTTGGTTCATTAGGGTTGACTTCCCTACATTGGTATAGCCCACCAGGGCCACACGTATTTTGTCGCTCCTTGACTTTCTCCTTGTTTCGTTTTGTTGGTCAATCTTTTGTAGCCTTGTTTTTAGCAGGGCTATATTGTTCCTCACTATCCTTCGGTCTGTTTCTATCTCCCTTTCCCCGGGCCCTCTCATGCCAATACCCCCTTTTTGGCGCGAAAGGTGGGTCCACATTTTGGTTAGCCGGGGAAGGGTGTACTCCAATTGTGCCAGCTCCACCTGGGCTTTGGCCTGGGCCGTTTGGGCCCTGCCGGCAAATATGTCCAGGATCAAATTGCTCCTGTCCAGTACCTTGATGGATTCCCCAAAAAACACCCCTAAGTTCTTGACCTGTGATGGGCTTAACTCATCGTCAAACACCAAAAGGTCTATTTCGTTGACAAGTGCAAACGATTGAATTTCTTCGAGTTTCCCTTTGCCCACGAAAGTTTTTGGGTGGGGTACGTCCAGCCTTTGCGTAAACCGCTTTACCGCTACGGCACCAGCGGTTTCCACCAAAAAAGCCAATTCGTCCAGGTATTCACTTGAACGATATTCATTTTGGCTTGGGGTTATTAGCCCTATCAATACGGCTTTTTCCAGGTACTATACTGCTGTTGGCGTGGCGTAATGTGGCGCAATTTAGCCCCTAATCCCGCTACTTTTGGGCGGTGAACGCGCTTGGCCTTGTCATTAAATCCACGGGTAGTTGGTACTCCGTGCGCCTGCCCGACGGTAGCCTGCGCGAATGCAGGCTTAAAGGCAGGATCAGGTTAGACGGGATCAAGTCAACCAACCCCGTGGTGGTGGGTGACACAGTGCACATTCAATTAGACAACAACACAATATCAGGCATTGCCCCGCGCCGGAATTTCCTTGTCCGCCGGTCAAACAACCTCTCTAAATACGCCCATGTCATTGCCGCCAACATTGACTTGGCAATGCTTATAGTTTCTGAGAAAAATCCACGTACTTCATTAGGCTTTATTGACCGTTTTCTGCTCACATGCCAAGCCTATGGCATACAGGCTTGCTTGGTACTCAATAAGCTGGACCAATTGGACCAGGCTGAAATGGCCATAGCCAATGAAAGATTGTCCATTTATGAGCGGTTAGATTACCCCACCCTGCGGGTTTCGGCACTCACAGGCACCCACTTAGCTGAATTGAAAGGTATTCTAAATGGAAAGGTAAGCCTCATAAGCGGACATTCTGGCGTGGGCAAGAGCTCTTTGATCAATCGGTTAATCCCGCAGGCGGCACTCAGGGTAGGAGAGGTGTCGAAGGTGAATTACAAGGGCAAGCATACTACCACCTTTGCCGAGATGCTGTGCCTATCAGATGATAGTTATCTTATTGACACACCTGGAATTAAAGATTTTGGACTGGTGCATATGGATCGCCATGAGGTGTCACACTATTTTAAGGAGATGGCACCCCTCCTGGCCCAGTGCAAGTTTGGCAATTGCCTCCACTTGGAAGAACCAGGATGCGGCGTACTGCATGCCCTTGACAATGGCTTAATTGATCCCCGCCGCTATAAATCGTATGTAGGGATAGTCATGGGCGACGAAGAAATCAACAATCCCGATTATCTCTGGCGCAAAACGCTTGATTGAGCCCAAACCAAAGGACGGGCAAAAACAAGGGTGAGGCCATTTCACGTGTGGAATGAATATTTGCCCCATGCGCTGCGTGGTACAAAGGGTGACATGGGCAAAAGTGGAAGTGGAAGGAAGGGTAACCGGCGAAATAGGGCGCGGGTTATTGGTTTTTGTTGGTTTTGAAGCGCTTGACGGCCTTGACGACCAAACTTGGATGGTGAACAAGTTGCTCAACTTGCGCATTTTTCCCGATGCGGAAGGGGTGATGAACCTTTCTGTACAGGAAATAGGGGCCGATGTACTGGTGGTAAGCCAGTTTTCACTTATGGCAAGTACCAAAAAAGGACATAGGCCCTCTTACATCAAGGCCGATAAACCCAATACGGCCATGAAAAAGTACCATGATTTAGTGATAGCACTGGCCAAACAGAGTGGGAAAATGATAGAAACCGGCGAGTTTGGCGCCATGATGCAAGTAAGCCTGCTCAATGATGGGCCACTCACCATTGTCATTGACAGCAAGTCAAAAGAATAATTATTCCAGCTTTTTAACGCTTCCCTTGCCGTTTATCAAGGTATCCAAATACGGATCTCCCAAGTAAAACACAGTGCCCTCCCCATTCACCGTGGCATGGATGG
Organism: Bacteroidota bacterium; assembly: GCA_016192035.1. Classification (GTDB taxonomy): domain Bacteria; phylum Bacteroidota; class Bacteroidia; order CAILMK01; family JACPUW01; genus JACPUW01. Next base: position 57,516 of record JACPUW010000033.1, read on the forward strand.
TATCCATTTCGGGCAAATAGACATTTCCTGGGCCATTGAGCCAAATCCAGGCATGGGCGGGCGTGGCAGCACGCGCATCCACATCGCCCTGTCCGCCATGCCGAAGGATAAACTTGTCCATACTTGCCTCTACCTGTAAGCCCATGGTGCTGTGGTTGGTCATATCAAGTGCTCCAAATTGTCCACGTACATGTCCGGTGGTATGCCCTTCCGTGCGGATTTGCAGGTGGCCGCTGGTATAAGTGTCAGAAATATCAAGGATGGATGAATCGGTAACCGATACATATTCAATATTTTCAGCACGGATTGTTATGTCAAAAATGTCATATTTAAAAATGCAATGTTCAAAATCAAGGCTTATGGAATCCATTGATTGATAAGTGCCTATGCGCGAGAGAAGGTTGCTGGGGCCTTTTACCACAAAAGCTGCTCCATCACCTGACAGGAGCTTAAGAGCTGTCTTGGGGAATAGAATAAACCGTGATGGCTTGTCGTAATACGCATCATTGTAGGCAAAAAGCGTGTCACCTACCGGAAGTTTGCCCATGGGGCAGGGATTGTCGGGTTTGCCGTCACAGCTGCCAAGCCCAACGGCCGCCACAGACAGTACGCACATTACCAAAAGGTTTCTAATCATTATTGAAATAATAACGGGGCAATGTAGCAAACGGAAAGGCAATGTGCTGGGGGGAGCATGTGCTTAATTTGAAATGCCAAAGCCAACAAACTGCTACTACTTCGCGGGTACAACCGCACCCTACCATGAGCCAAACCGCCATAGCCATAGTCCTCGCCCTTTATTTCGCCATGCTCATAGTAGTGGCGCATGTCACAGGCCGACAAGGTGATAACAATTCCTTTTTTACAGGCAACAAACGTTCACCATGGTATTTGGTGGCCTACGGTATGATTGGGGCCTCGCTTTCCGGAGTCACGTTTATTTCCATTCCGGGCGCGGTGGTGAGTGATGGCTTCTCGTACATGCAAATGGTGCTTGGCTACTTGGCTGGTTATGCAGTCATTGCATTTGTCTTAATCCCATTGTATTATAGGTTAGAGTTGGTGAGCATATACACCTACCTGCACCAGCGGTTTGGGGCATTTAGCTACCGCACCGGGGCATCTTTTTTTCTGCTCTCACGGGTCATTGGGGCTAGTTTTAGGCTATATCTCGTGGCCATGGTGCTCGATTCCTTTGTGTTTGGGCCTTGGGGCATACCGTTTTGGGCTACCGTGGCGGTAACCATAGCGCTTATCTGGGTGTATTCTTTCAAAGGGGGCATCAAAACCATAGTCTGGACTGACACACTTCAAACCACTTTTATGCTCGCCTCAGTGGTGGTGTCTATTGTCATCATATCAAGGCATATGGACTGGGGTTTGGCCGAATTACTGTCCACCCTTGACCAAACAGAATATTCCAAACTCTTTGTGTGGGAATGGCAGAAGGCCAACCATTTTGCCAAGCATTTCTTGGCAGGTATGTTTATTACCATCACCATGACCGGGCTTGACCAAGACATGATGCAAAAGAACCTTACTTGCCGCAATGCCAAGGACGCCGCCAAAAATGTACTCTGGACAAGCATTTCACTGGTTCCGGTCAACCTGCTTTTCTTGAGCTTGGGGGCGGTGGTGTACCTTTTTGCCTTTAAACAAGGCATATTGGTACAAGAGCCCATTGGAGATTTCCCGCTTCAGGCCCTTGACCCCACCACGGGCAACTTGGTGGGAATTAAAAAAGACCTTGTTTTTCCTTTTCTTTCCATACACTATTTGGGCCCCGTAGCCGGCATGGTATTCATCATTGGTTTGGTGGCTGCGGCATATTCCAGTGCCGATAGTGCGCTTACAGCCCTTACCACTTCTTTTTGCATAGACTTTTTGGGCATGAAACCCAGCGATACCGAAACCGCTCGGCGAACCTGGGCCCACTTGGGGTTTTCAACTATTCTTTTCATTGTAATTGTGGTATTTAGGTCGCTACACAACGATTCATTGATCAACTTACTTTTTGTAGCGGCAGGTTATACCTATGGGCCTTTGCTGGGCCTTTTTGCCGTGGGATTACTTACCAAAGCGAAACCTTTTGACCGATGGGTCCCAGTTTTTGGAATCGCATCAGCGGTAGTGTCATTCTTTATAAATAATTGGTTGATAGAGAAATATGGATTTAAGCTAGGTTTTATGGTTCTATTGCTGAATGGTGGGATTATGGCCTGTTTGCTTATAGCATCATCTTTCATCCCCAAACGGGCTTAGCACACGCCATGTCACGCCATGTCACGCCATGTCACGCCATGTTGGCCCTGGGGCACTGTGTATTTTATTAGGTTAAGGAATGTTTACTTTGTGGGCAAACAAATTACTCCCACCATGTACCGTTATTTCTATGTCATTGTCTTTGTGTTGTTTGGCTTTTCCATGCTTCGGGCACAAACTGCCTACCAGCGCACGGCAGGCACCGTGTCAGGTGAGCGCAACTACCACCTGGCCGTCACCAATGGAGGAAATTTGATAGCTACTGGCTATACCAATGCAGTGAGTGGCAACGGGGACGATGGTTTTTTGGTGAAATTCAATAAAATGGGGCGGGTACAATGGGCTTTTACCTATGGCGATGTGGGAGACGATTATTCATGGGACGTGGTGGTTACGCGCAACAACGATATTTTGGCAAGTGGCTACACTTCAAGTTTTTCCACTCCAAAGAATGCAGCCACCCTTTCGTTGTTGGATTCCAGTGGTGGCCTTACTTGGCTATCGGCCTTATATCACAACAGCGTTAGCATAGAGTTTTACCGTACGCTGCAAACAAGCACTGGGCATTTCTTGGCTACCGGGCTTATGGGCTCCAGTAGCCAAAGCGATGAAATGGTCTTGGCTAAGTTTGGGCCCAAAGGCCGTCTTATTTGGATAAAGACCTATGGCTCTGCGGGTTCTGATGAGGTAATGGGCTTAATGGAAACCACCTCAGGTCATTACGTATTGGCCGGTTTGGCCAATGATGCCAATGGCTATGGCAGCTCTGATTTTGCGGTGATAAAAACGGATACCGCAGGCCGCATGGTTTGGGGCCAGGTATATGGAGGTACGGATAGTGAAAGGCTAAATACCTGTTTAGAGCTCAATGGCAGCTATTTCTTCGCGGGCTGGTCAAAGGGTGTGGGCGCGGGCGAAAACGACGTGGTGCTCTTAAAAACAGATTCGGCCGGTAAGGTAACTTGGGTAAACGCCTATGGATCGGCGCGTTCCGAATTGGTTTTTAACATGCTGGCCGACCCACTTGATGGCAATTTAATCTTGGGTGGCTATACCGAAAAATTCAGCAAGACCGGACAAACGGACAACAGGAATACCATCTTGCTAAAAATAGAACCGCTTGATGGGGTTTTAATTTGGTCGGAGGCCTATGGTGGTTCACTGCGCGACGGACACTGGCCCACGGGTTTGGCCATAAGCCCCCATGACCAGGGGTACTACGCCCTGGCATCAACAAATTCTTTTGCCAAGGGTGATTATGACTTATATCTAATAAAAGCCGATACGGCAGGCATGGGTGGATGTAACCAGCGCAAGGCCAACTTTAAGCGCAATAAGGTGAACGGATGGTCGGCAAAGGGGTTTGGTAAGGTGGACAACCCCGCCGTAGTTTGGGTGCAGACCAGCCTGAACGGGGCCAAGTGGTCACTTGACCAGGGTACCGAATGCTGTGAACTATATGCCCAGGCAGGTAAGGGCGATACCCTCTGTCCTCAAGAACGAGTATTTATTGGCACTAAGGGTATTGCGGGTTATACCTATCAGTGGTACAAATCGGGCAGTGTGGTGGGCAGCAAAGGCCGCCTACAGGTGGGGTATGGCAGTGCCGGAAATTATTCTCTTGCTGTAAGTTCAAGCTCTCCAGGTTGTTCCACCAAAACATCGGTACTCACCATGTATGACGATAAAGGCCCAAGCCCTAACCGCTATTTTGCCGATACCTGTGATGGACAGGGTGTTGATTTCGTCCTTGATGGCGACATGGTTTCCAATACCTGGTATTCCATTAACGGACAAAAAGAATTGGGCAAAGGAAACAGTATCCGCATCGACACCACGGATTCATTCATTTACCAAGCCATCACCCGGGCTGGTTGCACCTATGTGGACACCTTGGCGTTTGAGTCACTGGCTATTCCTGCCATTTCATTGCCCGATTCCATTACATTCTGTTTGGGCGATTCGGCATTTGCTGCCCCAATAGTATCTCATTCCTATTCATGGACAGGCACATCGGTAACAGATACGGGGCTATGGCTTAGCCATGGCGGGTACTATACTGTGGTTGCCCAGAATGGTGAATGTGCTGCCATAGATAGTATCCGGGCTGTAGCCCATGCACTGCCCATCCCAGATTTGGGCCCTGATTTCGATACCTGTTTCAATGCAGCGGTGTGCTTCTCATTGGGCGGAAAGTACCCATATAGCTACTGGAATGGCATGCGCACCAGCATGGACACGTTTTGCACTGTTCCGGGTATGGTGTATGTCATGGCCGTTGATGCCAATGGATGCAGTGGTACCGATAGCCTACAGATGGGCAGTTTGGGCCATGCGGTTGATATATTTGATAATGACAGCGTTCTATTATACAAGTCACCCTATCTTATCGATGCGGGCACATGGTCAGCTTACTCCTGGTGGGGAGACAATATAATAGGTCAGGACAGTTTGCAAACCGTTGAGATACTGATTCCTGGCTGGGTAGGGGTTTGGGTTGCCGACAGTTTTGGCTGCACCCAATCCGATTCGGTTTTTGTTGACATGGCAGATGGGATATTTACTCCCGTACCGCCGCACTTGGACATTGCGCTATTTCCCAACCCTGCCTTAGGTCAAGTAAATATTGTAATGCCCTATACGCCAGGTGAGTGCCATGTGGTGCTATACCACGCATCGGGAAAAGTGGTAAGCACACTCCCCGGGCACAACCCACTGTCAAATCCCGCCATACTTGATGTTTCTACCCTGGCACCAGGTCTTTATTTAGTGGTTGTAGAATGTGGCGATCTCGCCTACCATGCGCGGTTTTCCAAAGAATAGCACTCCTGGTTAGGCCTTTCGGGGTTTTGGATCCAGTGGTCTGAAAACTAGCGTGTTGGTAAGGAAATTGTCGCTGCTTTCAAGTACAAACACCATGTTTCGGGCCACCTCATCTGGGCTCATCATGCGGTCGTGTGCCTGTATGCTTTCCACATTGTCAAAGAAATTGGTCTGTGTGGAGCCCGGATGTATGCAAGTCACCTTTATGCCGTATTCACGCAACTCCTTGTAAAGCGATTCGCTGAAACCGGTAACCGCAAACTTGGTAGCACAGTACACCGAAACCTGCGGGTAAGCTTCAAGTCCGGCTATGGACGATATATTCATAATGTGGCCTTTGCCGGCTTTCTTCATAGTTGGCAGCAGCGCCCTGGTGGAATAAATCGTACCCAGTAAGTTGGTGAATACCATAGCATCTATAACTTCCAAATCCATATTTTCCAGTTGACCAAAATAGCCTAAACCGGCATTGTTGACCAATACGTCCACTCTGCCCAGGCCCCATTCCAAGGTTTTTTCAGCAGCAGCCCGTACTTGTGGCTCTTGCCGTATGTCACAAGGGATAAATTGAAACCCAGGGCCCAGGTCATCTTTTGGCGCGGTGCGCCCCCAACCATATACCGTGGCTCCTTTTTCCAGGAGCTGTTTGGCCAACGAAAGTCCCATTCCTTTGCTAACGCCGGTAATAACTACTTGTGATCCTTTTATATCCATATTATTGTATTTGTGGCAGCGGCAAAGTTGCCCTTTTACTTTCGCACATCAAGAAACGCTCCTTGCCTTGAAGGTCATATTCTACGTCCACTGTAAAAAAGTCATTTTCAAATAGTTTAGCCGTGGCGTTTGCGTGGTATTCGCTCAATTCCAAATACATGCGGCCACCTGTTGCCAAATGTTTTTGGCAAATGCAGGCAATGGCTTTATAGCAAGCCAGTGGGTCAGCGCTGGGGCTAAACAAGGCTAGGTGGGGTTCGTAGCCCAGTACATTTTTGTCAAGGCTATTATATTCATCCTTACCCAGGTAGGGTGGATTGGAGAGGATTACATCGTACTCCTTGTCCAGGGCTTTAGGCAATGAGGCAAACATATCGGCCACCTGCACATCCACTTCGAGATTATTGGCTTTGGTGTTGTGCCGGGCTATTTGCACAGCGGCAGCTGACACATCCATGGCCGCCACCTCTGACAAGGGGAAAAACCTTTTGCAAGCCAGTGCCAAACAGCCGCTTCCGGTACCAATATCCAGTATGCGGCCCTTAAATCCACTGCCAAGCCTATGTTGTACCCTATGGGCAAGTTCCTCGGTCTCTGGCCTGGGAATGAGAACCCTGGCATCTACCCTAAGCTCAAGCCCTGCAAATGGCACCCGGCCTATTAAGTGTTGTATGGGTTTGCCCTGGGCCATTTCTGCCATCCAATGAGTGCCCATTTCCATTATGTTTTGGTTAACAGGTAGATGTAGATACAGAAAAAGGTCAGATGTCAAGGTATAACCCAACAAATGACAACAGGCCATGCGGGCCAATGACTGTGCTTCGCGTTGGCCGTACAATGGGTCCAGTGCGTGTTCAAAGGATTTGAGCAGGTCTTGGGCGGTGTTAATTTGCATCCCCGTGGATCCAACCATTATTTCACAAAGATTTATGCATCGCTGCTTGCAGCTTGCAAAAAAAGGTGTTTACACCGTTGCCCCCAATCCCATGGTGGGCTGTGTCATCACCGTGGCCGACCCAAGCATGCCCTATGGTGAGCGCATAATTGGTGAAGGATACCACCGGTACTTTGGTGGCCCACATGCTGAGGTTGAAGCCATTGGGGCAGTGCCTGATCCGGACATGCTGGTGGGCGCCAAGGTATATGTGAACTTGGAACCATGCAGCCACCACGGTAAAACTCCCCCCTGTGCGCATTTGCTCATTGACAAAAAAATAGGGGAGGTGGTAGTAGGCATGGCCGATCCAAACCCTTTGGTGGCGGGCCGTGGATTGGCCATACTAAGGGAGGCCGGAGTGAAGGTAGTTGTTAATGCATTGCAAACAGAGGCGCAGTGGCTCAACAGAAAGTTCGTGGTTTTTCACGCAAAAAGGCGCCCTTACGTGCTGATTAAGTGGGCACAATCACGAGATTCATACATAGGTCGTCGTTTGGGGACTGCCGTGGGATTAAGCAACCCGCGCAGTATGCAGAGCGTACACAGGGCCAGAAGTCACTACGCTTCCATCATGGTGGGTAAGAATACCGCAATCAACGACAACCCAACCCTAAACCTTAGGCATTGGGCAGGCAAGCATCCTTTACGGATTTTGCTCGATGCCCAATTGGAGTCCCCTTTGGATTTAAATATGCTATGTGATGGCAACAAGACTTTGGTGGTCAATGAAATAAGGGGAGATGAAACGACATGGCCCAGTTACTTGAAAATCAATCCCCACGAACTGGAAGACGTATTGGCGGCACTGTATGACCGTGAGGTGCAATCGGTGATGGTAGAAGGAGGAAGCGAACTGCTCCAGTCATTTATTGACCGAAACTTGTGGGACGAAGCCTGGGTGTATGACACCCCACATGTGCTGGGCCATGGGGTGGCGGCACCTAAACTGGTACACCAGAAACTTCTTGGAAAATACCCCATTGACGGCGATACTATAACTCAGTATATCAATAATATATCAATAGAATCATGATTAAGGCAATTTTTGTGGCCCTTTCGTTGGGTTTGTTTCTAGCAGAAACACTGGCTCAGCCCTCTATTTCATTTGAAGAAACCCGCCATGACTTTGGCGCGGTCAAGGAAGAGGGAGGCAAGGTGCTGTATGTGTTTGGATTTAGAAATACGGGAACCGAAGATCTCATAGTATCTAAAGTGGAGACCCCCTGTGGGTGTACCAGCCCCAAATGGACTAAGGCAGCCATTCCTCCAGGTGAGGGTGGGTATGTGGAGGCAACCTTCGATCCCATGAACAGACCAGGGGTATTTAGCAAAGTGCTCACCGTCATTACCAATGGAACGCCCCCTAAAGCTTACCTCACCATTATGGGCGAGGTTTTGCCCAGGAAAAGAACGGTGCTTGACGAATTTCCCGCCGCCCTGGGCAACCTGCGCATGAAAACCCCACAGGTGGTCATGGGAAAGGTGAGAATAGGCACTATTGATACAGTGCATGTGCGCCTGTTCAACAACGGTTCGGTTCCTATCCAAATCAAAGGGTTTGATTTACCCGAACATATTAAAATAGATGTGGTTACACAAGTGATTGAGCCGGGTAGGTTTGGAAAATTTGTGCTCCGGTATGACGGGCTTAAGCGCGGGGAGTTGGGTATGGTCACCGATTTTATGACCATATACACCGACGATCCACTGGGCAGTGACCGCATCATCTATGTGGTGGCCGAGATAGAACAAGCCGTAAAAGTGCTTTCTCCTAAAGAATTGGCGGAAGCCCCTAAAATAGTAGTTAACGAAATGATGATAGACCTGGGCGATGTGGCAGAAGGCCAAGATGTTTCGGGGGCTTTTACCATAGTGAACGAGGGCAAAAAACCGCTTCATATCATGAAAGTGCAGCCCGAATGTGGGTGCACCACCACCAAAATGTCGAGTGAAAGTGTGCTGCCAGGCAAGTCAACCACCATAGACCTAACCTTCAGTTCTGAAGGTTATAGCGGCTTGGTTATCAAAAATATAGATGTCTATACCAATGACCCCGTCAATCCCAAGATTATCCTTAGGGTCAAGGCATTTGTCAACAACTAGGCCCCATGCTTTGGAACTTATTTGATCGTGAAGCTACCGTGTAGAAAGGCCAGTTAATAATTTACACCAATGTGCGGGTGAAATCCATCTTTTGGCCTAATATCGCATTGGCTAAACCTTTCGATTATGGATTTCTCGGTGTTTAATGTTTGGGCCATATTGGTTTCCGCCTTATTGGCTTGGTTAATTGGGGCTATATGGTATAACCCCAAGGTGCTGGGCACTGCCTGGCAGTCAGAATTGGACCTATCAACAGATGAGCTAAAGAAGGGCAATGTGGCTTTTGTTTTTCTGGGCAGCTTTGTTTTAATGATTGTTATGGCCATTGGTATGTCCTTCATTACCAATGTGCACGCCAAGGGTATTTCTGATCCCGTAGAGGGTGCCATTCATGGCCTCTATGTGTCGGCATTTTTTGTGAGCATGGGCATGGGCATCAACTACCTATACCAGCGCAGGAGCCTCAAGCTATTTTTGATAGACGCGGTGTATCTCACCCTTTCGCTCATGCTCATGGGGGCCATTATCACCGTTTGGAAATAAATTGGCCTTGAAAATCAGCAGATAAGGTCTAGCTTCACGTTTTCCTCTATCAACTCGCAGGCCCGTTCTACTTTCCAGGGGGTGCGCAGGTTTATCTTCACTTCTATCCTTGATATTTTCACCACCGATCCAAACGTGTCAAGTGAGGTATTGACCAAAGGGATCTTATTTATCCTTATGTATTCGCTACACCATTCTGGTATGTCCAGGTCACTGGTCAGTATGATGCCTGAAAGTGGGGTTTGTTCCACCCCGGCCCTGTATGAAAAGAACTTAATCTTCCTGAGCGCTTCTTCCAACCGGTTGCTGCTCACCACCAACAGTAGGTTTTGAAAATGTCTTAGCTCTTGGCGGTCCACCAACGAACCCGCAATTATTTCCTCTACCTGGTTGTCTAGGTACTCCCCGTTCATCACCACCGAACCGTTTACCGCATCCTTTATGGTATGCATCATGGGGTTGGTCATCTTTTGGTCAAACGGTATAAGCCCCAGCAAGGGTATATTGATGGATTTTAGGTACTTGCTCAGGTAGTGTTTTACCTTGTCGAGTTTGTCGGTGCGCACCTTGTTCACTATCACCCCTACCACCGGAACCCCTCGCTCCCTAAATAGCGAAAGGGAAAGCTGCAGCCTATCTATGGTGTTTCCTATCCCCCCTTTCACCACCATGATCACACTGGCGCCCAGCAGGTGGGCCACGTCGGCATTGCTCAGGCCCACTACCGCTCCCACGCCAGGGTGTCCGGTACCTTCATATACCACCATTTCATGGTTGCCCTCCAGAAACTTGGCAGCATGTGTAATGTCACCGGCAAAATCAAATCCACTGGGTTGGTCCAAAAAATCAGACGTGGCACCCTGGCCCAGTATTACCGGGCTGTGTATGCTGGCATTGAGCTGGAAACCCATGAAATTGGCAAAAAGCAGTGCGTCCTTATCGGCCTTGAGGGTTCCTAGGTCCACAAACTCCTGGCCCACAGGCTTGCAGTACCCCACATCATAGCCCTGTTTGCGCAGCGCATATACCAGGCCCAGGGTAGAGGTGGTCTTGCCCACGTGCTGGCTTGTAGCAGCTATATACAATTTTTGGTGCTTCATTTCTAAGTAATTGGCCCATTTGGGCACGCTTGCGGCAAGACAAATTTGGGCCATCTGGCCCAATTGATTCTGCAATCGGTTCAGGTATGCCTACTCAAATACCCGCTTTCTATACCGCGTGGTGTCTGTTCCGGTAGGTTTCCATTTCTTTTGCCCTATGTGGTCACTCCTGTTTCGGGCCTATTTGTACCTAATGGGTTGGCGCTATGAAGGTAACCTGCCAGCGCAGCTAAAGAAGTTTGTATTGGTGGCAGCCCCGCATACCAGCAATTTTGATTTTCCATTGGCCAAGGCCGCCTTTTATCTAATGGGCATCAAGGTAAAATTCATGGCCAAAAAAAGCCTTTTTCGCTGGCCTTTTGGCAAGATCTTTTTGTCATGGGGTGGTTTGCCGGTTGAAAGGTCGGCACAAGGCAACCTGGTAGAAACCCTGCGCCAATACTTTGACCAAAATGATGAGTTGGCCCTGGTAATTGCCCCAGAGGGCACCAGAAAAGCAGTGGAACGATGGCGAAGCGGGTTTTACCATATAGCCTTTGGTGCGGGGGTACCCATAGTGTGTGGTTACCTCGACTACGGGCGAAAAGTGGCAGGGTTTGGGCCCATCATCACTGATTTAGGCAATTACCAGGACGTATTGGCCCAGATGAGGCATTTTTATGCCACCATTAAGCCTAAGGATCCGAACGGGTTTAACCCCAATTTTTCCTAGCTTCACCTGCAAATCTTGGAAATGATATCGAGTGTTTTTCGGACATGTAAATTATTGATTGCCATTGGATTTGTGGTAGCTTGCGGTCAAGCAGGGCCACCCGCCGCCCCCACCGGCAGCCCATTGCTCATGCACGACGTGTATCTTGACCTGAATGACAACCTGGGGCACAAAGACTATGCTTGGGCCATAGAAATGCTACACGGACTTAGGGACATAGAGGGCGTACATGACATGTGGGTGGGCAAAAGGGCTGAAACTGGCGACCCTAGGCTGGATGGGGCGTATGACCTGGCTCTGCACGTGGTGTTTGTGGGCCAAGATGACCTAAAAAACTATGACCAAGCTCCTAAACATCAAGAGATAAGGCTACGCTTGAAGCCTTTTTTGGCCGCACCGCCAAGGGTATTTGATTACTGGACACACTAAACCACGAACAGCCCAACAAGGGCCATGTCATGGGGCCTTGGGCTCCCTGTTTGGCATTCCTTCCCCGGGGCTATCAGCTTTGCCCGTGCTTTAAGTCCCTTGCACAAAATCAGCTAAACATCTATATCTCAATAAATGGTCGCACACCACCAGTGCCGCCATGGCTTCTACTATAGGCACCGCCCGGGGCAACACACAGGGGTCATGCCGCCCTTTGGCTTCCAGTATCACTTTTTTTCCCTTAATGTCTATGGTGTCCTGTGCCAACGCTATGGTTGACACCGGCTTAAAAGCCACCTTAAAGTGGATGGTTTCGCCGTTGCTTATGCCGCCCTGTACCCCTCCCGAATGATTGGTCTTGGTAACAATCTTTTCACCTTCCACGTCAAAGGCATCGTTATGGGCGCTCCCGTACATGGAGGCTGAGGCAAAGCCCGCACCTATATCAAACCCTCTGGCTGCCGGAATACTGAGCATGGCCTTGGCCAGGTCGGCTTCCAACTTGTCAAAAACCGGTTCACCCAGGCCCACAGGGCAGTGTAACACATGGCAACCAATGACCCCTCCCAAGCTGTCACCCAGTTCTTTGGCCTTTTCAATTTCCTTTTCCATCATGGTGGCCAATTCGGGGTCGGGGCAGCGCACGGCATTTTCTTGTATGCCGCTATAGTCTATGGATGTATAGTCAGCGAGTGACAAGTGGCCCACTTGCCCTACAAATGCCTGTATTTCTACCTGGTATTTGGCCAAAACTTGCTTGGCTATGGCGCCGCCGGCTACCCGTGCCAGGGTCTCCCGGGCCGATGCCCTTCCACCGCCCCGGTAGTCACGTATGCCATACTTTTTTTGATAGGTCAAGTCGGCGTGCGATGGCCTAAACACATGCTTCATGGCCAAGTAGTCTTCGCTTTTATGGTCTTTGTTCTTCACTATGAGCGCTATGGGGTGTCCGGTGCTCACGCCCTCAAAAATTCCTGAGAGTATCTCAAAATCTTCGGTTTCCTGTCTTGGGGTAGTTAGGTGCGATTGGCCGGGACCACGGCGGAGTAGCTCAGTCCTTATGTGTGCTAAGTCAATGGCTAGGCCTGGTGGGCACCCATCCACCACCACCCCTATGGCTGGTCCATGAGATTCGCCAAAGGTGGTAATGGAAAAGGCTTTTCCAAAAGTGTTTGATTGCATTTATGGATATTGAATCAGGGACATGCCCAAATGGGCCAATTGGTTCCAATAATCTGGGAACGATTTAGATACCACTCCATGGTCATGAATTTTGGCATGTGCAAACGTACACAGCAATAAGGAAAGACCCATGGCCATGCGGTGGTCATTGTGCGTGTGCAGCAATAGGTTATCGTCATGATTCAATTCTTGGGTAGCGTCTATTCCTATCCGCTCATGGGTATGCCAAATCTGGGCACCGGTTTTTTCTAACTCTACGCAAAGGGCAGATATCCTGTCTGTTTCTTTTAGCGGCAAGGTGCCCAGCCCGGTCAACTCGCCTTTGCATCCTTTGGCCACCAAATAGCAGGCTATGGGTTGAGCTAAATCGGGACAATCAGTACAATCCAGCGTCAAGTCGGCTATGGGTTCTCCCAAGTATTTGGGCCTTAGTCCTTCATGGGAATAGTCAAAGCCTACACCTAGGCAAGACAATACATTGGACATGTTTTGTCCGTCGCCTTGCAGCGAATGGGCATATAAACCAGGCATGGTAATATGTGCCTGGGGCACCAGTCCTGCCAGTAATATAAAGTAAATGGCCGCCGACCAGTCGGCCTCATCCAGTAGTTCGGTTTGGGGCTTGGGCTGGGTGGTAGGTGCATGGTTTAACTTGATGGCACCAGGAGACCATTGGGCGGAAAAACCATAATAGGATAACAATGAACAGGTAAGCATGGCATACGGACGCGATGGTATGTCATGGGACACAAGCAATGTAAATGGCATGGGCAGGGCAGGGGCCATCAATAGCAGGGCTGACAAGAACTGCGAGCTCTGGGCTTGGGGGAGGCGTATGTGGTGTCTTACGGTTTTGGTGCCATGAACCGTGAAAGGAAGGTGAAGTGGCTGTCCATGAAAGCGAAAATGGGCGCCCAATCCGGCAAGCGTGGACAATAGGGGCTCCATGGGCCGCTGGTTCATGCGCGCCGACCCCTCTATATATATATCACCCAATGGTGTAAGGGCGCACAGGGCCGTTATGAACCGCGCCACGGTGCCTGCATCGCCTACTTGGATATGCCGTGTCCCGCTTGTTAGGGCAGCAAGGGCTTTTTGCATGAGCATGGTATCATTGGCATCGGAGTAGTTTGCAGCGTATATACCAGCCTTGGTGAGGTGCTCCAGGATCAACACCCGGTTGCTCAGGCTTTTGGATATGGGCAGCCGCACCTGGCCCCGTAGGCTGCTTGGCTTGGCAGCTATGCCAATAGTCGTTGTTGGAGCCATGATACCGAGGAGCTAAAATCTTCTTTTTCAATATTGAAACCTATTTTCCCTTGTCCTATTTTATAGAGTAAGGCGCTCTGTATCAATCCAGAAGAATTTTTCTTGTCTTGGGTCAGATAACTGCCTATGGCACGGGCCAAATCGGCTTGATACAAGATTTCAGGTATTGGAAACAAATGGTTTATCTTGTTCCAAACCAAATCGGTATCGGCAAAACCAGCCAGCTTTTCTGACAAATGGGCCTCGGCCACCATGCCCCAGGCTACCGCCACCCCGTGGGGTATGGGCTGCCCCAAGTGGTAGGCGTGGGCCTCCAGGGCATGGCCCACACTGTGGCCATAATTCAGCATCCGCCTCACTCCCTTCTCATTGGGGTCTTCCTTTGTTATTGCCATCTTTATGTCTATGCACCGGGCTATCACCGTTTGGTCTTTGCCCATCTCTATGGAGCCTAGGGCATGAAAAAGCGGGGCATCGGCAATTAATCCGTATTTGATGAGTTCGCCCAAACCTGAAAGCAACTCCATATTGGGCAGGCTTGCGAGAAAAATGGGATCTATTACCACGGCAAGGGGCGCGCTCATGGTGCCTACCTGGTTTTTGGCTTCGCCAAAATTGATACCGGTTTTGTGGCCAATAGCCGCATCTACCATGCCTAGCAGGGTAGTGGGCACATTCACAAATGAAACACCGCGCTTGTAGGTACTGGCCACAAACCCGCCCAGGTCAGTGACTACCCCGCCGCCCAGGTTTATAATCAAGGCACTCCGGTCCACTTCCTTTTCCATAAGTTGCTGCCACAGCCATGAGCAGGTTTCCAGTTCCTTATGCTTTTCGCCCACACCTACCTCCAGCCAGAGCCCTTCTATGATGCCTACTTGGTGCACATGGGGCAAACAGTGGGCGAAGCCATTGGCATCACCTATTACCACAATCTTGGTAAAGTGCTTCTGTTCAAGCCATTGTTTGAAAGTGGCTATCCCATGTATTACCATGCCATCATGCATTTAATGCATGTTTATCTGATAACATATCCAGGCAAATGGCTACCTGTTGGCAAAGCGATTCCAACTCGTCGGCTACTTGGCCCTTGCCCAGTTTCATTAAGTAATAGCTATACACCACCTCACACATGGCCCATGCACACCCAAGTGCCCTGGGAAACCGCTGCATTACGCCGGCAATTACCCTGGCAATGCGGTTATACTCTTGGGCATACCCTTCGTCGCGTACCATTTCTTCATGTAGTTTGTCAAACTCAGTCAAAATCTGGGTGGAATGATGGGTATGACCTTGTTCCATAACCCGTTCAGAGTCCATGCACCGCGCCATATTTTCCAACCATCCACCTACATCCTGGCCATCCATGTCATGCTCAAAAACCCGCTGTTCCAGTAGGCGGGGCACATCCATTTGGTATGCCCTAAGCAAATCTTCCGTTTGCCAGTACATAAAGACTTTCTCTAAGGGGCTGGTGGTAGCCAAGGGTTTCATACAGCGAAAGTAGGAGGGGCAGCCGTAGCCACAAGGCCCATTATGTGGATTAGGCATATGGGCGTAACAAGGATTGGGCGCAACTTCGCAGCGCAGAATGGAATTTCCCTCCAAGGCCATACAGCAGGCAGTAGCTGCTTTTAAGTCGCTACCCGGCATAGGCAATAAAACAGCGGTGCGGCTGGTGCTTCACCTGGCCAAACAAGAACCGGAAGCGCTTAGGGCTTTTGAGCTGGCAGTATCCATGCTTAGGGAACACCTTCGGTATTGTGATACCTGCTTCAACCTTTCAGATGACGCTGTGTGCCACATATGTGCCAATACGCAACGGGACCATACCAAAGTGTGCGTGGTGCAAGACATACGCGACGTGATGGCCATAGAGTCAACCGGCCAGTACCGAGGGGTATTCCATGTGCTGGGCGGGCTCATTTCACCGATGGATGGAGTGGGGCCAAATACGTTGAAAATTAATGAATTAGTGAAACGTGTGCAAGCAGGCGGCATTGATGAGGTTATTTTTGCGCTGAGTGCAACCATGGAAGGAGATACCACGGTTTTCTACGCGTCCAAACAAATAAAACCATTGGGAGTAGCCATCACATCCATAGCCAAAGGAATAGCCATAGGAGGTGAACTGGAATTTGTGGATGAAGTAACCCTGGGCCGCTCCATTGCATCTAGGGTATCAGTTGACGTATAACATGAAACTGTCGGTAGTAATTGTAAACTACAATGTGCGCTACTTTTTGGAGCAGTGCCTACACGCATGTGCCAACGCGCAAACCCAAATGAAGCAGCATAAGCCCGAGTGGGACAGTGAAATATGGGTGGTTGACAACAATTCGGTGGATGGCTCGGTGCAAATGGTGAAAGAACGTTTTGCCCAGGTGCGCCTCATAGCCAACAAGGACAACAAAGGGTTTAGCAAGGCCAATAACCAGGCAATGGCCCTGGCTAGTGGTGAATACGTCCTGCTGCTCAATCCGGATACGGTGGTGGAGGAGGACACCTTTGTGAAATCGGTGGCCTTTATGGATACGCACCCTGATGCCGGAGGCCTAGGGGTAAAGATGCTCGACGGCAAAGGGCAGTTCCTGCCTGAATCAAAAAGGGGGTTTCCCGCGCCCGACGTGGCATTCTACAAAATATTTGGTCTGTCTTCCCTCTTTCCCAGGTCCAAAATATTTGGCAAATACCATTTGGGTTTTCTTGATAGCGATAAAACCCATCAGATAGAAGTCTTGGCCGGTGCTTTTATGCTCCTTAGGGCTCAGGCACTCCAAAAGGTTGGATACCTGGACGAGACTTTTTTTATGTACGGGGAGGACATTGACCTGTCATATAGGCTAATACAGGGCGGCTATCGCAACTATTATTATCCTGAAACCAAGATCATTCACTATAAAGGGGAAAGCACCAAAAAAGACAGCGTGAACTACGTGTTTGTCTTTTACAAGGCCATGGTCATATTTGCCAAAAAACATTTCAGTGCCAATAATGCCCGTCTATTCAGCTTTTTGATCAACGCGGCCATATATATAAGGGCCGGCTTGTCCATAGCTACCCGATGTATGCGCTCCCTGGCATTTCCATTACTGGATTTTGCATTGATCCTCACACTATTGCGCCTGGTTGGCCACTGGTATGAGCGCAACATCAAGTTTGCCAATGGTGACTACTATCCCGACGATTTTTTCAACTTTATCCTTCCCTTATATGCGTCCATATGGGTATTGGCCAATAGCCTTTTTGGTGGCTATAAGTGGATGTACCAGCTAAGCAGGCTGCTAAAAGGTGTGGCCCTTGGAACCCTGCTCATTACGTTTCTATATGCTTTTCTAAATGAGGACTTGCGGTTTTCCAGGGCCATGATCATTTTAGGGGCAGGCGCCGCACTGGCCGCTGGGTTTGCCCTGAGGTGGTTTGTACACCTGATAACTGAAGGACACCCATACATAGGAAGGATTAAGACAAAGCGCATGGCCATAATTGGCGGGATGGAAGAAGCCGAAAGGGTGAATGACCTACTGGGATATGCGGGCATACCACATGAAGTGGTAGGGTTTTTAAGCCCTGACCTAGAAACAGGCCAGGGGTTTATAGGCACTGCGGACCAAATTAACCAAGTGGTGAAAATACACCGGGTAGATGAAGTGATATTTTGCTCTAAAGACCTAAAAGCCAGCGAGATATTTAACTATATGTTGCAGGTGGAAAAAGGTGATGTGCAGTTTAAGATAGTGCCGGAAGAAAGTGTGTTTATCATAGGCAGCAACTCTAAAAACCATCCGGGCGACTACTATACCATTGACGTGAAGCTGGCCCTGAAAAGCCCTGAAAACCAATTCAATAAAAGGTCGCTTGACATTATGGTCTCGGCTATCCTGCTCCTGCTCTATCCAGTGGCCGTTTGGTGGGTTGACCATAAGAAGCAATTTACCTTAAACCTGGTGAAGGTTTTTCTGGGGCGGTACACTTGGGTAGGCTACGGGAGCAATGCCATGGGTGAAGGATTGCCCAAGATAAAAAAGGGCATTTTAAGACCGGTGGATGGATACCGAAACGCACAACTAGAAATTAAAGCCATACAGCGAATAGATTTGGCATACGCACGCAATTATCACATAAGCAAAGATTTATACATTATTGCCAAGGGATTTTCCCGTTTGGGCAACGCTGTGTAAAAAAGGAAGATCAATATGTTAATACCGAGCAAATGGGGCTTGATAGCCTCTTTCATAGTAGCCATGGTGGCGCGCCCAGCTATGGCCCAGGTGCCCAACGGAGGTTTTGAATCAGGTTCCGGTTTTTCCATTGACCAATGGATTAACCCCACAGGCGGGGCTAGGGCTGCCGAGGAGGCTGCTTTTCTGACCTCCATGGACGACACTACCCTAAGGGCCTATGAGGGCAGCCGCTTTGCATTGCTCCAATACCTTGACAACGAGCCCGCTGTCATACGCACTGCGTTTCCCCATACCCTGCGTTCTTCTGATGTGCAGGCGCGGGTGGTATATGTGCCCACGAGTTCCCTGCAACGGTTTTCCGTTTCGGTTACTTACCTCCGCTATCCTGGCCCCAATTCGGTGGATACGGTGATGCACCGCGTTTTTTACGTCAACCCATACGCAGGCCAAATGATTAGGAACTATGACTGGGTACACCTCACGCTCTCTTTTGATAAATCCGATTTTAGATCGAGCGAACTGCCTGATACCTGCATCATAACCATACAGGTAGATGCGGGGAAGGTAAAATACCCGGGCACCCTGCTCATGCTTGATGATGTAAAGTTTGGCAACGATGTGCTTGGACTGCCAAGCCCGAATGGCCTTCTTGACATAGCCATTTACCCAAATCCAAGCCCCAATGGACGGTTTTTTATGGACGGGGTAAGCCTAGGGGATGTGATTGACATCCATTCACTGGATGGAAAGTGGATGGAAAGCCTAAAGGTTGAAGCGGATAATATAGTATATCTCCCTATAAGTCAAGAGTTAAAAACAGGAGCCTACCTGGTGGCACTACACCGCAATGGCAGCACCCCTTGCCGGTTCCTTCTTTTGGTGCCCTAATTGGCCCCTTGCCGGGTTTCAACCCAATGTTTTTTTTGCTGCCCAATAACTTGTACCTTCGTTATTAAATCACAATTCTATATGAAACAAGTATTTACCTTAATCGTCCTTTTTTGTGCCATCTCCATGGGCCACAGCCAGGATATAGGCATTGAGCGGCTTATTTACCCCACCAAACCTTTTATGGTGTATGAGCTAAGTACCAGGATACCGGTTTTTTGGCAAATAAAAAACTATGGCGACACCATTGATAGCCGTGTGGTAACCCTAGGGCTTTACCCAGAGGGCTCCTCGCCAGGCTTTTCACTTTTTAGGTCAGATTTTAGCAAAGGTCAATCGGTGCCCATTGACTACAGGAATCCAGAATTCTACAATTTTGGCCTGAACAATTTGGTGGATATAGATTTTGTAATGGGTTTTACCACACCGGAACATGCTGCCGGCGACACCATTGAAATATGTCTGCAAGCCACCGTGACAGGCGATACCAATCCCGACAACGACACCCTTTGCTTTAAGATCATATTGGCCGATAGGCAAGAACGGGACTTGGCCTTACATATACTAAATCCAGTGCAAAATGCCAAAACAATGGCAGGGGCTACCGTAGAGTTTGAAATAAGCGTAAGAAATGATGGTGCTACGGCCTACACTGCCGATAGCCTTTACTTGGAAATGGCCATTATCAAAGACGACAAACTCTTGGATGCCTTCAACTTTGGCGTATCCAACCCTAGTGCCATCCCCATGGGCGATTCGGCATCGGTGTCGGTTGACATACCACTATCTTATTTGTTTCCAGAGGGCGACGTGATTTTTGGCTTCCAGATTTCATGGCTAAGCGATGATGGATTGGTAGAATTGGGCGAAACCAGCCACAGCAACAACACGCGGTACGTGGTACTTGAGGTAACTCCCAGTGGGATAGGAGAATTGGGCCATACGGGTTTCTGGATGGGCAACGCCCCAGGTACCTTAAGCCTCAATAGCCCAACCATGCCCAACGGCGAGTTGGATGTTCAATTGTTTACCATGGGTGGCCAGTTGGTGAAGCGCCTAGGCCATGTGCCCATGCAGGGCGGCACCGCCATGGTAGATACCAAAGGCCTTCCTTTAGGCACCTATATCATTAGTGTGTCACAGGGTAGCCAGTTTATCTACCGAAGCAAGGTAGTAGTGGAATAAACATCCCTAAATACCCCAAAAAGACCAAAAAGCACGCCAACTGGGGTGCTTTTTTTTTGGGCTATACCTGAGGTGGCTTATCTTTCCCGCTTCATGAAAAAAATCGCCTTCGCTATTGTTTTTATTGTGGCCATGGGTTATACCGGGCTCAAAGCGACACACATAGTTGGTGGTGAAATTTTTTACGACTACCTGGGAGGTGATTCATTCAAGTTTACGCTGTACCTCTACATGGACTGTATCAATGGTTCACCCACCGCGTTGGCCATAGATTCCATAGCATCCATAGGCGTGTACCGAACCAATGCCCGCACCTTGTTCACTTCCTTTTTGGTTGACACTGTACGGACCGAAAGGATCAAAGGGGTGAACTACAATTGCTTGGAGCCACCCACCAATGTTTGTGTAGTCAGGTACAGCTATGTAGCCCATGCCAAACTGCCCGATATAGAAGGCGGATATACCGTGGTTTTTCAGCGGTGCTGCCGCAATGCCACCATCTTGAACCTGTTTGACCAGGACAATACCGGCGGTACCTATTTTGTGCTGATACCTGAGCGCAAGACATATGGGAACAACAGCAGCCCGAGGTTTGACAAATTGCCGCCCAACTTTCTGTGCATCAATAGTCCATTTGAATTTAAGCACAGTGCTACCGACCCCGATGGCGATTCGTTGGTGTATGAAATGTGCGTACCATATCACGGCGCCAGTGCCCAAGCGCCGGTGCCACGCCCGCCCGACCCGCCGCCTTATACCAAAGTGGTGATGAATACCGGTTTTTCCGTGAGCAATATGATTACCGCCAACCCAAGTTTGATTATCAAGAGGCAAACGGGGCTGCTCACATGTACCCCCAGGCGCCTGGGGCAATATGTGGTGGGCATATGCGTGAAAGAATACCGAGGCGGGCAACTGCTTTCTGTGGTACTGCGTGATTTTCAGCTTAATGTCATCAATTGCGATTTTGATGTGGTGAGTGCGTTTACCCTGCCCGAACAGCAGTGCGACTACAAGGTGAACTTTAAGAATGAAAGCCAAGGAGCCGTTTCATATAAATGGTATTTTGGCGACCCTACCACCACCGCCGATTCTTCCACGCTGGCATCACCCTCCTATACCTACCCCGAACCGGGCTGGTATTCTGTTCAGTTAATATCCTATTCCACAGCTTGTTCAGATACTTTTAACCGTACACTGTATGTGAGGCCTGATACAGGGGCCTTTGCGGGGCCTGATATGAGGGCTTGCAGCGGTTCACCAGTTAAGATTGGGCCCAAAGAGTTTTTTCCGCGTTCTAAATATAGATGGACTCCAAAGGCCTATCTGTCAACTGATACTGCCCGAAATCCATTGGCTTCGCCTCCTGTTAGCACCATCTATGTGTTGCGGCAGCTGTTTGACTATTGCTATGCATTTGATACCATGACCCTATTGGTAGGGGCGCCCAAGATAGATTTTACGGCCACGCCCCTGCCCGAGTGCGCCAATATGACCTATCGTTTTGAAAACCAAGGGGAAGGGAGCCAGTTTAAATGGACATTTGGCACCGGTAAGCCAAAAGACGGGTCTTTTTTGCCCAATCCCTATTTTACATTTCCCAAAAACGGCAATTATACCGTCACCCTGACGGGTTCATTTAACATACTCTGCAAGGATTCTCTAAAGCAAAATATTGTGGTGAAGCGGGATACTACTGATTTTGCGGGCAAAAACTCCTTAATTTGCTATGGCGACACCTTGCAAATTGGGGCTGCCCCCATGAGCAACGTGGAGTACGCCTGGTCTCCACCACTGGGGCTAAGCAGTTGGCGGAAGGCCAACCCGCTTGCTTTTCCCACCAAGACTACCCTATACACCGTGGTGCGGTACACCACGTATTGCGAAGTGTTTGATAGCGTAAAACTTACCATTGATCGCCCACAGCCTTTTTTTCAATTGGCCTACACATTCCCCTGCGATGGCCTCAATGTAAAAGTCTATAACCGAAGCACCAACTGCCAAAAGGTGTTATGGGACTTTGGGGTTTCAACCTCATCCTTGGACACTTCAACCACCTTTGATTCTGTTTCCTTTACCTACCCTTTTAACGGGCAGTTTACCATTACCCTTTCTGGCACTTCGGCCAAGGGCTGCTCCACGTCTATGGCACTGCCTCTCAGTGTGTTTGCCGATACTGGATTGTTCGCCGGGCCTGACACGAATATTTGCAGGGGGCAAGGCTTGGTATTGGGGGTGGACGACAGCATAAGCCTGGCCAAATACCGGTGGTCGCCCGCCGATAGCGTTTCGGGAAGCGCCATGGCTAGGCCGCGTATAAAACCATCAGATACATTGTGGTATGTGGTAAAGAAAATATATCCGGAATGTACTTTCAGCGATTCCGTTTTGGTGGGAGTGCATCACCCTTTGGCCAAGTTTACCACCAACTATGACCCGCATTGTGATGTACTTGACATGGAAGTAGTGAATGAAAGCAAACGATATGACCGCATCATTTGGGATTTTGTGCATGAAAGGATAGTGAGCACCCGCGATACCCTGTACACAAAATTTCCGGGGCCTGGTTCCTACGCCGTGTATGCCATGGCCTATAAGGAGCATTGTGGTGATACCCAGGGGAAAATCATTCATGTGTTTGTGGACACCGGGGCCTATGTGATTCCCGATACCGTGGTCTGTTTGGGTGAGTCTATCATGCTGGGTGCAGTGGATACAGCCGCTAAGGCCAGTCATTCTTGGGTGCCAATTGAAGGAATGGTTAATAGTGCGGTATCCAACCCAATGGTGAGCCCCACACAAACCACTACCTATACCTATACCAGGAGTTTTCCTAAGTGCAGTTACCAAGCTTCGGTGTATGTGCGGGTTGCGGACCCCAAGGCGGGATTTGATACCGCCACCTACCCAGATTGCTACGGTGTCCGCGCCTTGTTTACCAATACCAGTGCGGGAGCCAGCAAGTATCAATGGGTTTTCGGTGGCAAAGAATCTAGTTTGGAAGTAGATGAAAACCAATTGTTTCCATACGGTACGGAACTTTCGGCTGCCTTAATTGCCATTGACGCGCACTGTAAGGATACCATGTCCATAGGTCGCATGTTGGTGCCTTTTGACAGTTTTAAGGTGATTGCCCCCAACATCTTTACGCCCAATTCTGATGGGCTAAATGATTGCTTTAGGATAGAAATACCTAGATTACCTGATGGTTGTAGGAATTATGCCATTTCATTTTACAACCGCTGGGGTCAAGAAATTTTTGAAGTATGGCCCCAGGGCACCGTGTACTGTTGGGATGGAACCAATGCAGACAACGGCATAGCGGTAAACCCGGGGGTATATTATTATTTCATTGAGGTACTGGGACAGAAAGTGCATGGAGCTGTCCAACTCATCCGCTAACCACGGCGCGGCCCCCAAGTTCCACCACCTGGAGTTTTTCTATTTTACCTTGGTCCAATTCCATGGTTATCATCGTCCTTACGTGGTGAAAACCATGATATCCGGCTGCCCCTGGGTTAATATGTAGGTGCTGCCATTTGTTATCCCTCACCACCTTGCATATATGGCTATGCCCGGCAATCACCACATGGGGCTTTTCTCGTGAAATTATTGATAGGGTCTTGTTTCCATAGCGCCCAGGATAGCCACATATGTGCCGTATCAACACCCGCATCCCTTCGCAGTCAAATATCATATTTTCAGGAAATTGAGACCGTATCTCCTTCCCATCGATATTGCCATGTACGCCGCGAAGCGCGGTGGTTTTTTCTATTTGGCGTACCACCTCCACCGAACCAAAATCACCGGCGTGCCATACCTCTTGGCACTGGGCGACATAAAATGACAATCGCTCGTCCCAGTGGCCGTGGGTATCACTTACTATTCCTATTTTCATATGGCAATGATAGGTAGTGTAACAAGGCCGTATGGCTTCAAGCTACCTTTGCCCCAATGGAACCACAACCCAGCCTTGCGGAAGATACCCTGCTGATATACGGTTTTCACCCCGTAAATGAAGCCTTGCAAAAAGGCAAGCCCATTCATAAAGTGGTGATTCAGAGTGGAGAGTTTAGCGAACATGGCAAGAAACTCTGGGCATTACTTAAGGGTAAGGAGGTAGAAATACTTAGGTGGCCAAAATTCAAAATTGACAAAGTAACCAAGGGCAACCATCAGGGAATCCTGGCTTATGTAAGCCCGGTGGCCTTTGTAGAACTGCATGCCACTATTGATTCCATTGTTGCAAGCGGTCAAATCCCTTTGTTGTGCTGGGTGGATGGTGTGAGCAACGTGCGCAACCTGGGAGCCATCATTCGGTCGGCCAGTTGTTTTGGCGTACACGCCATTTTATTGCCGGCCAAATCAGGTGCCATGCTCAATTCAGATTGTATAAAGGCTTCGGCAGGAGCTATTTATCACATGCCCTTGGTGAAACTCAGCAACCACCACCAGGCTTTGTCAGACCTAGCGGCCAAGGAGGTATTCATAGTGGCCCTCACCGAAAAGGCCAGCGAACCGATCAACCATTTGCCCACCCAAAGGGCCACTTGCTTGGTGGTAGGTGATGAAGGAATGGGTATTTCACGGGAGATACTCGATTTTGCCGATGGGCAATTCCGCATTCCAATCACCGGGGGCACCGATTCCCTCAATGTATCGGTGGCAGCCGGCATAGCCTTTTATGAGGTAAACAGAAAACGGGTGCTGGGCACACCAGCGTCAAACGATTAACATACAACAGAACATGAAAGACAGGCGCATTCAGGACATACGTATCGACTACGCCAAGGCATCGCTATCTGAGCATGAAGTACATGCTGACCCAATGGCACAGTTCAACCGATGGTTTGATGAAGTATTGAATGCTGAAGCCTTGGAACCCAATGCCATGACACTAAGTACAGCCACACCTGATGGCCGTCCATCTGGGCGAATTGTGCTGCTCAAGGGGGTTGACCATGGTTTTCTTTTTTACACCAACTATCTAAGCCGCAAAGGGCAAGAGCTGGCAACCAATCCATTTGCGGCATTGACTTTTTTTTGGCCCGAATTGGAAAGGCAGGTGCGCATAGAAGGGCAAATGGAAAAACTTACCGACAGCGAATCGGATACCTATTTCAATTCCAGGCCACTGGCCAGTAAAATTGGAGCACATGCCTCACCACAGAGCCAGCGGGTGGCCAAGAAGGAAATTGTGCAAAATATTGCCGAACAATTAATTAAACGGATTGGTGGCTTGCATGTTCCCAGGCCTGGCCACTGGGGTGGATTCCGCTTGCTGCCCACCCACTTGGAGTTTTGGCAAGGGAGGCCTTCACGCCTGCACGACCGGATTGGCTACGATAAATTGCCCAACAATGAATGGGAGCGGTATAGATTGGCGCCCTGAGAATGGGGGCTTTCCTACTTTTGCCCAGTCCACCTTTAGGTAACCCACACATACCATGCTGTTAAGACTGCGAAAACAAATTCCTTTTTTTCTTATACTCATCACCTTGGGGCTTCCTGGAGGTGTAGTCAGCTCTTGCGCGCCCAAGGCCTGCCCTGCCAATGATAAGGTGCAGTTCAACCGCAAAAGGGCGCGCTATGCCATGATCAACCACATGAAGCGCAGGGGAGGCCATGGCCAGCGGAAACACCAATCAAAAATCCGGAGGCCCAAGTACAAGTTCTTTGAAACCCGGCTCAAGAAAAAGCAATTCAAGCATCAAACCAAATAGGTGAAAGCCAAGATTTATACCTGTCTTTTTCTTACCGCAGCCTTGTGCTGTGTTTCATGTGCCCCACAGGTGTGCCCGGCCAATGGGCGCGAAATGCAATACAGGCAATTGGCCAAGATAAACCAAGGCAGAAAACCACAGAAAGGGCTGTTTCCCAAATCTATGCGCATGGAAAACAGAAAAGAAAAGAAGAACCAAAACTCCATTGAATCAGTAGAACAACCATGACCCAAATACTGGATGGCAAGGCGGTATCAGCTGCCGTAAAAGCGCAATTGGCCAAAGAAGTGGCCCATATGGTATTGATGGGCCAGGCCCCTCCGCACTTGGCTGCGGTACTGGTGGGTGACAATCCGGCCAGCAAGGCATATGTGGGCAACAAGATCAAGTTTTGCAAGGAAGTAGGGTACAAGTCCACCTTGAGGGAATTTCCTAGCACCATATCACAAGAAGATCTTTTGCACCAAATAGCCCTGCTAAATCAAGACAAAGGGCTGGATGGCTATATAGTCCAGCTCCCGCTGCCAAGCCATATACATGAGGATAAGGTGGTTGAAGCCGTAGATCCTGAAAAGGACGTGGACGGGTTTCATGTAGTAAATGTGGGCAAAATGGTGGCCGGGCTGCCCACTTTTTTGCCGGCAACCCCATACGGTATCACCAAAATCATGGAACACTATGGGATTTCTGCAGCTGGCAAACATGTGGTAGTGCTGGGCAGGAGCCATATAGTAGGGCGGCCCATAAGTGTGCTGCTCTCTCAAGACCGTCCCTATGGCAACGGCACCGTTACCGTGTGCCATAGCCGGACCAAAAACCTAAAGGAGCTATGCGCGGCAGCCGACATACTGGTAGCTGCCATAGGCAGGCCCCGGTATGTAACCGCTGATATGGTGAAAGAAGGAGCCGTAGTCATTGATGTGGGAATCAATAGGGTAGAAGACCAATTTACCAAATCGGGATACGCCCTGGTAGGCGATGTGGATTTTGATGCGGTATCGTTAAAAACATCCTATATCACTCCGGTACCCGGAGGGGTAGGCCCCATGACCATAGTGGGACTTATGCTCAATACGATGCTGGCCGCAAAAAAGAACCGGCCTACAAGGCCGTAAGGTGCCTAATGGTGCCACATGCCCAAATCTACCAATAAATAGTAGTAAAACCCTGAAAATTAAGTCTTTCTCTGACCCTTATCCTGTTATGGAGCATTTTTACACCATACAGGGGGAGGGTGTGCACAGCGGTACGGCCGCCTATTTTATCCGCTTGGCCGGGTGCAATGTGGGCTGTGTGTGGTGTGACGTGAAAGACTCATGGAGCCAAGAATACCCCATAATGTCGGCTAACGAATTACTCGAGCAGGTGCGTTTGGCTGGTGCGTCCAAGGTGGTGGTTACCGGTGGTGAGCCGCTTATCCACAATCTGAACCCCCTCTGCACGGCGCTGCACAAAGCCGGGGTCAAATTGCATTTGGAAACATCAGGTGCCCACCCAATTAGTGGTACTTGGGACTGGATATGCCTGTCGCCGAAGAAATTCAAGATGCCGCTGCCGGGGGCCTTTCAACTGGCAAATGAGCTGAAAGTAGTGGTTTACAACGAAAAAGACCTTGATTGGGCTATTGATTTGTCACAGTACGTAGTCAGCGAATGCCGCTTACTTCTCCAGCCCGAGTGGGGCCGTATCCAGCGCGTTACCCCTTGGATCATTGATTTTGTAAAGGCACGGCCCACATGGGTAATATCTTTGCAAACCCATAAATACATGAATATTCCCTAGTGGCCCAACCCTTTTCCCTTTGGGTTTGTTGGGGCACTGAAAATTGCACCTTAACATGGACAGACAAACCCAACCCATCCCCATCACGGTATATGCCGAGGCAACACCTAACCCAGAGACTCTCAAGTTTGTAGTGAACAAATTGCTGGTACGGGGGCTTTCATTTGATTTTGAAAGTCTTGAAAAAAGCAGCAAATCCCCTTTGGCCCAGTTGGTGTTTGAATCGGGCTTTGCCAGGCGGGTGTTTATAGCCAACAACTTTGTGTCAATAACCAAAGTGGAAGACAAAATGTGGGTAGAGCTTATCCCCCTTTACCGAAAGATGCTCAAGGAATATTTGGAAAACGGTAGGGAAGTCTTTAGCGGTGATATTACCGAAGAAGACGCCAACTATACCAGCAACGACAGTGATGATGAAGTGGTTACGAAAATTAAAGCCTTGCTAAACCAAAACATACGCCCGGCGGTGGAAATGGACGGCGGCGCCATAGATTTTAACAGCTATGACAATGGCGTAGTAAGCCTTACCCTCAAAGGTGCCTGTTCTGGCTGCCCGTCAAGTACGGTTACCCTCAAGGCCGGAATTGAGGCCCTGCTGAAGCGAATGGTTCCACAAGTAACTGAAGTTGTGGCATATAATGGTTAATACATGCCTAAATTCATAAGTGGGACGCTTAATCAAGGATACAATCACACAGCCTATGGATAATCTAAAAATCATCGCTGTTCACATCAAGTTAAAGGGCTTGCTTGCCGTGGGAGGAAAACATGCCGCAATGGGATTGTTGTTTTTTTTGGTAATAGCGGTGTCATGTTCAGGTGGTTATGTGCCTAAGCCCCGCGCATACTACCGTATCCCCCTGCCCGACAAGGAATACCAAGCCTTGGCATCCGACTGTCCCTATGGTTTTGAATACCCCAGCTATGCCACCACCCGTCCTGACATGGAAGGCGATGAGCAGTATTGCTGGATGAACCTGGATTTTGCCGACCTAAACGCTACCCTGCACCTGAGCTATAAGCCCATAATGGAAGAAGGTGATTTTCAACACTTGGTAAACGATGCCTATACGTTTGTCGAAAAACACAATATCAAGGCAGAACGCATTGAAGAACAGCGAATAGCCAATGGCGATGGCACTGCGGGCGGGTTGATCTTTCGCATAGGTGGCAACACGGCTTCTAACCTGCAATTTTTCCTTACCGATAGTAGCCGCCACTTTTTAAGAGGCTCGCTTTACTTTAATTGTCAGCCAAATAAGGATTCTTTGAGCCCTGTCGTATCGTTTTTGGCCCAGGACATAGACCACCTGGTTTCTTCACTGAAATGGAACGACAATATCCTTACGGAGTATCGTTAAGTGAATTGTTAAGACCGGTAACCCCAGTGTTAAAGGATATTTTTGGGCGAGCTCATGGAGCAAGCACTGCATACCCCCATAGAATACCTTAAAGGTATAGGCCCAGAACGGGGTAAGGTTTTGCGCGAAGAATTGGGGATCCAGGTATTCGCTGACCTTTTAGAGTATTTTCCTTTTAGGTATATCGACCTCTCACAGTGGTACACCATTTCACAACTACATGAGGATGTGCCCATAGTACTGGTAAAAGGAAAACTGGTGCATATAGAGAACGCCAAGGCCAAGGGAACCAAACGGCTGACGGCCATTTTGGAGGATAGCACGGGCAGCCTGGAGCTGGTTTGGTTTGCAGGTATTGAATGGGTGAAACCCAAACTCAAACTGGACATGCAGTATGTGGTATGCGGCAAGCCCAGTTTGTTTGGCAGCCGGTTGCAAATGGTGCATCCTGAATTGGAACCTGTACTGCCAAACGTGCAGACTGAACAAGCCAAAGGGCTAAGGCCAGTGTACAACACCACGGAAAAGCTTAAGAAAAAAGGGCTTGACAGCAGGGCCATAGAGAAACTCATGCGCCATATGCTGGCCGTGCTGCCAAGCCAGTTGCCTGAAATTCTGCCACCGGATGTGGTGACCCAACACCAACTTATACACCGCACGGAGGCACTCCGCACCATACACTTTCCCCAAACGCTTCATGACATGCAGAGAAGCAGGTTCAGGTTTAAGTTCGAAGAACTATTGCTCTTGCAGCTACAATACCTACGGGGCACCCAGCAACGGATCCAGCACCTGCGCAGCTATCCACTGCCCGTGGTGGGTGAAAAGTTCAATGCCTTCTACCACAAGGTACTCCCATTTGAGCTCACCAATGCACAAAAGCGGGTAGTAAAGGAAATACACCATGGCACCCGGGAGGGCCGACAAATGAACCGATTGCTGCAAGGGGATGTGGGCAGCGGAAAAACCCTGGTGGCCGTGATGGCCATGCTCTTGGCCGTGGACAATGGGCTTCAAGCCGCACTCATGGCGCCTACCGAAATCCTTGCCCGACAGCACTATCACAATATAAAGGCCTGGATGGGCCAGCTCAACATAGCCACATATCTCCTCACAGGCAGTACGCCCAATTCTGAGCGAAGGGAAATAGGCCGCGCACTGCAAGACGGCAGAGGCCATATTTTGATAGGTACCCATGCCCTGATAGAAGAGCGCGTGCAGTTCAAATCACTGGGTATGGCCATAATAGATGAGCAACACAGGTTTGGGGTAGCGCAGCGGGCTAAACTCTGGGAGAAAAGTGATTTGGCGCCTCATGTGTTGGTCATGACCGCCACCCCAATACCCCGTACCCTGGCCATGACACTTTATGGCGACCTGGAAACCTCGGTGCTCGATGAATTGCCCCCGGGGAGAAAACCGGTAGAAACGAAGCACTTGTTTGAAAATAGCCGGCTTAGGCTGATTGGTTTTATGCGCGAACAAATAGCCGCCGGAAGGCAGGTTTACGTAGTGTATCCTTTGATAGACGAATCGGAAAAGCTCGATTTGAGCAACCTAATAAGCGGGCATGAGGGGATATGCCGTGATTTTCCGGCCCCTCAGTACCGGGTGGGCATGCTGCATGGTAAACTCCGGGCCGATGATAAGGAATTTGAGATGCAACGCTTTAAAAACGGAGAGACCCAAATCTTGGTAGCCACCACCGTGATAGAGGTAGGGGTGGATGTGCCCAATGCATCCGTAATGGTGATAGAAAATGCCGATCGGTTTGGCCTGAGCCAATTGCACCAACTGAGGGGCAGGGTGGGCCGCGGGTCCGAGAAGTCATACTGCATACTCATGACCGGCCACAAACTGAGCAAAGAAGCCCGCAAGCGACTGGATACCATGGTGGCTACCAATGACGGTTTTGTGATTGCCGAGGCCGACCTGGAAATACGGGGCCCCGGCGACATGAGCGGCACACTGCAAAGCGGCCTACCCAACCTGAAAGTGGCTAACCTAGCCACCGACGGCGCACTTTTGGGGCTGGCCCGTTCGGTGGCCAAAGACCTACTCCAACGGTGTCCCAAACTGGACTCAGAAGAATGCAATGGGCTTAAATCGGTGTTGGATAGGCAACAACAGAGCGGTACCCCCTGGAGCTTGATAGCATAGTGGAAAAATTAAAATTGGCACAAAATGCACTACCTTACTTTTGGTCGCCGTAAAGCAAAATACCAACTTATGAACAAAATCATCTTTTTGGCCCTGGCTGGCCTTCTGGCATTTACCGCTCATGCACAAGATTCTAAAGTAACCGGATTCAGGGACTTAGTATGGGGCACCCATGTGGATTCCGTGTATGCCAATGGCCTTAGGTTGTCATTTACCAAAGACAACAAAGCGGCTGAACCCAACACCTACTACCTGGAAAACGACAACCTGACACTCGGTGCGGCAAAACTTACCCGCATCAGTTACCACTTTAACAAAGACAACCGCTTTAAAAAGGTGGTGATGTACACCACGGGCAAACATGAAGGTGACCTGAAGGATATAGTGGTGTTTAAGTTTGGCGGGGCCAAAACAGTGAAAGAAGTGGCCCCCACCCTCAAAGTATATGTATGGCAGGTGGGCGATGTGAGCATAAATCTGAGCAGCAATACCAAGGACGATGTGGTAAGCCTGATCTTGGAGAGCAATTGGGACATAACCAGCGGTTTATTGACCAACATGAATGTAAAAGACATCATGTATGACGGCGAAAAGATCACGGGCTTTAGGGGAATTAAATGGCTATCCGAGCTGGAATCTGTGTATCAAAATGGAGAACTACTGACTTTTCTCCTAGATAAGGAATCTAACAGGCCCAATACCTACTTCCTAGCCAACGAGAAGCTCACGTTTGGTTCGGTTAGGCTTAGGGGTGTAAGCTATATGTTTAACGACAACAACCAGCTGATTACCATAGTGCTGAAGGCTTCAATGGATAGTTATGCAGAGATGAAATTCATCTTGAACCACAAGTTTGGCGGAGCGGAAGGCGTGAACGTGTTTGGCGATGACATGAGCGTGACCGAGTGGCGCAAGGGGGATGTAACCATTAAACTTACCGAGAGTGGTGCAGGGGATGAATACTCGGTGGTGATAGAAACTACCGGCGACAAAACCGAATCGTATATAAAGAACCGAAATGTAGGCGATTTTTAATCGATATTGCCTTGTAGGATAACACTATAGGAAAGCCCCGTGCCTTTTGGCCGGGGCTTTTTCCGTTTAGAAGGTTTTGGTTTGTTTGATTGTAATTTGGTCATTAAAGAGGTCTTTCAATCAGTTTTCGGTGAATGAGTTGCCGCCAAGTGTATGGCTAGCCCACATTCGCTAGGCCTTTGGGGTAGTTTAACCCCTATTATATGCCAAACGCAAACAACAACAACAACATGAAACAGATCAAGACCGCTTGCATCATTGACGACGACGACATTTTTAGGTTTATCATGAAGAAACACATAGAGAACCAAAACCTGGCGGAAGTAATCCTGATGTTTGAAAATGGCGAACAGGCCATTCAACACTTCCTGGAATTTGCCAACCAAGCCGATAAACTGCCCGATGTGGTGTTTCTGGACATAAACATGCCGGTGATGAACGGGTGGGATTTTGTGACCGCCTATCACCATGTGCGCGGCAAACTGGCCAAGGATGCCACTATATTCATGATAAGCAGTTCGGTGGACGACCGCGATGTGACCCGCGCCAAACATACCGATGTGATAGCGGACTACTTAACCAAACCGCTGGACAAGGAGCTGGTACACCAACTTATATCCAAGTGTTACGTCCATTCATAGGAGCTATTCGGCAAAACCGGTAAGGTTGGCCAATGAGGGGGAAAAAACCAGCGCAATTTCATGGTCCCCACTGCCTAGTTGTTGGGCACCAATTCTTTCGCTGCTAACTTGTATCCGTGGGTTGGTATTTACATTTTCAAGTAATAGAGGCGTCACCTGCTTTGACTTTTCCTGGGTTTGTCCTAGGGCATCTAGCTCCTTCAAACTTGTCTCGTTCCAGTTGCTTGCTATGGTGCAAAACACATCAGGGGTATTGGCCAGCATGGCGGCCACTATTTTCATCATCCTTTTGCCTTCTGCCGTCAATTGGTTTCCCTCGAAAAGTACACCTGGTGAAAACGTAAGATAAAGAAAACCGCCTTCTACTGAGGTAAATGCATTGGCTATGTTGTTTTTGTCAAAATTGTGGGTAAGAAAGTTATCCATTTCTGCTACTTGGCTGGCATGTAGGGCCAGGGCTTTTTCTATACCATCAAGGCCTGCCAGTTTTTCCCGCAATTCCTTCTGTCTGGCTCCATATCGCTGCTCTTTCTTGTCAAGCCGTATAAGTACTTGCTGTAGCGAATCCTTAGCGGCTTTGTTGTCAGTAGAAAGCAAGGCCAGTTTTCGGTTCAACTCTTCTATCAAGGTGTTTTTGCGGGCGTTGCTTTCCAACATCTCGTTTTTTATGTCGTTAAATTCCTCCTTTAGCGCATCCAAATCGCTGTAGAGCTTGCTGGCTTCCTTGGTCTTCTTAACCAGTTCATCGGTCAGTGATTTGTTTTCCTTATTGGATTCGCTCAGCCTCAGTTCGGTTTTCTTTTTGGCATCTTCTAGTGCCAGGTATTTCTTTTTTGAAACGCATCCAGATAATGTCATGGTTGCCAACATCATAACGAGAGGCCATCTGCCGGGCAAAGTGTTCATGAAAAGGTTTGTTTTGGGTGGGTAACGACTGCTGTTCACAATCAATTGCCCAAATGTACCCATTGGCCATTTGTTGTGAAATAGCCTGAAAGCTAACTTTGTTGAAATCGTTATATCCCAAATTTTTATGATGCAAAGGCTTTTTTTGTCGGTAATCTTTATGGTAGGCGCATTGGGGTTGTGGGCACAAGACTATGTGGGCGGGGTGGTAGTGGATGCCGCCAATGGCAGCCCCATTCCTTTTGCCAACGTGGTACTAAAGGGAAGCTATAAGGGCACGGCAACCAACTTTGAAGGGGAATTTACCTTGGTGGTATCTAAAGCTCATATACATGATACCCTACTCATTACGGTGGTCGGCTACAAGAACCTGGAGTTGCCCGTGTCCGATTACCTTGACCAGGCTTTTCACCGGTTTGAGCTCCAACCTTTTGTGTATGAGATTGGTGATGTTACCGTTGAAACGAAATCGCAGTACTACAACACGATAGTAAAGAAAGCGGCCGAACAGGTCACATCTAACTACTTGCCGCATCCCTACAACTACGATATGTACTATAGGAATACCCAAACCGAGGGGGAGAAACTGGCCAAAGAGCGCCAGGCAGCCGTTAGGCTTTATGATGCCAAAGGATATGCCATGGCCCAGGCCATTGAGGCATATACCGATAGGGGGTATGAGTTCATCCAAGTACGCCGAAATTTTGAATTGGGAAGCCTTAGGGACCGCAGCACCCTCATAGACGACTTACTGGAATTTGACCTGGTGAGAATGGACAACAGCGTGATGAACCCACTTAACGTGTATTCAGATTTTGACATGGAACTGGAGCGCATGACAGAGGTAGATGGCGATTCGGTTTGGGTAATAGGCTTTAATTGTCTGGCCCCTCGTCTGGGCAATTGCGGAGATGTGTATGCCACGGGCTATAAAGGCACGGTGTTTATAAAGAAAAAAGACCATGCCGTGGTGCGCTATGAAGCTACCTACACCTGCAGCAATTACAGCGCGCAAGGCCGTTCACTCTATGTAAACGAGGACAAACAAAAGGCAAGCCCCGTAGAAATAGTGTATTCAGTATCAACCCGCTATAAAAAACAAGGAAATTCCTACCACCTCAGTTCCGTGAACTATGAAAGAAATCATGTATGGAAGGACAAAGCCACCGGTGCCCAGCGGGAAGAGCGCATGCTTGCCCAGTTGTTGGTAACGGATGTGGTGACAGAAAACCCGCAGGTGATATCCAAGAGGGCTTACTATGAAGAGATACCCTATGATGAGAAGTTCTGGAAGAACTTCAACTACCTAAAAGATGAAAACTAAGGGGATTTGGGTAAGGACAACAAAATAGGCCGGGTGAGATGAAAACCCATCCCGAAAGGAATTAGGCCGCCGATTGTCTTTGACTTCCACCGTGTTGAAGTTATCGCAAATGCCCATGCCCGTAGGCGTGGGGCTTGAGGCCTGTCATTGACAACCTGAGTCGGACCAGCAACATGTTTGTGTTGATTTTCTCCACATTTGTCCCGGCCTGTTTTGTTGTCCAAAATGTTAAGGATCGAGTAGTTCAAATATAGAATTAAAATTGAAACAAGGTCCGGCAAAGGCTATTTTTTTTACCCTTTGTCCCACCCTTAAAGGGTCACTATTTTGAACAGCATTTCCTTGAGCAATTCTGACGGCGGCACATTTTGGCTGTGAATGCCCTTGGAGCGCAACTCATAGTCTTTGATGATGCCGAGGGCCTCCGAAAGTTTATAGCCATACTGGTCTATGCCCACCTTGAGCTTTTTGAAACCCCATTCGGTGATCCCCAATTCTGTAAACAGTTGTTCGCGGTTCTTTTTTGATACCATAGCCACGTAGGCCTGGGCAAAGTACTTGTACAATATAGAGATAAGCGCAATTATGTCGCCGGGTTTCATAAAAGTTTCAAAGTAGATCACCATGCGTACAAGCTTGGCCTTGTCGCGGGCAGCCAAGGCATCCTGCACCTCAAATACGTCAAAATCTTTGCCGAACCCTATGTTTTCCTGCACCATAGCCGAGTTAATGGTCTTGCCGGGGTTGCGCAGCCGCACCTTGTGCAGTTCGTTTACCAGTTTGGCTATTTCGGTGCCCTGAAACTCCATGAGCAACTCTATGGCCATGGGCTCTATCTGTATGCCGTGTTCCTCAGTAAGAAAACCAGGTAGCCATTTGCGCAATTGGTAGTCTTTCATAGGACTGGAACTCAGCACCGCTCCTTTGTCCTTAAACTGCCTATATACCTTAGAAGTTTTGTTGAGGGATTTGACCTTATGCGCAAACACCAGTACCGTGTGTGCTACCGGGCGCTCCAAATAGGCTATCACCGGATCGAGGCTTCGCATGGCTTGGGCTTCTTTCACTATGATCAACTGCCGTTTACCCGACATGGGAAACATGCGGGCTTGCCCCAATACCTGGTCCATGCTCACATCTCGCCCATAGAGGATGTGGCTGTTAAATACCTTTTCGTTTTCGGTCAGGGCGTTTTCTTCTAGGTACTTACACGCCGAATCAATGAAATATGGCTCTTCCCCGTGAAGCAAATAGGCCGGACGGTATTTCCCATCGGCCATTTCTTTCATCATTTTGTCGTAGCTAAGTTCCATAAGGGATTGCGGGCTGGGCAGCAACAAACATACATGAAGGGCACCGGCCAGGGCAAATGTGGGTTGGGGAAAACCGCCCCTGCACGACCACTATTTTTGGCGGCCCATGAAGGTCTTGCCAAAACTAACCCTACCTGATTGCCAACCTGATGTAAGAGAGGTAAATGGCAAATGGCAGGTGAGGTGCCTCTTGCGCCGGCGCTGGATCGTACTAAGCCCCGAAGAGTGGGTGCGCCAACATATGTTGCACTACCTTTTTCAACATTTGGGCTTTAGTCGCGCATTGAGCAAGGTGGAGTTTGAACTGCACTATCACGGTTTGAAAAAACGGGCTGACATAGTGGTGTTTGACAACAGCGGAAGGCCCAAGATCATGGTGGAGTGCAAGGCTCCCTATGTGGGGCTAAGCCAAGACACCTTGCTCCAACTGGCAGTGTATAATGTTCAGTTTATGGTTCCCCTGCTCTGTGTAACCAATGGGTTTGCCACCTACTGGTATGGCCTGGGCACCAAAGGCTATGCCCCAAAATCACATGACCAATTGTCTATGGAATTGGGTATATAATTGAATGTAACATTATTCCATTGGCGGGGGCGATAGCTTGGTTACCTCCGTAACCGTATCGCACGCAGTACTGTCGCCGGGGCACACCACTTGGGTCAATGCAAACTCCACCCCCAGGTTGGGCATGAGGGTGGCGCGGATGCCTTTTTCCTTATGGCACCAGGTATCATGGGTTATGGGTGTAATGCCCAAGATTTTTCCTTGTAAATCATACAACACCAGTTGGTATTGTTTGCCAGGTATGTCAAGTGCCAAGGCCACCACGCCTTTGGTGCTTAGGTGTACCTGGGCCAAGGCTAC
Source organism: Bacteroidota bacterium (assembly GCA_016192035.1). Taxonomy (GTDB): domain Bacteria; phylum Bacteroidota; class Bacteroidia; order CAILMK01; family JACPUW01; genus JACPUW01. Next base: position 94,957 of record JACPUW010000033.1, read on the forward strand.
CATGCCGCTGGGCAAATAGGTATTCGGTGCGCTTGAAGTATCCAGGTGAACTGCGGTATCAGGACAGCTTAATTTGTAGGGCAAGGAATATACGGGCAAGGTGCTGAGCCAATTGGCAAAATCAAGGTTTTCAATTTCTGGGGACTGGGTTTCTACTGGAGGGGCCACCGTTTTTCTTTTGGGTTGAATTTCAGCATAATAGTGAGAAATTAGCAGGTCCACAACCAGGCCATAGCTCTCACTTCCATCTTCTTGTCCGTTCCAAGTGAGGTACAGGTTGTTTACCCAGTTTGACAAATCGTGCAGTGGGGTTTCAAAACGCTCCCAGTACTGCGTATTGGCCTCCAGGTCTAGGAGCACGCCCTTGTCAAGTTGTACTATTACTTCGTTGAATGCCAATGAATCATGTTTGTGAAGGGCATGTAGGGCATAGCGAAGGGCCACAAAATGACCGGAATACCTAAACAAGGGGTCGCCAGATGCCATACAGGCCAGGTATGCCAGGAAATTTGCTTCGTTTTCAGGGGCCACGCCCGCTTGGTGGGCCAGTTCATGGCAAATGGTAAAAGGGAGCTTAAAGCCCGGTTGGTGCATGTTTACATAAGACTCGCCGGTAAAGGGGAAATAAATACCCCCAAGGCCCAGCAGGCTCATGGCCTGGGGTAAAGCTGCCGCCTTGATAGAAAGGGGCTTGGAATCAAACCCCGTGTAGCTGGCCGATAGTTGCTCCATGGCGGTGCGGGCTTGGTCAAAATAATGGGCGTTTCGGTGCCGCACCGATAGGGCAGAATCCATACTGCCCAAGTCAAGACGGGCTTGGTTGGTGAGTGATACAAGTTTGGTTGCCAGTGGCTTGAGTTGGTCTGTACCGCCTTGTGCGCTCATGCCAAGTTTTTGTGCCAAGGGCAGCCTGCCGTAGTTCAAGCCCCAGAGCAGCATGAAGAAAAGGTACAGCACAGATGCCATGGAAGCCAGCCGGATCAGGGATTTGCCAGCCAAGGGCTTGAGCATAATTGATTTAAGTGATCCTGACCTTATCAACATGATGGCCCTATAACCCACATAAGCCATAAAAATGGCGAGCAGTAGCTGACCTACCGGTAAGGGTATCCAGTGGGTGATGGTGCGGGGCAACCAACTAAGAAATGGGTACCCGTGCAGGCCATAGTGTTGCTCTATCCAGGCAGGGTGTGAGAGTAGTAGCTTATATACAATGAATTGGACCGGGAGGGCTAAGGCCAGGATGGGCCTGATAGGTAACTTGAAGGGCATATGCCCTTCAAAGATGGAGGTGGTAGCGATACATGCGCCACGAAAGCTGGCCACCCGCCGCCTGTGGCAATCTTGCCCGTATTTTCTGCATTTGCCATGGGGATTGTATTTATTTTTGGGGCATGAAGAAGATATTGCTGCTCGGTGTATTGCCCTTCTTGGCAAATGCTTGTCAAAAAGCTGATTTTGAGTACGATCCTCCTAAAGAATGTTTTGAACAAGAACAAAATCTGGCCTATGAAGGTGAGCAAGATTTGGTGGACAAGTTCAAGCAAGAGGGTTTGGTTTGGGCTGCCAACTGTTTTACCCCCAATGGGCAAGGCCCAGAAAAGAACGAGGTGTTTAAGCCTGTTTTCAGCGACTTGGCCGGTTTTAACGTAAAAGGCATGACCATATATAGCAAGCGCAAGAAGGAGGTGGCCCACACCGAGCTCACCGATGGCTGGGACGGAAAGCTGGAGGACGGCAGTATCAAGAATGGGCAGTACATATTTGGGGTGGCCCTGAGCTACACTGACAAAAGGCAAATAATGGTGTATGGCCCTGTGTGCGTGCGCACTTGTTTTAAGGAAAAGGAAGACCGCACCGGCCTTCGGTTTCCCGATACCATACACCCCATAGAAGGGTTTGTGTTTACTACCGAAGAAGAAATCGTGTTTTGTGAATAAGGCCCACGGGCTATGGTTGCCCAATGGTTTTGTGTGGACTCAGATATGAACCATGTGGCCCACGATACGGCGGGACAACTCATTAAATTAGCCATCAAATAACACATTATGAAACAGTTGAAATGGACCCTTTTTGTAGTGCTGGCATGGGCACTGGCAGGTGTTGGCGTGGTGCAGGGGCAGGACACCATTACATCGGAAATTTTTCCGGAAGGAGGCAACACATTTGAAATCAACATATGCCTACGTAAAAAGCGAGATGTTCCATTCGCGTTGTTTGATACTACCAAGAAAACTTTTGATATAGCCCTGGATACTATGTATGTGAACCAAGTGGATACCGAAGTTTTCAAGTTTGCATCTGAAGCTGATGGAGGCAAAGACGTGCCAGAAGCAGAATTCGCCTACAAGGCATCATTCGGGAACGGTTTTTTTAAAAGGGATGGAAATGTGCTGAATATGATAGGTGTAAGCCCTGATGACCCAAATTTGCCCTTTGTTATTGGGTTTCCGTTCAAACAACCATTGGCACATTTCATAACGCCTTTAGTACAGGGAGATACCTACAAGTCATCCACCACGTCAACCAAGAATTTTGTGGTTTTTGAAATTAAAGTACAAGTTGATGCGCAGTATAGAGTAGCAGGTTATGGAACCTTGAAAGTGCCAGGTGGCCAAACATATAGAGTTATGCGGCTTTGGAGAAAGTACATTTATACAGTGACCCAAAAGCCGCTAGTAGGGGAACCAGTTATTAGCATAGACTCACTGGTAACTTGGGAGTTTTACAACAATTCGGTAAAAAACACCATATTAAGAGTTGATGCAAGGCCATCTGGGCTGGATACCATTTGGCATTTTGATTTTTTCAACAAGGATTTGACTGTGGGGCAGAATAGCTTCACTTATCCAATTCCAAGCGGCTGTTTGACATTTGACGGAAGTTGTAACATGCAGATAAATAATTCTTTAGTGATTGAATCTGGCCAATATTTTCTGGTTTTAGATGGACAAGGCCGAATTCTTTTTCAAGAAACCATTGGGTTAGGAACATCACAATTCAATATAAGTCATTTATCAAATGGGATATACATAGGGCTAATAATGAATAAGGAGAGGAATGTGGTATGCCGACATAAGTTTGCCGTCAGGCATTAATTAGCCATGCCGTTCCTATCGTATCAATGAAAATAGCCAAACATCTCGGGCGAATTGCCAATCCCATAGCGTGGTTGAGGGCGTATAGATTCCAGAAATCTCAGCCAAAATACAAGAAGGCTAACAAAGATCTTGAGCTTCAGCTATATGCACAAATCCTGGGAAAGGATATGCTTCATTATGGCTATTTTGAAAATACTACTATTGATCCACTAAGCTTGTCCATTCGAGATGTGGAAAACGCCCAAGTGCGTTATGCTGAGCTTATTATAAGTCAATTGTGCGATTTGGAAAGCCCGGTGCTTGATGTTGGTTGCGGAATGGGAGGGTTGTCGGCCATGCTGAAAGCCCATGGAAAGAATGTAGAAGCACTTACGCCAGATATAGCTCAGAAAAACTACATCGCCACCAAGCATCCTGAATTGACCTGCCACTTTACCAGGTACGAGGACTTTTCAAGTGATCGAAAATTTGGGAATATAATTAATTCTGAATCATTGCAATACATTCCATTGAGTACGGCATTATCAAAGACAAATGAATTGCTTGCGCCAAATGGACACTGGATTATTACGGACTATTTCAGGGTTACGGATCAGGCGCATAAGTCCGGACACAAACTTCAAGACTTTTTTGATCAGGCTAAAGGGAATGGTTGGACAATCATTACCGAAAGGGATATTACCCAGAATTGTCTTCCTACAATTAGACTGGTAAGTGCTTATATTCAGCGGTTTATAATACCAATCGCAAGGTATGCCAATGAAAAATTCCGCATCAAATCACCTAAATTATTTTATTTGACCGAAGCATTGCGGGATGAAATTAAAGTTAAGGCTAACAAAGAGTTCGATGCCGTTAATCCCGACAAATTCGCATCTCATAAGCGGTATATGCTCTTTGTGTTAAAAAAGGGCTAGCCCTCACCCCTTTGTTTCTTTCTTTATCAATTGCCAGATGGCCAATGTGCTCACCAGCGCTACTGACAGTGCTATGGCAAGCCTGTGGTCATAAAAGCCAAAAATCAGGTATCCCGTGCCAAAAAGGGTGGCGTACAGCAAGATGGCAGCGCTCAACCAGAGCATGAGTGCTGTGTTCATCCAGTCTGTGCCCCTGCCCGAGAACGGTTTCCAGTTGCCCCCCGGGCGCACGCGTTCATAAAATGCACGCAAATGGGCCTCTGGCTCAGGTTTGGTGAGCCATACCGTAATGAGCCATGACAGTGTGGTGACTAGCAGTATCGTGAAAAATGTCCTTGGATTGGTCATGATGTCTTGACCCCAGGCTGGGTCCCATTTGGCCAACACTAGTTTACACAGGGTATAGGTAGCAAAGGGTGCCAGTGTGGCCACAATTTCGGCCCAGGCATTTATGCGCCACCAGTACCACCTGAGTATGAGCACCAAACCCAATCCGGCGCCGCACTCCAGCACAAACCCCCACACACTCTTGATGGAGGTGATATAGAGGGTGGCCACGGAGCCTGCTACCACCAGAGCCATGGTTATGCCCCTGGAAATCACAATCGATTGCCTTTCATTGGGTCGTGTTTTCATCAATGGCAGCACCAAATCATTGGTGAGGTAGCCCGCGCCCCAGTTTAGGTGGGTAGAAATGGTGCTCATATAGGCAGCCCCAAATGCGGCCAGCATAAGGCCCCGCCATCCATTTGGAAGAAAATCTACCATAGCCATAACATACCCCATACGGGCGTTTTCGGCATTCAGCCCTGGGTATAACACTGTGGCAGCCAGGGCCACCAGTATCCAAGGCCAGGGGCGCAGGCAGTAGTGCGCAAACTGAAACAACAGGGTGGCAAGCTGGGCGCCCTGCTCGGTTTTGGTGCTCATCATGCGCTGGGCTACATATCCACCCCCACCGGGTTCACTGCCTGGATACCAACTAGCCCACCACTGAAATCCCACAAAGGCCAAAAAAGAAGCGATGCCAACGCCCAGCCCATAGGGATTTTGGGTATCCAAACTGGGGAAAAAGGATAGGTTTCCCGGGTCTATCTGGGCCTTGAGCCCCTCTATGCCGCCTATCTGGTCGCTTCCTACCACAAAGTAAGCCAGGGCTATGGAGCCTGCCATGGCCACTACAAACTGCACCACGTCGTTTACCGCTACCCCCCATATGCCCGAAAGGGTAGAATACAGCCCTATGAGGATGCCCAGGCCAAAGGTGTAGAGTATGGCGGTTTCCTTGGGGATTTGGAAAAACACTTCGAGCAGGCTTACCATGGCCAGGTTTACCCAAGCCATGATGGCCACATTCATAAAAAGGCCTAGGTACACCGATTTGAACAGCCTGAGGTAATGGGCAGGTTTACCGTGGTAACGAATGGTAATGAATTCTACCTCAGTGAGTATATTGGCCCTGCGCCACAGGCGGGCAAAAAGGAAGGTAGTGAGCGTGCCTCCCAGGAGCATATTCCACCACACCCAATTGCCCGATATGCCATCTTGATGCACGATTTCGGTGACCGATAGGGGGGTGTCAACCGCAAACGTGGTAGCTACCATGCTCACACCGGCCACCACCCACGGCATTTGCCGGCCACCCAAAAAGTACTGCACCAAACCTTGCGATGCCTTTTTTGTAAAGGAAAAGCCAATTATCAGGGTCAGGGCTACGAAAACCCCTACAATAGCCCAATCCAAATAGCTAAGTGCCATACGTGTAAAGCTTGATTTATGGGAAGGCAATCTAAAGAAGCGGGGCGCATTTGCGCGGGGCCTTACCCACAGTCGGTTAGTTTACCAAGGCTTTTACCCGGCTTTCCAAATCCTTTAATTTCCAGTAAGCCTCAGCTACCTTACCTGCATAGTACTGATGCACCTTAGGCCCCATATCCTCTTCTGCCTGAGCGTATTCGTAATCCAATAAGAATTCTTCTACGAGCTTTCGCATCAGTTTCAATTCTTTTTTGGCTACGTGTAGGCTGCGCACTTGATAGTTGTATTAGTTATGGCCTGCTTGGGCATAAAGGTATTGTATTTCAAATAAAAACCAAATTTTTTGTTGCTAATTGTTTATCCGCTTAAACCATACCATGAAGTTCTCCTCATCAAACCGAAATGAGTTCCACTCTTTGTTGCTCATTTTCATGGTCTTCCATTCCGTGCCGGGATAAAGCCACCTAGATTCTCCACCCAATTCAAACCGAATTGGCATGTCAAAAGCCGCCACTGCCGCTAGGTACCTATAGCTAAGGGATGTGGAGTCAACCATGCGCACCGCCTTGTATTCCAGTACCGGGCTTGCCGCGTGGTCTAGGTATTGGGTGAAAAAATCTTGGAAATCCTTTCCGGTCTTTTGGTTAATAAAATCAATAAGGGTTTTGCTGTCAATGGTTTTATATGCCCAGATTTCTTGCATTTGCCGCAACATGCCAAACCATAGGCTATCATTCTCCAGAAGGACCCGGAGGGTGTGCAGCATATTGGCCCCCTTATAGTACATGTCGGCAGTGCCATATTCGTTGAAATTCACATGATAAGGCCCCCTGATAGGGTAGAGGTCAAGTACTTTTTTTTTGTGCCCGTTTAGGTAGGCTATTGCTGTATCCAGGCCATGCATGTATTCTACATAAAGGGCTTCGGTGTAGGTACAGAATGCCTCATGTATCCATAGATCGGCATGGTCGCTGGCGCTCACATTATTGCCCCACCATTCATGGCCACTTTCATGTATGATGATGTAGTCAAAACCCCATTCGTTGTTGCGGTAGTGGTTGCCATAGGCTATGGCGCTCTGGTGCTCCATGCCCCAATAGGGGGCCTCTACCAGTTTATACCCATCCCGTGCAAATGGATAGGGACCCAGATAGTGTTCAAATGCATCCATCATGCCCTTTACTTGCTCAAAATGCTTGTTGGCCAATGGTTTATTGTTTTCCAGCACATAGTACCGCAGGTCTATGCCCTTGTAGTGGTCTTTTAGCTCGGCCAATTTGCCTATATAGAAGGTGGCATTGTACGTGTTTAGAGGGTAACTCACCCGCCATTGCGTGGTGCGTTCCCCTAGGTGTACCATATTATATACCAAGCTCCCGTTTGACACGGCCATGTATTCCTTAGGTACGGTCAAGGTTATTCTCATGGAGTCGGGCTCGTCGCCGGGGTGGTCTTTGCAGGGCCACCAACATGATGCGCCTAAACCCTCACATGCCACTGATACCCAGTGCTTGCCCTTTCTGTCGGCAGACCACACGAAACCACCATCCCAGGGCGGATTGGCCGCCTCTATGGGGGCTCCGTGGTAATATACCCGCATGCTTGCCTGTTCGCCTTTGGCCAAAGGCCGGTGGGGGCTTACCCATATGGCATGGTAATCCCTTTGGTATTTACAATGTTGATTTTCAAATAGAATGGAATCAATAACCAAGTTGTCAAACAAATCCAGCTGAAGGGTAGTGCAGGGGCTCAGCACATGGAATAGAATCTGGTTATACCCTTGTATCTCCTTGTATTCTAAATTAAACCCCAAGTTAAGGTCATAATGCACTACGTCAAAACAGGTGCGCTCAGGCCTTAGCCCGCCCCTAAGTGAATCGGCACGGGTAAAACGCAGGTGGTCAAATCCCTGGCTTGCCCCAGTAAGGGCTATAAGCACGGGTAGAACGGTGGCTGAAAAGCGGTTCATGGGCTAAATGTAAGCAACAAGGCAATGCTTTCTGCTAGTTTGCACATGCACAAGTGTCCCCTACTTGCCGTCCATGTACCACATCTACTGATTGTGTAAAGTACCGGTTAAAAGATAGTACTATGTAATGCATGGTACTATGTGGCATTATACATTTGTGCCATCAATTTCGGAGTTCAATCAAACCACAGATCAATGAACATAGACAACACAAAGGCACAGATGAGGAAAGGGGTGTTGGAGTTCTGTATCTTGTCGGTACTGCACCAAGAGCGCATGTATGCCAGTGATATACTTGATAACCTAAAGAAGGCCAAAATGCTGGTGGTGGAGGGCACACTTTACCCCTTGCTCAACCGGCTCAAGAATGCGGGATTGTTGGCTTATGAGTGGGAGGAGTCAAATTCAGGGCCGCCGCGCAAGTACTACTTGCTCACCAATGAGGGAGCCTCTTTTCTTAGAGAGCTAAGGGAAACATGGAATGAACTGGAGGAAGCAGTGAGAATGACAACCTTAAACAAATAAACCGATGAACAAAACAATCAGCATGAACATTGGCGGCATGGTCTTTCAAATTGAGGAACAAGCCTATGCCGTATTAAAGGACTACATGGGGTCACTTAAGGACCATTTTAGGCACAGCGAAGGAGGGAGCGACATCGTGGCCGATATAGAGTCGCGAATAGCCGAGCTTTTTCAGGAAATCAACAAGCAGGGCAAGGCAGTAATTGAGCTTAAGGATGTGGAGAAAATCATAGAAAACCTGGGCAGGGTAGAAGATATGATGGAAGCTGAGGAGGAAGAGAAGGGCCATACACGACAAAAGCGGGCAGAACAGCATAGTGAAAGCACCGATCAAAAGAAGCTGTACCGCGATCCTGACGAACGCATGATAGGAGGGGTTTGCGCGGGGTTGGCCCATTTCCTTGGACTGGATACCGTATGGGTTAGGCTCATGTTTGTGCTGATGGGGCTAGTGTCCTTTGGCACTGGGGTGGTTATCTATTTCATTCTTTGGGTAGTGGTGCCTGAGGCCAATTCTACCGCCGACCGGTTGCGCATGAAAGGTAAACCAGTGAACATATCCAATATAGAAGCCAGTTTCAAGGAAGGGGTATCATCCATCAATAAGGAAATCAACGATTTTGTAAACGACAAAAACCGAAAGGAGCGGATCCGAAGGTCGGCCAAGGATGCTGAAGGGTTTATCCAGCGATTGGCCCAGGCTGTTGGCCAGGTGGGCATGTTTGCAGGCAAGTCTTTTCTTAAATTCTTGGCCGTCATAGGTCTGGCCATTGGGCTGGCGGTATTTATCTTTATTGTATTCACCGTGGTAGGAGCCGCCGGTGTTGGTGGCATTGTCTTGCGCGATTTTCTTCCATTTATCTTTAATTCAGGTATTTGGACTACCACTTTTATTATTTCTTTGCTGTTTGTGGTAATGGTTCCCTTAGTCATGCTAATGGTTAGGGCAGTGCAGCACCTTATGGGCCAGCCGCCCTTGGATAGAGGGTATAGGTTGGGCGCATTTGGCATTTGGATCATTGGCCTGTTTACCTTGTTTGGGCTGGGTGTGCATTTGGCCATGTTGTTCAGGGCCAGTGCGAGCACCGAAAAGAGCCTCCCCTTGGCCATTACCGGCAGCCGTTTATCCATATTCAGTATCCAACCACATGACAGGGCTACTACCCGGCATATCTCCGTGGCCAATGGTGGGCTAAATTCTTGGAGCAATGACCTGTTTTACACAAATAACGGCGCCCTGTACTACCAGGGAGTAAGCCTTTCCGTCCTTCGCTCGCCCGACAATGCCTTCCACCTCGTGCAACGGCACACTTCACAGGGGAAGGATTTTGAGGATGCGGTGCAACATGCGGCACTGGTAAACTATGAACCGATAGTGGGAGACAGCACCTTGACCATTGACCCCTATATGTCACTTTCAAGCCCACCTTTTAGAAACCAACATGTGGAGCTAGAAATATTGGTGCCCGTGGGCGGGGAGATTGTGTTTGCTGACCGTACCTATGGTATTGATAACCATATAGGAAGGGTGAGTGGAAACTACTATGACTATCCGGGTAAGGTGTATGTGATGAAACCTGATGGCATGTTGGATGAAATTTCTTCCTTGGAGCGCAACCAAACCGGGCAAACGCAGTTGTATGACCTGTCAGGATTTACGGAGGTGGAGATACACAGCAAGCAGACAGCCCAATTCATCATAGAAGAAGGAAAGGGGTTTGAAGTAACCGTGAGCGATGGACTGGCCCAGGACAATGACTTGGAAATTACCCAGAAAGGGGATAAACTGGTAGTGGTTTTGGAAACCGGGTGGGACAAAGGCGGAAATGACCACACTGTCCATATAAGTTGTCCCAAAGTGTTGAAGATAAATGCTATGGGATTGGGTATATACAATATCACCCTGGATAATGCCGATGGTCTGGACCTATCATTGGGCGGGGCTTGTAAGGCTACCGTATCCGGTAGCCCCAGTTACCTGGACTTGGATTTAGACGGCATGTCGGGGCTTGAGCTGTGGGGCTCCTGCGCCAATCTGGGCCTGGAGTCCAGTGGCAAATCGACCGTGAGGGCGTTTGAAATGGCCGCACAGAAAGCCAAGCTTGACATTTCAGGGATGTGCGAAATAGACTGCCATGTGACCGAGCACTTGGAAATAGAGGTGACCGGCAGCAGCACGGTGCGCTATAAGGGAAGCCCTCTGACGGAACAGCATGTGTCAGGCCTTTCAAAAATTGAAAATGTTGCCCCTTGATGTAACCTTTTCTCGGGGCGATACGTATAATGCCCGTGAATCGAAGGAAATTGACGAAGAATACCATATAAACCAACTGAAAATGAAAAGGAATTTGTTAAAACGAAGTTTGGCAATCTGGGCAGTGGTACTGATCATGATAACCACGGTAGCCACTGTGACCATTGCTACTTACATGGCCTACAAACAGACGGTGTCGGTAAGGATAGAGCCAACCCATTTGGACAGTGCCTATTCGGCGGCCAACAAGGCGGCGGGGTACTGGCTCTTGGTAACCGGTTTTTTTGAGTAATCAATTGATAGAATACCCTCTTTTAATGGGGGTATAGGTACTCCCAGGCCGAGCAATAGCCACCCAGTTCCTCCACATGGGTTATCATTTTGGCGTAGAAAGGGTCTTTAGCTAGGGTAGCACTGTCGCCCACCACCACCAACTTTCTCCGGGCACGGGTCATGGCCACGTTCATGCGCCGGTAGTCCTTTAAAAATCCTATCTCATTGCGTCCATTGCTCCTTACCAAGGATATATACACTATGTCCCTCTCTTGTCCCTGAAATCCGTCTATAGTATTGATGGCCAACCGGTCTTTCGGGAAAGGGAATTCGCCCAACCACTCCATAAGTTTGTTGACCTGGGCCTTATATGGCGATATGATGGCACAGCTATACCGATTTAGCCCTATGCCTTGTGCCGTCAAGGATTCAGCCAGCATATACAGGTGCTTCCACACAAGGTCAGCTTCATGATGGTTGCTTAGGCTGCCCGTGTTCCCCTGGCCTGTTTCGCCCCCATCTTCATCAAAACTGCACCCTGCGGTATCAATAAACTCAAATTCTGGGCCCTCGGCCTCCAGCTTCCTGTGGGCTACCATGGAGTGCGCTTCCAATCGATTGTGGTAGAAATAGGTAGATGGAAAACCCATGATAACCAGGTTCATACGGTACTGGGTTTCCAGCATCACGGAAATGTCTTGGGTATCCATCAGGTGTTCAAACAGGCTGTGCGCCAATCCTTGTTGCTGTGCCTGAAGGGATTTAACCGTTGGCGGCAACTGGCAGTGGTCACCTGCCAATATGGTTTTATCTGCCCGCACCATGGGTATCCAGGTAGCCGGGGCCAGGGCTTGCGCGGCTTCGTCAACCACGCAAACCGGAAACCGTAGATGGGCTATGGCGGGGTGGGTGCAGCCCACCAGGGTGGTGGCGATAACCTGTGCATCGCTTACCATCGATTCAATTATATAATCTTCAATTTGTTGGGCATCCTTCTGCAGTTTCCAGGCCTCGTCAAACAAGGCTTTTCGTTGTTGGCGTTCCTCAGGGCCATATTGCCGCCGGTATTTTGATGCCATGTTGCGGTACTGGGCCGATTGCTGTTTTAGCTTTTTGATCAATCCATAATCCGGGTGTTGGGTAACCCTGTGGCCAAGCGAGTGGGTCTGTATCACCTCATTGATGCGTGCCGGATTTCCTACCCTTAGTACGCGTATGTCACTTTCTGCCAATTTCTCTACCAAAAGGTCCACCGCATTGTTGCTGGGGGCGGTCACCAGTATCTTTTGCCCAGTGGCCACTAGGTGCTTTACCACTTCTACCACGGTGGTGGTCTTACCGGTGCCTGGTGGCCCATGCACTATGGCCAATTCTTCTTGGGCCAAACAATTGGCAAGTGCTTGATTTTGTGCGGGGTTAAGTTGGTTTGGAGCTAGGGTAGGGGCATCGCCTTTTTTTGCCTTTTCTTGTCCATAAACCACTTGTAGCAGCCTTTGCAACTGGCGGTTCTCGGTTTTTTTGAGTGATCTAAGCACCCTGTCCATTTCCTGGTATGACTTTTCATCGTGCAGCACGTCAAGGCCCAGTTTGCCGGCTTTCATCCATTCTTCCATGTCGTCGGCGTGGAGCGACAACTTGAGCATGTTGCCCCTTACGGCCATCACCACCCCTGTGGTGCGCTGAGGCGGGTTGGACTGCTGGCCAAACAGTGCTACCAAGCGGCCCACATTGAACTCATGTGGCAGGTGTTGGTCTTTTACCCTTTCTACCTCCATCACCAGTTTTTCCCGTGCATCAAAGTACCAGTCGGCTATGCTTAGCGGATACCATGTGAGCCCTTGTTCTATGCGCTGCCGCATGGACATGCCATCCATTCTGTTGGCAAACCATTGACGTTCTTCATCTTGCTCCAATCGAATCAATTGGCGCAACTGGTCCAGGTTCTTTATTGTACGGTCCAAAAGCGTTCAGGCTAGGTTCGTTCCACTTTCTCTGAACAAAACTCTGTGAGCACCCCAAAACTGCCTTTGGGGTGTACAAAACCTATTTTCATATTATCGGCGCCATCACGCTCGGTTTGGTCTATAAGGGGCAACCCTTTATCCAAAGCCTCTTGCAGGGCCTCCTGCGTACTTTCTACCCTATAGGCTATGTGGTGTATGCCTTCCCCGCGCTTTGCTATGAACTGTGCCACAGGGCCTTGGTCCCAAGTGCTTTCAAGCAACTCAATTTTCACGTTGCCCAATTGAAGAAAAGCGGTTTTAACATGTTGTTCTTCAACTATTTCTTGCTTATAGCATTGCAGGCCAAGCACGCCCTCATAGAAAGCGAGGGCTTGGTCTATGCTCTTTACAGCAATGCCTATGTGTTCTATCCTATCTATTTTCAATTAGGGTTAAAATTTCGGCCAAAAGTAAGCGCACAAGCTTGGGCAATGAGGTAGGATATATGAATATTTGCCGCGAAATACAAAACGGTGATCAAGACCTACGAAAGCATAGACAAAAGCATACTGAAGGCATTGCCCAACCCTTCAAAAGGGGCATATGAAATAAAAGTAAAGGTGCCTGAATTTACCTTCCTTGGAGTACAACAACAGCCCGATTTTGCCACTTGTTACCTCACGTTTTACCCCACCGACAAGATCATAGAACTCAAGAGCCTCAAACTCTATGTGTATCATTTGCGCGATATTGTGGTATCATACGAACGGCTGATCAACATAATGTATGAGCATCTCATGGACGTGTATAAGCCTGATAGGTTGAGGTTTGTGATGCTATGCAACCCACGGGGAGGCATAAGTGCCCGCTTGACCATAGATAGTGACTGGGGTGTGCGCGGTGGAAAGGAAAAATACAAGGACTGGAACCAGACCGATGACAATTGGAATGTGTTAATGTGACGGATATAATAACAACAGAATGTTTGAGTTAAAGACAGATAGGCTTCGGCTGATCCCATTGGAGTATGACTACTTGGAAATGCTGAGCAATTCGCGGCTAGAATTGGAACAGGCATTGGGCCTGAGCAAGTCAACCCTCGATTTTTCAGGTGAATACAAAGAGCTCCGCACGGAGACCTTCCTTTTTTGGCTTGAAAATGCCCATAACCTAGACTCTGACTATAGGTGGCATACCAATTGGGAAATCGTGCTTTCCGGGGAAAACAGGTCCATAGGCGGCGCCAGCTTTCTGGGTGCGCCCAACCGCAAAGGGGAGGTAATACTTGGCTACATCATAGACAAGAAATACCGCAAGAAAGGGTATATGACCGAAGCCATAGGAGCTATTTCACAATGGGCACTCACCGAAGGCGGAGCCAAGCGTATTATCAGCTTTGTAGAAAAGGAATCTCCTGTAATTGACCATTTACTGCAGAAATGTGGTTTTAGAAAAGAGGTAATCTACGTAAAGGATACCGTGCAATAAGCAAGGTGATTTTGATTTGTTGGTGTTAAAAAAAAGGGGGCGAAAGCCCCCTTTTTGATATGGTTGAAAATCAAGGCACTTGATAAAATGGACCATGGCCATGTTAGTACGGCAGTGGTTCTACTATTTCCTTGGCGTTGTGCCTAATTTCAAAAGAAAACTTTCTCACTTCCACGGCATTGGCTGGCATTGTCAATTCCCATGTGAGCAGGCCGCTCTTGATGTTGTGCGTGGCCCCGCCTAGATTGCCGGCTATCACTTCTATATCGGTACCAAACTGTGGTATGGGAATTTGGTCTTCAAGCACGAGCTTGATTTCCGATTTGTGTAGGTTGCGCACGGTGGTTTCAAAGGCAAATTCATGCCTGCGCTTACCACTCAGCACCGATTTCTTGGTTTCGCCTTGCAGCATTTCCCTTTTCAGCTGCACCATTTTGTCCCGCCCAAAGGCTATTTCCAGGGTATCGCGGCCATAGCCAGGCTGCAAAAAGGAGGCGCCCATATACGCATCGCCCATAAATATGTTGCTGGGGCCAGGTAGCAACTGCTCTTTGGCCCAGTCACTTATATAGGCTATCAAAAAGGCATCGGCATCCACTTTAGGGGCTGCGTAATACACAAAATCGGCCTTTAGACCAAAGGTGCGCAGGGTAATTGCCCTTACTTGTCCATCACTCGGTATGTTGTAGGGCAGGTCAACCACAAAATCCACTGACAACATGGTTTGAATTGCCGTGGTATAGGAGTCAGCCAGAGCGATACCGGCCGGTTCGTATCCCGCGTCTTCATAAACATTATCTAATGATTCCAAACTTTTACTCCTGGCGCCCCTAGCGGCCGCTGCTTCTTCATAATAAATCCTTTGGTACTGCAATACCCAGGGATGGAGATAGGGTTTGTTGTTGTCAGACCTGGGGCTGGTGGTGCTTAGGGTGAGCATCACCCCTTCCCAGTCCACGCCGGTACTTTGGCTCACCCTGGCCATATAATTGGCCGATATTGGTTTGTCGGTATCCATAAACCTAAAATCATAGCTGGGGTACCAAGTGGCATATTGGGTAAAAAACGACAGTTCCACTGAACTGTTCCACTCCATGGCGGCCATTACCTGTATTTCAATGATCCCCACCGGTTTTGGGCTATCGCCCCGCAATACGCCAATCTTGGTTTCTATGCGCGTGTAAGCCTTTTTGATGCCTCGTTCCTTTAGGTCTATGGCGTGCAGGGCTTTGCGGATATTCCATATCCTCACGCGCACCATCTCGGCCATTTTTCCAAATTCTTCACTTTGGGGCACCACTTGTTGGCTGCCTATGGTTTTGTTGTTGGTTATGAATGACAATTCCTGGTCGTAGGCATAGCGTTCTCCTGAAAGCACGGCCATTTCATCGTTCAAGATTTGCAGGGAGTCCAATAGCGTCTTCACGCTTTTTGGGTCTTTGTGGGGGCTCAGGTAATCATATCGGTATGATACCGACTGCACGGTGTAATTGCCTGAGGCCTTAAACCGGATGCTGTTGGGGTCTATGCCAGTGCTAAGCCCATAAAAACGAAGGGTATGGGTTCCGGCAGGTACTTTGGCCTGGGCGGTTCTATACACGGTGGCACCCTGGGGATATACGGTGGCCTTTACTATCTTGCTGGCTATGTCTATGTTGGCCCCATATAGGCACATGGCGGTAAGGCATGCCGATAACATGATGGCACTGATTCTGACTACATGCATGATGTTGGATTTTTATTTGTTTGCTGATAATTGCGCCCTTAGATGGAAGACGCCTTCAAATTTCACATGATTGGGATTTTTTACCACCCTCATCCCACAAATGGTTGGTTTACATACCAAGTAGTGCTACCATTTTATGGTACAATAGGTTGTTTTCATAAGTGCCGGCAAAGGTTTGTGCACCAAAACCACTGGCAAAAACGGGCACATGGGCCGCAGTATGCCCCCCCGTGGTAAACCCTGGTTCCAGATGGTCGTAGTCATCTTGTGTAGTGCCGCCAAAAGCCTGTACCACCCTGGGCGACAGCGCAAACCCTCCCGTTTCGTGGTCGGCGGTGGCCAGCACCAAGGTGTTGGGTTTACCGGCAGCATGGTCAAGGGCCACGCCTACGGCCAGGTCCAGGTCGGCCATTTCATCTATGATCCAGGGCATGTCATTGGCATGTCCGCCCCAGTCTATCTGTGAGCCCTCCACTATCAAGAAATAGGGCCCGCCCAGGGATTCCAGGTGGTCTATGGCCTTCTTGGTAGCCTTGGGCAAAAAATCGCCCCGGCCCTCGCTCATTTTTGGCAGGCCATCATGGGCAAGCAAATAGCCTATCTTGTTGCCTGACAGTGCCTGATCTATTGAAGTGGTATCCATTTGGTATCCAGCATCTACCAGGGCTTGCAATTGGTTTTTTCCATCTGCCCGGCGCACGAAAAACTTGGTGCCTCCACCCGCAAAGAAATTGACCGGTGCCTGTACCAGTTGCTGTGCTATATCGTCATGCATGTTTCGGTGCTTTACGTGTGCATAAAAGCTGGCGGGCGTGGCATGGGTGATGGATGAGGTAGCCACAACCCCCGTGTGGTAACCAAGATTGGACAGGCGCTCCAAAATGGTTTCACGTGGCAGGGAGTCGGGCCCCACACCTATGGAATTGTTGTACGACTTTTCGCCAATGGCAATGGCGGTGGCCCCGGCCCCCGAATCGGTGATTTTATGGCTGGAAGAATTGGTCTTGCTTAAACCGATATATGAAAACCGGGCATAGCTGGGGCTGGAATTGCCAAAATACCATAGGGTGGATAGCTGGCTCAGCCCGGCACCGTCACCTATAAACAAGATGATGTTGGGTTTTTGGGGTTGGGTTTCTTTTGGGGGTTCTTGATTTGGTGCGCAGCCCCAGGAGCTTGCTGTAAGGAGAAAGGCTATAAATGACACCGATTTCATCCGCATGGCGCGTGTTTTTTTTTGGCAAAGCTAGACCCTGGCTTGTTATGCCAGTGTAAAGACATGGTGGCTTCAATGGAGTATAAAATGATGATTTACAATGCAATACCTGAAACGGAACCGAGTATTGCTTTGGCCGGCCAAGGCCAAAAAAAACCGGGCATAAGCGCCCATGTGGCTACCTATACCCGGTGTATGCGGATTGCGGTACCTTGGTTACTTCACTATTTCCAGTTCGGCTATCAGGTTGCTCGCGCCGGCGTATTTCTCTATCACAAAGAGTACATAGCGTATGTCCACCGAGATGGTGCGCACATATTCTTTTTGAAACTTGAGATCGCTCATCATGCTTTCCCAGTTGCCATCAAATGCAATTCCTATCAAATGGCCATCGCCGTTGATAACCGGTGATCCTGAGTTGCCACCCGTGATGTCGGTATTGTGCAAGAAACACACGGGTAGGCGGCCATTTTCACCGTAAGGGCCAAAGTCTTTTTTCTCTATGAGCGACTTAAGCTTTGGTGGCACATGAAATTCATCGTCATTGGGTATTTCCTTGTCCAGGATTTCTGTAGCCCAGGTCTGGGTGTTGTACGGTTTGCCTTCCCAAGACTTGTGGCTGCCCACGGTGCCGTAGGTAAGGCGCATGGTGGAATTGGCATCGGGATAAAACTTGCGGTCGGGCTGCATTTCCATGAGTCCTTTCAGGTATAGTTCGCGCAGCCTTGTCAGGTCGTCGCCATAGCTGCCCATGGGGGCCAATACGTGGTTGCGGTAGCTGGTAATGATGGATTCTATGTAGGCTACCCCGGGATCTTTTTCTAGGGTTTTGAGCTTGGGTTTGTCCAAGAACTTTTCCATTTTGGCCCTGTCCATAAGTATGGATTTCTTAAACACATAGGCAGCGTAGTTTAGGCTTTTTTCGCTTAGGTTTTCTCCTTTGGCTGCGTTCCAGGCTTTAGAAGTAAACAGGTCAGGCCGTGCTTCTTCGGGCATTTCATGCAAAAACCTGATGGCCATGGCAAATACCCTAATATCAGCACTGGCCACATACTCCTTAAATAGGTTGTCAAGGTTGGCAGCTATGCCCTCGGCCATGGCTATCCCTTGTTCCTCATCGCCCTGTAGGGTGGATTTAAGCCTCCAGAGCTGAACGCCCCTGCTGATAAATCCGGGAGAGAAGGCGGCAAAATTCATGGTGTAGTTAAGGTTGGCCAGGGTGGCATTTCCTTCCACCAGTGTGCCTAGGTCATTAAGCACGTTGCCGTACACATCTTTACGGCCTGGATCGGCATTTACCCACTCCATAAACAGGGCTTCATCCTTTCTTTTTTCTGAAGCCAAGTCAAATTTATTAAGGCTCAATAAGTTGCCCTTAAAATACTTATAGGTGTTGTTCAATGAAGCATAACTGGCCGCCAGGGCTATGTTCACTGCTTCGTCTTTGTCCATCTCTTCCTTCATAATTGACAGCCTTTCGCCCATGATTTTTACCACGGCAGGTGCCAAGATTTGCTGTTGTTCGGTAACCTCATATGAAGAAAAATACCTATCGGTGCTGCCTGGGTATCCCATGATCATGGTAAAATCACCGTCCTTAACGCCTTTAATTGATACGGGCAACACGTGCTTAGGGGTATAAGGCACATTGTCAGATGCATATTCAGCGGGTTGGTTATCCTTATTGGCATAAATGCGCAGTATGGAGAAATCGCCGGTGTGCCGGGGCCACATCCAGTTGTCGGTATCGCCACCAAACTTGCCTATGGCCGAGGGTGGTGCACCCACCAGGCGAATGTCCTTAAATGTTTCATAAACAAATACGTAATAGCCATTGCCGTCAAACATTGATTTTACCACGGCCCGGTACTGGGTGCCGGCGGTTACCTCAGTTTCCACTATTTTCATCTCTTCTTCCACCAGTCGGTCCACATCGTCACCGCCTTTGTCCTTTATGGCCATTATTCGGTCGGTTATGTCGTCCATGCGCACTAAAAATGTAACTGACAATCCGGGCACGTTCAGTTCATCTGTTTTTGACATAGCCCAGAACCCGTCGCGCAGGTAGTTGTGCTCCACTGTGCTATGCTCCTGTATGGCGTCATATGCGCAGTGATGGTTAGTAAACAAGAGGCCTTCTTTGCTCACTACTTCGGCGGTGCAGAAACCACCAAGTTGCACGATAGCGTCCTTGAGGCTTGATTGGTTAATGGAGTAAATCTGGTCGGCGGTGAGCCTAAGTCCCAGTCGCTGCATTTCAGCGTAGTTGTAGTCTTTGAGCAGCATGGGCAGCCACATGCCCTCATCAGCCCATACCCGGGCCAATGGTGCCATACACAAGGCGATAGCCAAGAATATGGCTTGAAATTTAGTTTTCAATACGATACTTATATTAATGATTATAGGGGTGCAATTTACGGTTAGGCCCTTGGCTGGCCGTGTGCCCAAGGTAGGGCTTACCCAGACTTGGGCTGTGATGATGCCTAGAAATCAAAGCGAATACCCTGGGCTAGCGGCAGGGTCTGGCCGTAATTCACGGTGTTTGTTTGTCGGCGCATATATGCCTTCCAGGAATCGGAGCCCGATTCGCGCCCGCCGCCCGTGTCTTTTTCACCCCCAAAGGCACCACCTATCTCAGCGCCCGATGTCCCAATATTCACGTTGGCTATGCCGCAGTCTGAACCCTGGACTGATAGAAAGTGCTCTACCTCACGCACGTGGTTGCTGAAAATAGCCGAAGAAAGGCCTTGGGGAACGTCGTTCTGGAGTGCTATGGCTTCTTCTATGCCGTGTTGGTAACGAATAAGGTACAATAGCGGTGCAAAGGTTTCTTCACGCAGAATGGGCATGTGGGTTTTGGCTTCAACTATAGCGGGCACCACGTAGCAGCCGCCTTCAAAACCAGGCCCTTCCAGGGCTTTGCCTCCACATAGCAGCACCCCGCCCTCTGACTTGGCGCGCTCTATGGCCTTGGTAAAGTGTTCCACTGCCGATTTATCAATGAGGGGGCCTACCAAATGGCCTTTCAATGGGTTGCCCACCGTGAGCTGTGCATATATGCCCAGCAGTTTTTTCTTGAAAGAATCAAACAGTGAATCGTGGACTATGACCCTACGGGTGGTGGTACAGCGCTGGCCCGCAGTGCCTACTGCCCCAAATACTACCGCCCGCAACGCCAGGTCCAAGTCGGCTTGTGGGGTGATGATCAGGGCATTGTTACCGCCAAGCTCTAAAAGGCTCCGTCCCAGTCGGGCTGCCACGGCACTGCCTACACTGCGCCCCATGCGTACCGATCCCGTGGCCGAGACCAAGGGGAACCGGCGGTCTTCAGCCATCCAACTGCCCAATTGGCTGCCGCCATTTATGAGCCCAAAAACACCTTCGGGCACTTGGTTGGCCTGGAGCACTGGAGCCATGATGCGCTGTACCGCTACGGCGCACAGTGGTGTTTTCTCACTGGGCTTCCATACCACCGAATTGCCGCATACGGCGGCAACAAAGGCGTTCCAGGCATATACCGCTACGGGGAAATTAAACGCAGTTATCACGGCCACAGGGCCTAGCGGATGCCATTGCTCCATCATGCGGTGGTTTGCCCGCTCTGATGTCATGGTCAGGCCATAGAGTTGCCTAGACAGCCCAGTGGCAAAGTCGCAGATGTCAATCATTTCTTGTACCTCGCCCAGTCCTTCTTCCAGCACCTTGCCCATTTCATAAGAAACCAGTATGCCCAGCTGCCTTTTGTGGGCACGCAACTGATTGCCTATCTGACGAATGATTTCGCCCCGGTGGGGTGCGGGTATTTGACGCCATTCCTTAAAACCCTCATGTGCCTTGGCCACTACATGTTCATATCCTTCTATTGGAGTGGTGCTTACATTGGCTATGGCTTCCCCATTCACGGGTGAATAGCTGGAAATGGGTTTTCCGTTGTCATATTCCCACCATTTGAGCCCGGTTGAGGTGCCCATATGTTGTTTTTCAATGCCGAGTTGCCCTAGGGCGTCGGCCAGTTCATTTGTCTTGTTCATGTGCTTGTCTTAAATGTCCATTCTAGTGAAACAAATCTTCATCCCTTACTAGCAACAAAATGGCATTGTGGGGTATGATGCAGTATTTCTTGCCTTTAAATTCCAGATCGTAGCTGGCTGATTGTAGGTACACCGCCAGGTCACCTTCCCGGGCTTGTAGGGGGAAGTATTGTTTGTCGTGGTTGGTTTGTTTCCAGGGTTCGTCAATTTCTGTAGGGTTTGGCACAGGGTACCCCGGCCCCACTTTTACCACATATCCACTGCGGACGGCTTCTTTTTCCTTTACGGTAGGCGGCAGGTATAAACCGGCATCGGTGCGTTCACTTCCTGGTTTAGGCTGCACGAGCACGCGGTCGCCAACCACTATAAAATTTCTGAAATCGGAGGCTTCAATGATCATGTGATAAGGGTGTATGGTGTGGCAAAGGACGCACGCTATCCCGTTTTGCCCAAAAGAATTTTGGCTGCTTACCATAGGTGCGCCCTGGCATATACGGCCTTGTGCCGATAAATGCCCACCTATGCAAACCTATGGTGGGTTTGTGAACCACGGCCTTACACCGTCCAACTATCTTTGCCCTGCACCGTTGGGTTCCCAAAAATATTACGCAATGTCAGCTCACCATTTGTTCATGGTAATGGCCACACTGGTTTTTTCCTGTACGCCAAGCGACAGGAATGCATCACTTGCCCCAAGCATAGGGGGAGAGTATGAGGTGGTAGTGGTGGTGGACGACGAAATGAAGGCAGCCCCCCATGTTGAGGCGTTGAAGGCAGTATTGGCTAGGGCATATCCCATGCTAAATCAGCCTGAACCCTGGTTCTCCATGCGCTGGATTGATGTGGACAATGTGAACGAAATGACCAGACGGGAGCGCTATCTTATTCTGCTTTCTCCCTCACAGGCCAGCGGAAAAGTGCGCAGCATGGCAATGGGGATTTTTGGTAAGGAAGCCATAGAAAATACCGAACGGAACGGCAAGGCCCCTATGCTCACGGGCAGCGACGCTTGGGTAAGGCCACAGTCGGTCATGTATTGGTCAGGTAGTTCTCCTGAAGAACTGGCCAAGGCCATTGACCAACACGCCGATAAGATTCTATCTTTCTTTGACCAAAAGGAATTTGCCCGCATTCACCATATGCTCTTTGAGCATAACAGACGGACGGACCTGGAGGCCGAAGCACAAACAGAATTGGGCATATTACTCCAGCTGCCTGAGATTTATGAAGTGGCCAAGTTGGGCAAGCCTAATCTGCTAGAATCGTACCAAGAGCTTGGTATAGATGGGTTTAAATGGTACTTTAGTAAGTCTCGCCATGCTTTTAATAATATAGCCGTGTGGTCAGTACCTTATACCGACAGTGTACAACTGCGAAGGCAGCAAATAATTGATATGCGGAATAAAGTGCTGGGCACTTTTGTGCCTTGTGAGGATGAAGGGAGCGTAATGGGCACAGAAACGCGCTTTAAAGATTTGATGCCCCAAGTAGAAGTGGTGAGGCTAAACGGCAACTATGCCGTGCGGACCACAGGTTTCTGGAGGGCAGAAGGAGGCTTTCAGGGTGGGCCTTTTGTAAACTATGCCATTGTTGATGAAGATAAAGGCCGAATCATTTTTGCCGATGGCAGCGTGGCGGCCAAGGGACAACCAAAAAAGAAATACGTTGTTAGGCTTAAATGCATATTGAGCACCGTTAAACCAATTTGATGCACAGGATCCTAGTATTTTACTCAATTGTATTCCATTTTTCCTTTTCTTCGGTAGGTTGGGGCCAACCAATCAATTGGATGGAGAAAACGGATGAGGAACTCGCCATTCAATTTTACCAAGCGGGTGAATATGAGAAGGCCAGGGCCCTGTTTGACGACATATTTAAAAAAAATGACCACCCGCATTTGGTAGGGTACTACCTAGATTGTCTTATTCAACTTAAAGATTATGAATCTGCTGAGCGGATACTTAAGAAGGAGGAAAGGACAGGAGCCCAGCCCTGGGTACATGAGGTGGACCTGGGATGGGTGTATAGTTTGCAAGGCAAGGACAAGGAAGCGGAAAAAACTTTTAATGCGGTGGTGGGAAGCCTATTGGCTGACGAAGTCCGGATCCAGTCGGCTGCGGCGGCATTTGCCCGAAGGGGCCTTGATGGCTATGCTGTCAAGACCTATGTACAGGGGCGCAAGTTGATGGGGTATCCCTATGCATTTGCCAAAGACTTGGCAGCACTCTATGCCAGGCAAGGACTCATAGAGGCCATGCTTGAGGAATACCTACAATATGGCCTAGCTGAACCGGGGGCCTTGGACGAGGTAAAATCATCGCTGGCTGGCCAGGTAGAAGATGATGCCAAGTATGAGGTGATCAAAACCGGGCTGGTACGAAAGACCCAGTCTGAACCAAATCAGGTGGTGTATGTGGAATTGTTGAGCTGGGTGTTGGTAGGCAAAGGGGAATACTATGCAGCCTATATACAGCTCAAGTCCATAGACATGCGCATGGGTGAGGGCGGGGCCAGGGTATTTGAACTGGCCCGGGTATGCCAGCAAAACCGCGAGTACCGGGTAGCCGAACAGGCGTATGAATACATCATGCAACTGGGCGAAGATGGCCCATATTACTACCAGGCCAGTTTGGGCGCCATTAATATGAAATACAGTAGGGTAACCGAATCAGGTGAATATTCCGAAACGGAATTGACCGACATAGAAACGGCTTTTTTGGATTTTGTGAACGACCCAAAAATGCCCCTGGGCGAAAAATACAAGGGCTACCTTAAACTGGCTGAGATACAGGCCCTGTATTTGGGCAAAATAGATCAAGCCATAGGGCAGCTTAGCGGTTTGGCAGAAAACCCGCGCATACCGGCCATGTCCAGAGGCGAAATAAAATTGCGCTTGGCTGACTACATGCTCATGCAAGGCCAAGTTTGGGATGCCAAGCTCACCTACTGGCAGGTGGAAAAGGAGTTTAAGGACAATCCCTTGGCGCATACCGCTAAGTATATGAAAGCCAAGATTAGTTTTTACACCGGTGAGTTTGAGTTGGCCCAGTCGTTTCTTACCGTACTCAAAGGCTCTACCAGTGAACTGATAGCCAATGATGCCCTCTATTTGTCGTTGCTCATACAAGATAACCTAGGCTTGGATACCACCACCACCGCATTGGAACTCTTTGCCAAGGCCGATCTGAAACTGTTTATGAACCAATTGGATGAGGCCGATATGGTCCTTGATACCCTAGTGGAGTTTTTCATGGGCCATTCCCTAACGGATGATGTCTATTTGCTAAAAGGCGATATAGCCCTAAGGCGCAGGGACTATGACAAGGCCCTTGGGTACTACGCTTTGGTATATAACGGCCATGGCGATGATATTCTGGCGGATGATGCCCTTTACCGGGCCGCCAACATTTTGGAATACCGCCTAAAGGACGAATGGAAGGCGTACGAATTGCTGGGCCGCTTGGCCCTTGACTACCAGGGGAGTGTTTTTGTAGTGGATGCAGGTAATCGGTACCGGGCGCTAAGGGAAAGGAACCCGGATTTTTTAGATAGGGAAGGCGAAAGCACTAGCCCATAGGACGGTTAGCATTAATTTCCCTTTTGGGGCAGTAGGGTTTGCATACGGTTTACTTATTTTGGCCGTATCAATTCAAACAATCTAATTACAAACCCACTATGAGTTACCCTTGGTTAAAATACTATCCGGCAGCGGTGAACCATACCATAGACGTGAACGAATACAGTTCGCTCATGGATGTGATTGACAAATCATTGGTGAAATGGGGGGATAAAACAGCCTATATCAACATGGACAAGGGCTTGACTTTTGCCCAGGTGGATGTCTTGTCGCGCCGATTTGCGGCATACTTGCAGCAGGCTTGCGGGGTGAAAAAAGGTGACCGGATAGCCATACAAATGCCCAACTGCTTGCAGTACCCAGTGGTGATGTTCGGAGCCATCAGAACGGGAGCCATTATAGTGAATACCAACCCGCTATATACGCCCACTGAAATGGAACACCAGTTTAGGGATTCAGGCGCCAAGGTGCTCATTGCCCTAGAGAATTTTGCGGGCAATGTTGAAAAAGTATTGCCAAAGACCAAAATAGAATATGTGATTCTTACCAAATTGGGCGATATGCTTGGGCTAAAAGGGCATATAGTAAACCTGGTGGTGAAGCATGTGAAGAAAATGGTGCCTTCCTATGAGCTGCCAAAGGCCATTTGGTTAAAAGAAGCCATGTCAAAGGCGGCAACCATGACTTATACCCGTCCGGAATTGGCACATAGTGATGTAGCCATGCTGCAATACACCGGAGGTACTACCGGCGTGAGCAAGGGGGCCATGTTGACCAACCTGAACATTATAGCCAACATGTTGCAGATCTATGAGTGGAAAAAACCCTGCTTGCAAGAAGGCAAGGAAACCGTGATCACAGCCCTGCCCTTATACCATATTTTTGCGCTCACGGTCAACTGTTTGGCAATGTTAAAATTTGGTGCGCTCAATATTTTGGTCACCAATCCCCGCGATATGAAGGCTTTTATTGGCGATATGAAGAAATATCCATTTTCCGTGCTCACCGGGGTAAATACACTTTTCAATGGCCTGCTAAACCAAGAAGCCTTTAGGCAATTGGATTTCAGTAAATTAAAGGTGACAGTTGGCGGCGGCATGGCCGTTCAGATAGCTGTGGCCGATGCCTGGAAAAAACTCACGGGCGTAACCATAGTAGAGGGCTATGGCCTTACAGAATCATCGCCGGTACTTACCTGTAACCCCACTGATGGCACGGAACAATTGGGAACCATAGGCATTCCACTGCCATCTACCGATATAAGCATACGAAACGATGAAGGTGAGGAGGTAAAAGCTGGCGAACACGGTGAAATATGGGGAAGGGGGCCACAGGTAATGATGGGCTACTGGCAGCGGCCTGACGAAACCGCCAAAACCATGCACGGGGAGTGGCTAAAAACAGGCGACATAGGCATGCTCATGGACACTGGATTCTTTAAGATAGTGGACCGAAAGAAGGAAATGGTGCTGGTATCGGGTTTCAATGTGTATCCCAATGAAGTGGAGGACGCCATAGCCAAAAACCCCAAGGTACTGGAAGTAGGCGTGATAGGCGTTCCTGATGAGAAATCAAATGAAGCTGTCAAGGCTTTTGTGGTGAAAAAGGACCAAAACCTTACCGAGGAAGAGGTCATTTCGCATTGCCAGGAATTCCTTACTGGATATAAACGGCCTAAATATGTGGAGTTTGTCACCGAATTGCCAAAATCAAACGTGGGCAAGATCCTGCGCCGGGTGCTAAAGGAAATGGACCAGCGCAACCATCCCGATGCATGGAAGTAGGGATGCGCGGCATTCAAGGTGCGCAATGGTAAGGAATAACTGGAAGTAAGAGCCCACCAGGACTACTTGCGCCCTGTTTGCTTTGCCAATGTCAAGCCGCCGCGAAATAAGACTTTAACGTATGTATTTGGCGCTTTTATGCCAATTGGCAAAGAACTACGGTTGGGCATACATGAACTGTCCTTACCCACAATATGTGGTCAATTGGGCGGGCGGTGCCTGGACGCCACTGGTACATTCGCCCAATGCACATAGCTACTCAAGTGAGGTTGGATACCTACAACACCTTTGGAGTGTTATGCCAAGCGGACAGGTTGGTTAGGGTTTCACAAATAAACGAACTTGACGGGCTGCGCCATGCAAACATTTTTGCCGCGCCCCATCTCATATTGGGTGGAGGCAGCAACGTGCTTTTTCGCAGCCGGTTTGAAGGCACGGTCATATTAAATAGACTAGAGGGCAAGCAGGTGGTAGGCAGCTTGGGCAGTAACCACATCATAGTACAGTTTGGGGCGGGAGAAAGATGGCATGAATGTGTTAAATGGTGTATTGATCAAGGGTTTGGAGGTATAGAGAACCTGGCACTTATACCTGGCACTGCCGGGGCAGCCCCACTGCAGAACATAGGCGCGTACGGGGTAGAAATCAAGGATGTGTTTCACAGTCTCGACGCATATGAAAAATCTACTGGCCAAATCCATGTGTTTGAACGAGAATCATGCGCCTTTGGTTACCGCGAAAGTGTATTTAAGGGCTCCCTGCGCAACCGGTTTTTAATTACTGCCGTGCGCCTTATGCTCACTTCAGGCCAGCACCAATTGCGCTTGGACTATGGTGATATACAGCGTGTGCTTGCGCAAGAAAACGTGGCCCACCCCACCATAGCCCATGTGGCCAAGGCAGTGGAATCCATAAGAAGGGAAAAATTGCCCGACCCTGCGTACCTGGGCAATGCCGGATCTTTTTTCAAGAATCCCATAGTGGCCAAGGGCTTGGCTGATAAATTACTACAAACAAATCCCACAATGCCGGTATATGAGTCTGGACATGATGGGGGCCTAAGGAAATTGGCGGCGGGTTGGCTCATAGAGCAGTGCGGGTGGAAAGGCAAAAGGGTAGGCCAAGTAGGGGTGCATGACCGCCAAGCGCTGGTAATAGTGAACTACGGTGGTGCTACGGGAGAAGAAATCTGGGCGCTGGCCCAGCAAGTGCAAGCTTCTGTGCGGCAGCGGTTCGGAATTCTATTGGAACCTGAGGTGAATATTCTGTAATCCTTTGTTATAGGCCGCTTTAGGTTTTTTGTGCTTCGCTTATTTTATTGGTGTTCTATTGTCAATCAATCTTTGTACATGGATTTTGTATATCCCTTTGATTTGGTGGGTACGTTTTTCTTTGCCATGAGCGGTACCCTGGCCGGTGCCAAAAAGCAGTTGGATGCATTTGGTGCCTTGGTCATAGGGTTTATTACGGCCATAGGCGGTGGCACGCTACGCGATATACTTCTGGGTAAGTTTCCACTTTTCTGGATACACAACATGCACTATGTCTTGATTATACTGCTAAGTGCGGGTATCAGTTTGCTTTTTAGGCAACGCCTACAGCAATTGCGCAAGACCTTTCATTTGTTTGATACCCTGGGCATAGCCTTATTCGCCATTTTAGGCACGCAAAAGGCCTTGGTCATGGGGGTGCCGCCGTTGGTAGCGGCTTTTCTAGGCATGACCAGCGCGGTCATGGGTGGCCTCTTGCGCGATGTGATATGCAATGAAATACCACTCATACTCAGGGCAGAACTATACGCCACCTCTTGCCTGGTGGGTTCAGGGGTTTTTCTTGGGCTTGTGTACTATTTTCCTTCCATGCCCGGCAAAGCCCTGATTGGCTTTTCTTGTATCGTGGCCATTAGGCTTTTGGCCATCAAGTACGGGCTACGGTTTCCCCAGCTGCGTGATGGCAAATAGCCTACTTTACGGCATAATGTGGGCCCCAACCACGGCCAAAAAGGGAGTATGGCTACACAGAAGCGGTAGAAGCCAGGTAAGCGGCCACCAAGGCTGCCTTGGCCGGCCCTATCACATCGGCCATTTGGGCCTCCGTACTTTCCCTAATCTTTTTAATTGACTTAAAATGCCTGAGCAAATCTGCTGCGGTTTTTTCTCCTATGCCTTCTATTTGAATAAGTTCTGTCTTAAAGCTCCCTTTCGACCGACGGTTGCGGTGGGCGGTAATGGCAAATCGGTGGGCTTCATTGCGCAGGTGCTGTATCACCTTTAGCGTGTCAGATGCCTTATCCACGTGCATGGGTATGGAATCGCCGGGTTTATACAGCTCTTCCAGCCGTTTGGCAATTCCTATCACTTCTATTTGATGGAAAATGCCCACTTTTTCCAGGCTCTTTACCGCTGCACCCAATTGGCCCTTGCCGCCGTCTATCACTATCAGGTTGGGCAGGGCTTGCCCTTCATCGGTAAGCCTTCGGTAGCGCCTATAGACCACCTCTTCCATCGTGGCAAAGTCATCTATCTGGCCTACAGTTTTCACATTAAAAATCCGGTAATCTGATTTTGAAGGTTTTCCGTCTTTGAAAACCACGCAACTCGATACCGGGTAGCTTCCCTGCATGTTGCTGTTGTCAAAGCACTCTATATGTTTGGGCAATGCCTTGAGCCCCAAGTCAGATTTCATCCTTTCCATTAGCTCCATGCTGCGTTTCATGGGGTTACGCAGTTCTATGGCCTTTAGCTTCTGCTGGGCATAGGCCATGGCGTTTCTTTTCGATAAATCCAAGAGTTTGTGCTTGTCGCCTATCTTGGGGCATACAAAGTGGAGGTCACCCCCGGCGTACTCCACCTCCATGGGCAGGATGATTTCAGTAGAGGTGCTTTTGTACTTGTTGCGTATATCGGTGAGCGCGTAGAGCAACAGGTCTTCTGGGTCTTCGTCCACCAGGTTTCTAAACTCCACGGTATGGGTTTGCACTACGGTGCCTTCTACCACCTTGAGGTAGTTTACAAAGAAATACCTGTTGTACGTGTAGTAGTTACATACATCCACATTGTGTATTGCCGGGTTTACCACCGTTGATTTATGGGTGTAGTGCTGAAGCAATTCCAGTTTTTCCCTCCATTGTTCGGCTCGTTCAAACTGAAGCTGCGCCGAGGCGGCATCCATCTGTACTTTCAGGTAATCAATTACCTGGCGGTGGTTTCCGCGCAGTATGTGGCGTACTTGTTTAATTGATTCATTATAGGCTATTTCTGACTGCAAACCTTCACATGGCCCCAGGCATAGGCCTATTTGGTATTCAAGGCATACCTTAAACTTGCCTGCGTCTATGGCCGCTTGGCCCAGGGCCAGGTTGCAGGTGCGCAAGGGAAACAATTTGCGCAACACATCCAGGATGATGCGCATCCTGGAAATGGACGAATAGGGTCCATAGTACTCACTACCATCATCCACCCGGTTTCGCATGGCAAACACCCTGGGGAAGCGTTCTTTTTTGATGGTGATAAAAGGATAGGTTTTGCCATCCTTTAGATTGATATTATACTTGGGTTGGTGCTGTTTTATAAGGGAGTTTTCAAGCAGTAGGGCTTCAAATTCGGTTCCCACCACGGAGTACTCTATGGTTCTTACCTTACTGGCCATGACCTGAATACGGGCCGATACCTGGATACCTTTGGTAAAATACGAAGAAACCCTTTTTCGCAGGTTTTTGGCCTTGCCTATGTAGAGTAGCTGATTGTCTTGATCATAGTATCTGTACACCCCAGGATTTTCGGGGAGGGTGCGCACGATTTCTTCTATGGCTTGGGTGGGGTACGGCAAAATGGCTATGGTTAGCTCAAAGATATGCCCCTATCCAGCCCAAAGGGAACCGGAAGTAGGCTGGGCCGACTTGTCAATTCGACAACTGAATATATTGACCAACAAGCAATTGTAATTCTTGGATGCGATAGGGGAGGGGCTATCCCCTAAGTTGTCGGTCGTCTTCGCCTTCATCTTTGGTAGGGTCGTATTTGTAAAATTCACAATCCAAGTCCGGGATGTTGGCCGAGTTGGGCTTGGGGAAATCCTTGGCATTGTCACCAAAAGGCAATCGGGCATCGGCATTTACCGCATTGAGGAAATCACCAAATATGGGCATGGCGAGTCGCGCTCCTTGCCCCAAGTTCATATCCCTAAATGCTATTTTGCGCTCCTCGCCGCCTACCCAAACCCCTGCGGTTAGCCCGGTTTGAAACCCTATGAACCACCCGTCGGCCCCTTCTTGGGTAGTGCCTGTTTTTCCGGCAAGGGGGGTGCCTATATTGTAATAGTTTGATGAAATAAGCCGCATGGCGGTGCCCCTGCGCACCACTGCCTGGAGCATCTTTACCATGGTGTAGTTGGAAACGGGGTCGGTGGCTTCCTTTGAAACCGGTACAAAACTCTCAATCACATTGCCAAACTGGTCTTCTATGTGGGTGATGAATATGGGTTTTACCCATAGACCATTGTTGTTAAAAGCATTGAAAGCCCCTACCATTTCATACACAGAAATATCATAAACCCCCAAGCAAATGGCCGGATAGGGTTCTAGGTGGCTGGTAATGCCGAAACGCTTGGCCATATCCACTACCGATTGGGCGCCTACTTGTTTGAGCACCCAGGCAGTTATGGTATTGGTAGAAGTGGCCATGCCCTGCATAAGGCTCATTTGGCCCCCGTAGTTGCCATCTGAATTGCGGGCGTCCCAGGTGCCGTATATCGGTTTGTTGTCCTTATCGTACCCGGTGATAATGTCATCAAAAACCACGCGAATGTTCGGGGCGGTGATACAGGGCATATACCCGGCCTCTAGTCCTGACAGGTACACAAAGGGCTTAAACGTGGAGCCTACCTGCCTTTTCGACTTCTTGTTTACGTGGTCATACTTGAAATGGGTGTGGTTTATACCGCCTACCCATGCC
Organism: Bacteroidota bacterium; assembly: GCA_016192035.1. Classification (GTDB taxonomy): domain Bacteria; phylum Bacteroidota; class Bacteroidia; order CAILMK01; family JACPUW01; genus JACPUW01. The sequence goes on from JACPUW010000033.1 coordinate 126,471, forward strand.
AAAATGTGACCAGTGGACGGTTCGGTGGCCATCATGCCGCATTGCAGGAAGTGTTTGTAGTAGGTCACACTGTCTAAAGGACTTAGGGTGGTATCTATCTCTCCACGGTATGAAAACACGCGCATAGCCCTGGGCTGGGTAAAGTCCTTTTTTATGTCTTCGTCATTTGGTTTTCGCCCATATTTTTTTTGGCACCTGTTTATTAGCCAGTTGTATCGGCTGCTCCAGCGCACTTGTTGTTCCAGTGTCATGTCACTTACCCAGGGCAGTTTTCTGCCTTTCCAGTGTTTAAAAAACTCTTTTTGCAAGTATTTCATGTGGTTGGCCATGGCGGTTTCGGCATGTTCCTGCACCCGCGAATCAATGGTGGTAAACACCCTTAACCCATCGCGGTAAATATCATATCCGGTGGAATCCTGCCAACGGGTAAGAAAAAGCCGGAGCTGCTCCCTGAAGTAAGGAGCTGGGCCGGTATTGTGGTCTTCAAGGCTAAGATTTAGGTGAAGATCCAGCGCACAAAGGGAATCAAATTGTTGTTCAGTAATATAGCCATTCCGGCGCATTTGCATGAATACGGTAGCCCTTCGGTCTTTGTTGTTTTGTGGGTTTGATTTGGGGTTGTAGAGATAGGTAGCCTTGAGCATGCCCACCAGGGCCGCTGCTTCCACCATGTCCAAATCCTTAGGTACTTTGTTGAAATAGGTTTTGGCGGCGGCATGCACGCCAAAGGAGTTGTTGAGAAATTCTACCGTGTTGAGGTACATGGTGAGAATTTCCTCTTTGGTGTATTTGGATTCTAACTGAACTGCGATGACCCATTCCTGCATTTTTTTGATAACCATTGGATTGTCAGGCAAATCCTTGCGCAGTTTAAACAGGTTTTTGGCCAACTGTTGGGTAATGGTGCTTCCCCCGCCTGATGACGCGCTACCACCCAAAACGGTTTTGACCGCCACCCTGAGCAGGGCTTCAATATCAATCCCGGCGTGTTCGTGAAAACGTTCGTCTTCTGTGGCTATCAGTGCTTTTACCAGGTATGGGCTTAGCTCGTTATACAGCACATTGGTGCGGTTCTCGGTAAAGTACTTGCCCAGCACCACACCGTCGGCAGTAAAAACCGTGGTAGCCAAAGGATTGTCGGGTTTTTCAATGAGGTCAGCGGTGGGCAGGTCGCCAAAAGCCCCGTTTTTTATCCGGGATATCAATACCCATAAGGTAATAAAAGCTGCCAAGAACCCAACCCAAGCCATGATGGAGAGCCATACCCATATTTTCCGCTTGTTTTTTGCTATCCCTGGAGCGATGGCAGTGGGTTTGCCGCCGGCAAACATTTCATTCACAAATTTTTCGTGCTCCAATTGCCTATTGGTTTCCTCTTCTGACAGTGGATTCTGTTGGTTGGTATCGGTCATGTCTAGTTGTCTTTAATTAGAATATGCTTTTCAAAGAACTCATAGTATTCAGCCGATTGCTGTTCTGTTATCAACAGCTTGAAGTTGGCTGCCGATATGTAGAACATAATGGGTGGTTGGCCTGAGGCCGTGTTGGAAAAAGTGGAGTCTGACACAATACCGCGATGGTATTTCTGCGCTTCGGCCACCGAAGAAAATGTCTTGACCCAGAATAACAATTCCCCATCGCCAAACTCCAGGGAGCGCACATTTAAGGCTTGAGACCTATGGTATGCGGTGTTGTAATTGGCCAAATCACTTTTTATACGCTCTACTTTGGTCCCTGTTTTGGGCATGGTGAGTATAAAGTAAAACTCCCCTTCCAGCGACTTGTCAAAGATATAGGCCTTTTCTTCTTCAATTTTGGTATTGGTTTCATTATCAACGCCTATGTCAGTTGATTCTTCGCTATCGGCTTTTTTTTGTTTTAGGAACCGCAGCAGGTTGCGGGCCTCAGAAGCCGCGTCGCCTGTGGTGAACACCTGCAAATACTCCTCAAGCGACAAGATAAAGGAGTCCATGGGAAGGCTGCGCCCAAGGCACAGGGTGGACAATAGCTCAAACTTGTCTTTTAGGTAGTTTGAGGTAACTTGTTGTTCGGCATTTAGGTAGGCCTTGTCAATAGAATCGCATGCCCCGGCCCCATAGGCGCGGTAGGCTTGGGCATAGTACCGCTCCAGTACGGGGTCATTTTTGATTACCGGATCCTTTATGCCTAAAATGAGGTTGGCATATTGGGTTGATCCATAATTGTCTAGAATAAATTTCTTGTGTTTTTCGGCGGTAGCCTCATCCTTTTTATCAAGGGCTATTTTATACAAATAGTAATGTGCCGCAGCCTCAAACTTGTTGCCAGGGTAAGATTCTATAAGCCTGGTAAATGTGGCATGTGCCGAAGTGCCATCGCCCAACTGTTCATAGTATATCAGCCCGTTGTCATATAGGGCTTCGATGATAAGATTTTCAGAAGCCCGCTTTTGTGTGGGCAAAAAAGGTATGTTGGTTATGTATTGCCGCTTTGACTCGTCAAGGTTGGCCAGTTGCTCGGCCATATCGGGCGGCAATTCCAAGTTTTCTTCCTCCCGGGCCACGCTGTTGGAGTCTAAAGGCTCCATGCTTGTGGTATCGTCAGTGGTAATGTCGTTAAAAACATAGGCCTTTTCGCTCCTTCGCCAGTTGTCTTCGAGCAATCTGTTGCCCCACAATGTCTTAAAATCAGAAGCTCCTTTGCCAAGGGCTACAGGGTTGTAGAAATACCAGGCACCGGCCTCACTGCGCATGTTCGGTGCATTGGCTATGCTGCTCTCATTCAATTCTTCCCTTACGTTTTCCCTTTCTTTCTTTATGGCCTCCTTTTCCGCTTCCTTTTCCGCCTTGATCGCTTCATTTGCTATGTATTGGTCTATGCGCCGCTCTATTTCTGCTATATCCAGTGTAGAAAGCTGTATGAGGCTGTCTTGCACTTTTATGGTGTTTAGGTTGGCAATAAGTCTTCCCAGTACTTGCTGTTGTTTGAGAATGTCATCGTACTCAGGGTGCGTTTTGGGTACCACATTGGCGCAGCTATCGTAGTAAGCACCTGCTGTTTCAAAAATTTCATCGGCAAAGTACAGATCGGCCAGGGTCAGGTAGGTGTTGGCCCGTTGAGATGGGTTCTTCTCCCCAAGCCAAGCGGCTATTTTATAGTGTCTTATGGCTTTTTCCTTATTTCGGCCATTGAGATACACGTTGGCGATTTCAAAGTGGATTTGGTCAAAAAACTCCCGGTTGTTGTCGTCGCGTAAGAGGCGCTTAAAACTGCGCGCTACTTTCTCGGTGGTTCCCTTTTGCTGAAAGTTGGTGTATTTGGCCACTTTAAGCCTGGTTTGAAATTGAAATTCGTAGGCCATGTTCTTTCGCATGAGCTTGGCGTACATGTCTGAAGCCTTGCGCGCATTCCCAAGGTTTTCATACAATTGGGCCAAAATAAACATGGCCCTGTATTTCAATTCTTTGTCTTTGACAGAAGGAATGGCCTTTTCTAGGCTTAAAATGGCATCAGTATAGTTAAGTGCCTTGATTTTAAGGTGGGCATTGATGAGTTCTACCTCTGTGTAGAAGGACTCAAACTTCTTGCGGTTATTCCTTATGTCGGTGATATAGGCTTGGGCTTCCACTTCTTTGCCCATCTGAAGGTAGCATATCACTATCCATAGCCTGGACCGTAGTTCGGTATCACCGTTTTTGGAATCATTTGCCAGGAACTTGAACAGGTCTATGGCTGCGTAGTATTCCGATTTGTAGAAATACGCCCTGGCTACTGTAAAATAAGCATCATCAATCCATTTGCTGCCTTCATGCTCACCAATTACCTTGCTGCACTTTTCTATGGCCTTGTCCATAGGCCCGGCCTGTGTCTTCCCTGTGGCTTCATTGCCCCATCGGTGTACATCCAGGATTTGAGTAAAATCATCAATATGAGCTGACTGGACATCTTTTTCAGCCTTTAGCACGAGTTCCTTTGCATTGAAATAGCCATTATATCTCGCGGTAACGTCGTTGTAGAATTTGCCTAGTTTGGAGTTACGAAGGGAAGCACAGCCGCCCATTAACCACAGTATAACAAAGGTGTAAACGAATAGGGGTTGTCTTCTTGCCAAAATGCGCTGGATAATGGATAAAGGGCTATAAACTACTTTTGCTAGGCAAAAGTATTTTTTCAAGGCCCATTTAGGGCTTGGCCCTAGCGCCAATTCACCGTTTGCCCTCCTCATGGACAAAAAGAAAACCAGTTTACTATCAAGGCTCAATGACAAGTATAGGGTCAACATTATCAATCCTGACAACTTTGAGGAGATTTCCAGTTTTACGGCATCATGGACCCTGGTGCTCATGGCAGCAAGTGTTATCTTCCTGTTTAGTTTTGTGTTATGTGTCATGCTTTTGGCCTACACACCACTGGTCAACTACTTTGACAAACCTGTAGATCAGGTAGTGCAGGGAGAAACCCTGCGCTTAACCCAGTTGGCCGATTCGCTCAGTGAAGTGCTTAACGTACAAACCAGATACATAGACAATCATTTAAGGATACTAAAAGGCGAGGACGAAATGTATGCGGAGGAAGCCAACAAGGAGGTGCCCCCGCCACAGAAAGAGGTTGATGAGGCCAGCCTTTTTTATGTGTCGCCCCAGGATAGCAGCTTGCGCAGGGAACTTCAGGGAGGGCAATATAACCTAGGCGATGGACGGACCAAGAGGAATGAAGCCTTACACTTTTATTCTCCTGTGGATGGTTTGGTCAATAGTGGATTTGACCCGGCCATTGGGCACTATGCGGTGGATTTGATTGCCTCACGCGATGCACCGGTAAAGGCCACCCTTGATGGCACCGTCGTTTTTTCCGAGTTTTCATCCACCACGGGGCACGTTATAGTACTGCAACACCTCAACAACTATATATCCATTTACAAGCACAATTCGGTATTGTTGAAGCAAGTCGGTAATTTTGTCCACGCAGGCGAACCTATTGCCGTAATAGGCAACAGTGGAGAGATGACCACCGGCCCCCACCTTCATTTTGAATTGTGGCTTAATGGCCGGCCCATTGACCCTGAGAATTTTATCATTTTCTAAACGGAAACGGTATGTTTAGCAACAAGAAGAAAGAAAACAGCGAGGCACTGGATGCAAGAAACCACGTGGCCCAAGGCACCTTGATGAAAGGCACGCTCACTTCACAGGGCGGCCTGAGGATAGACGGCAAGGTAGAAGGCGATATTGAAGCCATAGGCAAATTGGTGATAGGCGAGAAAGGGGAAGTGATAGGAAATATCACCTGCAAGGATGCAGAAATAGAGGGCAAAGTGAGCGGTACCATCAATTCATCAGGCCTTATTTACTTTAAGCCTACCGCTACTATGGAGGGAGAGCTTTCAGCCCATTCCATGAAAATGGATCCGGGAGCCGTGTATATAGGCTCCCTTGATATGCGCTCGGCCAAGCAAAACGCTGCCCAACTAAATGGAAAAGCCGACAGGGTCCCCGAAAAGGGAAAAGTCGCCCACTAAGATTGCCGCTTATACAGGCATGGGCATTCAAATGGCCGCAGTAATTGGAGGGACTGTTTGGCTTGGCCAATTTATAGACAACAGACAAGGGTACCCGCAGCCTTGGTTTACCATTGGGCTGGGTTTGGTGGGGGTATTTGTGGGTATATATATTGCCGTCAAACCCTTACTCTACCAAGATAAGGAATGAAGAAACCCTTCTTTGTTAGCCTGGCCTTATGGGGATGGCCGTGCCTGGCACACCCAGGGTGCAATGCAGTACTTGCAGTAGGCTGGACTATAGACATGTACGTGTTATTGGGCATATACCTCTATATGAGCGTGCTATTCATGGGTTCCACCCGGCTCTTGCGCCATAGCCAGATGCACAAGCCTGGGCAAGTAGGTAAGTGGTTTCTAATCCTGTCGGGAACCAAGGTGTTCCTTTCGGTGGTGTTTCTGGCCATGGTGTTGAGGGTTACACCTATGGATGCCAGGGTGCTTGTCCTTCATTTCATGTTGCCATATTTGTACTTTCAACATTTACAACTGTTTGTGTTGCTTAAGCGGCAAAAACCAAAAAGTTGAATGCCTGGCTCCGGTTGTTGACAAATCACATGGCTAAATCCATTTGTATTGGAAAAAGCCCTACATTTGCACCGATTTTTCCAAAAAAAGTAAACCAACGCATCAGGTGAACATTGGTTTTTGTCATAAGCAATTGTCAGTAAGCGTGTTTTTTACCGCAATGCTGATGTGGTTTGCACCCGTGGTGGCAAATACAGGGCATGAAAAGGCAGTTCATAACGAAAAGGACACCACACAAGGGCAACATGGCAGCAATGATGAGGTAGATGTGACCGCTACCATTATGCACCACATCATGGATGCCCATGACTGGCATGTAATGGATTTAAATGGCCACCCCGTATCCGTACCGCTACCCATTATTTTGTACACTGACAACGGTTTTGTGTTTGGGCTATCCTCTGCCTTTCACCATGATGACCACGGTAGCCATGTGGCCAACATAGGTGGACAACGATTTGTGAAAAACCATGGGCACATTTACTATGCTGCCGAAATTGCTGATGCCGGTGGCCGATACTTGAACATTACCCATGACGCAGCAACAGGAGATGAACAAATCCTGAATGGTTTACCACTAGACCTATCATTGACCAAGAATGCTGTTTCCCTTATTATATGTGCAATGATTATCTTGCTAATAGGCTTTTCAGCCGCTAGGGCCTATCGAAAAAAATCGGTACCATCGGGCATTGCATCATTCGTAGAGCCCATTGTGGTGTTTATTAGAGATGAAGTGGCAAGGCCCAATATCGGTGATAAGCGGTATAAGGCGTTCATGCCCTATCTATTAACCCTGTTCTTTTTTATCTGGATCAATAATATGCTGGGCCTGGTTCCATTCCTGCCAGGCGGGGCAAATACCACTGGCAATATTGCGGTGACCATGGTGTTGGCCGTTTGTACGTTGGTACTTATAGTCTTCAATGGAAACAAACACTTTTGGCAACACATCTTCTGGATGCCCGGCGTTCCGGTGCCCGTACGAATCATGTTGGCTCCCATAGAGCTGGTTGGTGTTTTCACCAAACCATTTGCACTTATGATAAGGCTTTTTGCCAATATGACGGCAGGCCACATAGTGATTCTGAGCCTAGTTTCACTTATATTCATCTTCAAGACTAGTTTTATGGCCATTGCATCCGTGCCGCTCACCTTGTTCATTTATCTTATCAAGGTGTTGGTGGCCTTGTTGCAGGCATATATATTCACCTTGTTAACTGCCTTGTTCATAGGCCAGGCCGTAGAAGATCATGGTCATGGACAAGAGCACCATCATTAGATACTAAATCGTTTATAAACAACACTTTAAATACATTTACCCATGGGAGGAAGTATTGCAGCAATTGGCGCAGGTTTGGCAGTTCTGGGCGTTGGCCTAGGTATTGGCCGTATTGGTGATTCAGCTATGGAAGCCATAGCCCGTCAGCCAGAAGCCACTTCTAAAATTCAAACGGCCATGATCATTGCAGCCGCACTTATAGAAGGTGCCGGTTTGTTTGGTATCGTGGTAGCACTTCTTGGCAAGTAAGAAGTACACAATCAAAAGACGACCCGATCAACGATTGGTTGCGGGTTGTCTTTTCTTATCAAACATCTAATAACACTCAATCATGGAATTGGTAACCCCAGGTTTTGGACTTATATTTTGGTCAACCATCACCTTCTTGCTCTTGGTGTTTATTTTGGGCAAGTTTGCTTGGAAACCCATACTTTCAGCGATACATGAGCGCGAAAAAAGCATAGAAGAGGCCCTTCACGCGGCCGAACGGGCGAGGGATGACATGAAAAACCTTCAAAGTGAGCATGAAAAACTGCTGAGGCAAGCCAAAGCCGAGCGTGACTTGATCCTGAAAGAAGCCAAGGAAACCAGGGATAAGGTGGTATCGGATGCGCAAAAAACAGCCATAACCGAGGCCAATGCTATAATGGCCAGGGCAAACGAAGAAATAAAGCGCGAACGCGAACAAGCGTTTAAGGAACTTAGGAAGGAGGTAGCTGAGATTGCCGTACAGGCTGCTACGATCATACTGAAAGGCCAGCTTTCAGATAAAGAAAAACAAGGCGCACTGGTAGATGCCTATATAAAAGAGACAAAACTCAACTAAGTCCCGGGCATGTCAAATTACCGAATCACTTCTCGCTATGCCAAAGCCCTGCTGGACTTGAGCATAGAAAGAAACGAACTACAAAACGTTCAGGGCGATGTGTCACTTATCGTGGAAACGTTAGCTGGCAGTCGCCAACTGGTGGTTTTTTTGGCCAATCCCGTAGTGCTGCCTCAAAAGAAGTTGGCTGTTCTCACGGCCCTTTTCAAAGAGCGGATATCTAAGACAACCTTCAAGTTTATTGAAGTAATGGTGAGGAAAAACCGCTCAGCATTGATTTATGAAATACTGGAGGCCTTTTTAGTTCAATTTAAAGCCCATGAGCACATAGCCGATGCCACGCTGGTAACAGCTGTAGCGGCTGCAAACAGGGTCAAGGAGGAAGTTATCCGTATGTTGGAATCGGCCATCAGTGAAAAAGTAGTACTTACCAATGTGGTTAATGAAGCCATACTGGGAGGATTTCAAATTCGGTACAAGGATAAACTATTGGATGCAAGTGTGTCATCCAAACTCAATATATTGAGAAAGAGATTAATAGATTAATAAACATTTATCACAGACCGCATTATGGCAAGTGTAAGACCCGACGAGGTATCAGCAATCATCAGACAGGAGCTAGCCGACTTTAGGTCGGAAACTGAACTGCAAGAGGTAGGCACCGTACTGCAGGTGGGCGATGGAATAGCCCGCATCTACGGACTGAACAGTGTGCAGGCCGGTGAACTCATTGAGTTTGAAAACGGTGTGAAAGGCATTGTACTGAACCTGGAAGAGGATAACGTGGGCGCGGTGCTCATGGGGGCTTCGGGTAACATCAAGGAAGGCGACAATGTAAAGCGCACCAAGCAGATAGCTTCAATAAATGTAGGAGAGGGCATGTTGGGCCGCGTGGTCAATGCCCTTGGAGAAGCCATAGATGGCGAGGGTCCCCTCACCGGAGAACTCTATGAAATGCCCCTGGAGCGTAAGGCCCCGGGCGTACTCTTTAGGGAACCGGTAAAAGAGCCGCTGCAAACGGGAATTAAGGCCATAGACGCCATGATACCGATAGGCAGGGGTCAGCGCGAACTCATTATTGGCGACAGGCAAACGGGTAAGTCAACCATAGCCATTGACACCATCATCAACCAGAAAGAATTCTACGATAGGGGCGAGCCGGTTTATTGTATTTATGTGGCATCGGGGCAAAAGGCTTCCACCATTGCATCTACCGTGCAGACACTCAAGAAGTATGGTGCCATGGATTACACCGTGGTAGTGGCGGCATCAGCATCAGACCCTGCGCCGCAGCAATTCTATGCCCCTTTTGCAGGTTGTGCCATAGGTGAGTTTTTTAGGGATACTGGACGACCAGCCTTGATCATCTACGACGATTTGTCAAAACAGGCCGTGGCTTACCGTGAAGTGTCATTGCTGCTCAGGCGCCCTCCCGGACGTGAGGCGTATCCTGGAGACGTGTTCTACCTTCACTCCCGTTTGCTTGAACGGGCCGCCAAGGTGATCAATGACAACAATATTGTTAAAACAATGAACGACCTCCCCGAAAGCATCAGGAGTATGGTGAAGGGTGGAGGATCACTAACCGCGCTTCCAATTATCGAAACCCAAGCGGGTGACGTGTCGGCCTATATTCCTACCAACGTTATTTCTATTACCGACGGACAGATATTCCTTGAGTCTGACTTGTTTAACTCAGGAGTACGCCCGGCCATCAACGTGGGTATTTCGGTGTCGAGGGTGGGCGGAAACGCACAAATTAAATCCATGAAGAAGGTAGCAGGTACCTTGAAGCTGGACCAAGCTCAGTACCGGGAGTTGGAGGCATTCTCCAAGTTTGGTTCTGACTTGGATGCCGCCACCAAGGCCGTACTTGACAAAGGCGCCCGCAACGTGGAGGTATTGAAGCAAAATCAGTTTAGCCCTGTGAGCGTAGAAAAACAGGTGGCCATTATATATGCCGGCACTAAAGGTTTGCTGCGCAATGTGCCCATCCAGAAGGTAAAGGAATTTGAAGCCGAACTCATGGGATTCATGGAATTAAACCACTCGGATATTTTGGCTGCTTTCAAAGCCGGGAAGTTGGACAACGAACACCTTTCCAAACTGGAACAAGCGTGCAACGACTTGTCGGCCAAATATAAAAGCTAGATTATGGCGAGCCTAAAGGAGGTCCGTAACCGGATCACATCGGTTAAGTCAACCCAGCAAATAACCAAAGCCATGAAAATGGTGGCGGCAGCCAAACTGCGCCGCGCCCAGGACAAAATAGTCCAAATGCGTCCATATGCAATGAAAATGAGCGAAATGCTTGGCAATCTGGGCGACAACCTATCTGGAAGTGCAGCACAGAAGTATTTTTCGGCTGAGGAAAGTGCAAAAACCTTGTTCGTTTTGGTAACATCTGACAGAGGCCTGTGCGGTGCATTTAATTCCAGTTTGTTCAAGGAATTGCGGCATCGTTTTGAACACGGGCTGAAAGGCGAGGTAGCTGCCGGACATATAGACCTGTACTGCATAGGCAAGAAGGGCCGAGAGCTCATGCAGCGGTATGGTGCCAATGTGATAGCCAAGCACGATGGTTTCTTCCAAGCATTTTCTTACGGCGATTGCGAAAAAATAGCCAATGAATTGATGGGCCTTTACAGCAGCGGAGAGTACAGCAAAATCTACTTGGTTTATAATCAATTTAAAAATGCTGCAACCTATTTAGGTCAAGTAGAGCAGTGGTTGCCTTTGGTTTCCACTGGCATGGAAGGTGTCCAGACAGTGCAGGCCGATTACATCTTTGAACCGGGCAAAGCCGAAATTTTGGATGAATTGGTGCCCAAATCACTGCGTATGTCTGTGTACAAGGCCGTATTGGATTCCAACGCGTCAGAGCATGGGGCCAGGATGACCGCCATGGATAGTGCCACTGAAAACGCGCAAGAAATGTTGCGCAACCTGTCAATAGAATACAACAAGGCGCGCCAAGCCGCTATTACCACGGAAATCTTGGAAATAGTTGGCGGAGCGGAGGCCTTGGCAAATGGTTAACGCGATAAGACTTAGCCAACAAGGGAGCCCAAGGCTCCCTTGTTGGTTTCTGAACATACTGGGCGTTTCATTAGTTATTCATCCCTTAACAGCAAAGCCATCCGGAAACGGAAACTTTGCACCCTGAAAGAGACTACCCATTCTTTACATTAACACACTGTTTTTCAATTAGTATTATGCAATCCATTCGCAACGTAGCTATTATAGCACACGTGGACCATGGTAAGACTACCCTGGTGGACAAGATTATTTATGCTTGCCAAGTACTTGATAGCCGCAAGGAACAAGTTGAACTGCTTTTGGACAACAATGAATTGGAGCGGGAACGGGGTATTACCATATTGTCAAAAAACGTTTCGGTAACCTATAAAGGGGTAAAGGTCAATATCATTGATACGCCGGGTCACGCTGATTTTGGCGGTGAGGTAGAACGGGTATTAAAAATGGCCGACGGGGTCATTTTACTGGTAGATGCCTTTGAGGGCCCTATGCCGCAAACCAGGTTTGTACTGGCCAAAGCACTTGAGCTCCAGCTTAAGCCCATAGTGGTAATCAATAAAGTGGACAAGCCAAATTGTCGCCCCGAAGAGGTTCTTGAGTCGGTATTTGAACTTATGTTTAACCTTGATGCTACCGAAGAACAGTTGGATTTTACCACCTTATACGGTTCATCCAAGCATGGTTGGATGGGCTATGACTGGAAACAGCCGGGTAAGGATATCACGCCTTTACTGGATGCCATTATAGACCACATACCGGTGGCCAAATCGGTGGAAGGTGGTGTACAGATGCAGGTTACTTCACTGGATTTCAGTAGTTTTTTGGGCAGGATAGCGATTGGAAAGATTTATAGGGGCTGCCTAAAGGAAAACACAGACTATAAACTCTGCCAGCGGGATGGCCACACCCAGAAGGTTCGCATAAAGGAATTGTACGTGTTTGAAGGAATGGGAAGGCGCAGGGTGCCTGAGGTAAAATCGGGAGACTTGTGTGCGGTAACCGGAATTGAGAATTTTGAGATTGGTGACACGCTGGCCGACGCCGTACAACCCGAAGCCCTGGCCCGCATAGCGGTAGATGAACCTACCATGAGCATGTTGTTTGCCATCAATACTTCGCCATTCTATGGCAAGGAAGGCAAGTTTGTTACATCCAGGCATTTGCGTGACAGGTTGTTTAAGGAAACAGAAAAAAACCTAGCCCTAAGGGTGGAAGAGACTGACCGGGAAGACCGATTTAATGTGTTTGGCAGGGGGGTGCTTCACCTATCCATACTCATAGAAACCATGCGCCGGGAGGGATATGAACTTCAGGTGGGCAAACCTCAGGTACTCTTCAAAATGATTGATGGCCAGCGGTGTGAGCCAATAGAGACCCTGGTAGTTGATGTGCCGGACAATTTTGCCGGTAAGGTCATAGAAATGGCCACCCAGCGAAAGGGCGAATTGCTGGTGATGGAGCCAAAGGGCGATCTGCAGCATCTGGAATTTAGGATACCTTCTAGGGGGCTAATCGGGTTGAGAAACAATATATTGACCCAGACTTCGGGGCAGGCCATCATGAACCATAGGTTTGTGGGGTATGAAGGATATAAGGGCGAAATAGCCGGCAGGTTTAACGGCGCATTGGTGTCAATGGAAACGGGCCAAGCATTGGCCTACGCCATAGACCGCCTACAAGACCGGGGCCGTTTTTTCATAGACCCTAACGATCAGGTATATAAAGGACAGGTAGTGGGCGAACACAACAGGGACAATGATTTGGATGTGAACCTGATAAAAGGGAAAAAGCTCACCAATATGCGGGCAACAGGCACCGATGAGGCCATGCGCATTGCGCCAAAGATCAATTTTTCACTTGAAGAGGCCATGGAGTACATTGGCGATGATGAGCTGCTGGAAGTGACACCGCTGAGCTTGCGCATGCGCAAGAACAAGTAGGCCACAACTTATGGTTATGTTCAATAGTCGTAATACGAGTCATAGTAGGAGTCACCCGCTTCAAACACGCGTTTGTGTTCTATTATGGCAAACCACTTGACCAGATCATCCATTTTCTTTTTCATGCCTTTTTTATCCTTTTCGTAGAAGGAAATGCCCGTGTCGGCATAGTCATACCCTGCCTTCACCGCTAGGCTGTCGGTGGCGCTAAAAGCCACCACCGCCATGCTCCATTCTTTTTCGTCATGTTCTTTATGCTTAAAGAAATAGGCGTGTCCATGCTGGCCTTCATCCGTAATGTAGTACCGCATGGTCAAAAAGTCGATGGAGTCTTTAGGGTCATCAAACCCATCTTCAAACAAGCGCCCTTTGGCCATGAGATACTGGGTTTTGCGCTCCGCTATTAACAAATCAAGCCTGTTGGCCTTCTTAAGCTCTTCAAAAAGCACGGGCAAATCCTTGTCTTCTTTTGATAAACGTTCCCACACGTCGGCGGGAGGGTTTTTGCCAGCCTTAATATGCTGGATAGCCAGCCTGAGCAACAACTTGTTATCCTTGATTTTCCACATGCTTTCCAGCAGGGGGGCAACTTCTGGGCGATGCGCGAATGGAAGGAGTATGGCGCAGAGGTATGACAGTTCGTGCCGCGTCCACCTGGTAGGGGAGTAGTAGGAGGTAAAATAGTCCTCATATTCATTGCTTTCCACTTCCGATTGGTCGTGGCTCTGTTGTCTTTTTAGGGCATAGCGGGTTTCCTTAATAAGTACGTCCAGTTTGGCCGTGTAGGTGTCGCCACTCACCAAGCCACTGTCAACCAGGGTTGCCAGTAGCTGGAGCACCCTGGGGCGGTATTCTTCAAATGATAGGAGATTGAGCAAATCAGGAAAGAGTGATGCCGACAGTTCCAGGGAATCGTCGAGCCTGTAAAAGATATACAAGATCTCATCGCCTTGAGAAAGGGGAGGGTCGCTAATAACCAATCTTTTAAATACATCGAGTGCCTTTTTGTTGTCTAGGTCGGCCAGCGCTTGCAGGGCAGAAAACTGCAAATCGGGGCGGTCTTCGCTTGATTCCCTGAATGTTTTCTCCAGGTATGGTATCACTTTATCGGCTATTTCTTCCAGTGAGCCCAATTCTTCCACCATTTGGGCTTGATATTTATAGGTCTTGTCTGTAAATGCAAAAGAGTCAATAGTATTGCATAGTTTTTCAAAGTCGCTGTCATCAAAGGTTACGTAACTATAGAGTGACTCAAAGGCATGGTTTTGCTTAGCCGTATCGGTTAGCTGGAGTTGATGGAGAAAATGGAACCCCTTGTCTTTAAATATATCTATTCCAATGGGTTTATTGCCCTGATTCGGTTCAAAGGTCTCCAAGAAGTTTTTCTGAAATTCAGAAAGGCCAGCAATGGATGAGTATTTGGTTTTTAAGGAATAGGAAACCCCTTCCTTGAAAACGTATATACCGGCCACACGCTGGTGGCTAAAACTATCGGCCAGGTCTAAAGATAGTTTAACACAACCTTCGGCAGGAACCTCTTCAAAACGGTTCAGGTAAAGTCCTTTGAAATCTTCATTCAGAATGTTGTTCTTGAGTCGTTTAAAGTGTTCCTCCTTATCGCCCGCCGAAGCAAAGTCATTGAACTTATAGTACTCAAAAAACACCAATTCATCACTTTCCACGCATATCATGTCCCTGTCATTTGTTTCAGACTGGTATTTCTTGTTCCGGTCGCTGCTTTGGTAATTACTGTACTCATTGCGGTATCGTCGTTCGAGCAGGGGCCTAAATACATCGCCTGGCTGAGGTAGTGTTTTTACCACGTATTTAAGCGAAGTATCAGGATAGTTTATAAATGGTGAGGAATACACCGGTTTGGTTAGTATGAAAGATGCAAAAAACGATTCGGCTTGGCTTGGGCTGGGTGTTCGGGCAAAAAGTGCGTAGTAGTGAGGGCCGGCTATGATGTACATGGCGTAAATGATTCCAGACTTATCGCTTTCGTACACGGCCTTCACCATAGGATGGCCATCTTCCAGTTGGCCAAGCTCCATTGAGTTGACCTTCCACTTACGCTCGTCGGCCAGCTCATTTACCAGTTGTTTTAGTTCAAATTCATCATTTTCCATGTATTTCATGTCGTGTATAGAGCGTTTGGCCATGAAGTAGTGTTGTTGCCCGGTAGGTATGTAGCCTTCGGCCAGTATGTGATAATTGCCAATAAGCGCACCGTATTGAGCGTTTCCTTTGGCTATGCGCTGAGTGGGCATAAGTACCTTGAAACCAGGGCCACGGTAGGGTGTTAAGGGATTGGCGGGCGACTGCTGGCGCAGGAACAGAATGGAACCAAAGAACTCTTCGACCTGAGGCATTTTTTTCACAAAGTCACCTCTCCCTGCGGCTTTGAATACTATGATTTCCAGTGGGGTTATATAGATTTGGTAGCGCTGCATGTCATTGGCAGCCGTTCGGTTCACTATATCATAGACAGTATATCCAAACTTAGTTAGTTTGCTCTTTTTCAGTATGTTTCCGGGTATGTTTTCATAAAACAAGCTGTCTATGCGTTTCTCCATATTGCCTTCGTCATTGTTGTCCAAAAAGGCGTAGGTATTGAGCCGGGTAATGGCATAATATGCTCCATTGGCCATGTCAGAATATAGGTAGTCGTTTCTGCCGTCGCCACTGGGCATTTCAAGCATGAAACCGGGTACTTTAACCCTGAACGCGGAATCGTTAGTGGTAAAAAAGGTATCGAGCGGGTTGGGCACGAATTTTTCTTCCACGTTTCGCCATAGTTTGTGTTTGAATGTCACCTTGTTGCCATTCATGGGGCGCAGTTTGTATCCTTTGGCCCTTAGCAGTTCTATCATGCCAGAGTCACCAGGCAAATGGGCAGCCCCCACACCGGCAAACACTTCTTGTGATAGGCGCAACAATGAATCAAGCCTATGGGCCATGATCTTGTTGCGCTTGTGAATAAATATCATTTTGTACCTGCGGCTAGAGGTAAGTGCGGTCACGGAGTCAATGGTGTTAAGATTGCCGCGTCGGTAGGCGTCCTGCATCATTTCATAGGGGTTTTTGCCCTTGTCGCGCAGTTCTGAGAGTTTATAGTAGCGTACTTGCTCCAGTGTTTCATCTTTTCTATCGCCCACCTGTGCCTTAAGCCCAAGCATGAAACTCTGCCTATATCCTTCAAGATGCACTATTTTCTTTCCTTGTTTGGCCCCAGCTTGGTAAAGGAACAAATCCAGGTAGGTACTTTCTGAGTAGTCTTCTTCACCCATGGTCAGGCGGCTCAGTAGGGGATTTACCATGTTGTTGTCTTGGGCAAGCAAGCCGCCCAGTTCTTCATTGGTGGGTGATTTGAAATTGAATGCATAGCGGTAAAACCCATTTGACGGCACGTCAATGTCAGGTATATACTCCTTGAAAAGGCCAATTTTTTCCATTTCGCGCAGCCATTTCTGCGGGTTGGACTCCAGGGCCACTATATCAGCATTCTTTACGGCCATGAAGAAAGTGTCGGTGAGATGAAAGGCCACCTTGTTGCTCACGTGCATGGTGCCGTATAGGTAAGAGGGTGATTTGAGCCCGTTTCCCGAAATCTGCCAAAGCAAGCCTTGATAGGTTTTCTGCGCCATTGCCCTTGGTAAGGATATTAGGTGAAGGAGAGCTAAGCTAAAGATTAATAAGTTTTTGCGCAACATTTTGGTGGTTTTATTCGGTTTGCAATAATACTAAGCCTGCGGATGGTAGTAGCTAGGGAGCTTCTGGGCAGACAAACTAAGGAAATGTCCGAAAATTATGTAGATCACACACTGAAAATTTATATTCATCCATATTTCGGCCCTCTGGTGGGAATAAATTAATGCCCATCGTCTTTACTAAGCCAAATTTCATGCGCTACCTTTGATGCGGCTGCGGTGATAATGACCGCAGGATATATTCATGGCAAAATCGCAACAAACGTTTAGTAAAAAGGAAAAAGAGCAAAAAAGGTTAAAGAAACGCAAGGATAAGCTGCAGAAAAAGGAAGAAAGGAAAGCTTATGCTGTAGAGGGAAAATTGGAGAACATGTTGGCGTATGTGGATGAGAATGGGAATATTAGCGATAGCCCACCAGACCCTGAAAGAAAAAGGAAGGAAATTGACCATTCATCCATAGCACTTGGAGCTACCAAGCGGCCTGAGGAAGACGGAGAAGAATTGGTAAACAAGGGGAAAGTGAGTTTTTTCAATGATTCAAAGGGATTTGGGTTTATAAAAGAACAGAGTGGTATGGACGTATTTGTGCATGTACACGCGCTAAACGGGCTAACCATAAAAGAAGGCGACAAGGTGAGCTTCAAATTGGAACGTGGGCCAAAAGGCTGGAATGCCATCAATGTGAAGAAGTTGTAATTGACGCGCTTGGATGATGGCTTTTTTCTAATTGCCCCTTTTGTTATATAATTTACATTATGTTAAGTAGGGAAATCGGCTATACTGCGCTACCCTAACCCTGCGGCAATCATACTTCCCATCCCTTACTACCCTGCGGCAATCATACTTCCCATCCCTTACTACCCTGCGGCAATCATACTTGCCATCCCTTACTACCCTGCGGCAATCATACTTGCCATTCTTTGGTGTGAAGATGCCATAGTTGAGATAATCCTGAACCTTGTCTTTTGGAAGCTTAATCACCTAGCCCTTTGTGACTACTTGAATTGTTCCTTTTTCAACATTGGGGTTGTCTATGGGTTAATAGCGCAAAAATCATTTTGATTTAGTGCTTGTTAATCAAGTATTTAGTATTAAAACAAAAAAGGCGGCCAATGGCCGCCCTTTCGTCATTTTCTAGGTTCAGGCTATCCTTCCAACTCTTTCAGGCGGTTTTTGTATTCCATGCTTTTGGCCAAATCGCCATTCCATATGTGGATTTTGGATAGGTATTCTAATGCAGCCTTGTTTTTGTCGTCCACTTCTAGTCCTTTTTCAAACTGCACCTGCGCCTTGGCAAATGATGCCCGGTATTTTTCGGTGAGGACTTTGCCTTTGGCAAGGTCGCTTTTTGATGAAGTGAGCCGCTGGTTCTGATTGTATGCCACCAAACCCTCAGAAAGGTATAAGCTGCCCAATTGGGTGAAATTGGTAGGCTCCTTTGCATCAAGTTCTTGGGCTTTTAACAACAACTTTTCGGCATCGGCAAACATGGTGGTGTACACATCATCTTGAAGCTTTTTGGTTTGGTCAGCGGTTTCATCGCTTAAAGCATTGTTATGGTCCACAATCTTTTGCGTATAAATTCCACCCAGTACGTTGTACAAACTGGCATTGGTGGGGTCAAGATTTATGGCATCGCGCAGTTTCTCAATCAGCACTTCCAGTTCCCCTATTTCCTGGTAAAAGACGGCTTCTTCCAGGGCCAGCGATCGGCCCAATTCGGTTGAGCCATCAAAGTTGTCGGTTGCTTGGTTCCATAGTGCCCTAAGTGCATCCATATCATTTCTTTGCTTGTATATGTACGATAAATTTCGGTACACCATGAACTCCTGAAGTTTCACTTGAACCAATGCCTGATACTCCTTTTCGGCAAGGTCCCAACTTTCGGCGTTAAAGGCTGCATTGGCCATATTAAATCTCACCAGGTGTAGATCTGCATCCAGGCCGGCATCCTTTGCCAAGTTTTGCATAAAAACCAGACTGGACGACTCAATCATTAAGTCAATGATTTTGTACAGGTTGTTGTACTCTTCATATGCCTTCATAAGATATTCCTTGTTCACCACTTCTGATTCAAGTCCTTTCTGGAAATTGATTCCTCCAAGGTTAAAGGCCATATAGCCAAGTACATCCCTCAGGTTGTCATCTACTTTTCTATTCCACTTTTGTTTTAAATCCAGTTCCAGGCATTTCTCATATGATGTAATGGCCACGCCTACCGGGTCATTGGTAAGGGTAAGAAAGGTCTTCACATCGTCCTCGGTTATGCCGTTTACCGGATTGAAATAGTATCCACTTGGATTTACCATAATCTGGGCCAGGTTTTGGTAAATAAACCCCCTGTAAAACCAAGCCTTGGGGTCTATCATGGTTTTCTCATTGAGTACCACTTGGTCAATGAGTTCTTTGGCTTTTACATAATCGTCGGCATCCCTAGCCAGAATGGCTGTGGTCAAGGATGTTTTCTGCGCCTCTACCTGTATGGCGCAGTTGGTAGTGACAAGGAATAAAAGCAGGGTCAATCTCATTGTTGTTCAATTAAAGTGAGTGGCAAAAGTAAAAATGCGCAGGCCTTAACAAAGGGGTACTGTGTCATATTACCTATTTTTTATATATCTGGGCTTGCTCGTTATTCATCACCGGCTAGATCGTCAATTGGGCCATCCTCTGCTCCCCCATCCAGCGGATCAACAGCTTCTTCCTTTTCGCCGGGCACCCGGGTGATTGATGAAATAGAATCGCCGTTTTTAAGACTTATGAGCCTTACTCCTTGAGTATTGCGCCCTGCCACACGAATGTCGTTCACACGCAGCCGAATGGTAACCCCTGATTGGTTAATGATCATTAAGTCGTCATCGTCCTTAACATTAACTACACCGATAAGGCTACCGGTTTTTTCAGTGATGTTAATGGTTTTGACACCTTTACCTCCCCTATTGGTGATTCGGTAATCCTCAATGGACGATCGTTTTCCGTATCCATTTTCTGAAACCACCATTACCGTTTCAGTTTGTTCCTGTACGCAGATCATACCCACCACTTCGTTGGTGGGGTTATCGCCCAGGCGCACTCCCCTTACCCCTGTGGCAGTGCGGCCCATAGCGCGTACGGTTTCCTCAGGAAAGTGAATGGCTTGCCCTTCTCGGGTGGCAATCATGATGTGCGATTCTCCATTGGTTAGGCACACCGACAACAATTGGTCGTCGTCATTAATGGAAATGGCATTGATGCCATTGGCCCTGGGCCTGGAGTACGCTTCCAAAGTGGTTTTCTTAATTACCCCTTTCTTGGTACAAAATACTACAAAGTTATTGTTTAGGTAATCTTCATCGTTAATTTGATTAACAGCGAGATATGTTCGTATTTTGTCGTCGGGTGCTATCTGTATTAGGTTCTGTACGGCCCGTCCTTTGGTGGTTTTATTGCCTTCTGGTATTTCATAGATTCGGAGCCAAAAACAACGCCCTTTTTCTGTAAACACCAACAAATAGTCGTGTGTAAAGGCCGTAAATATGTGCTCTATGAAGTCGGCATCCCTGGAAGCCGCTCCTTTGCTGCCTTTGCCTCCACGTCCTTGAGTTCTAAATTCTGTTAGCAGGGTGCGCTTCACGTATCCCAAGTGGCTAATGGTTACCACTACCTCCTCATTATTGATGAGATCCTCAATTGAAATCTCGTCGCTGGCCATTTCAATTGAGGTGCGCCTATCATCGCCGTATTTCTCCTTTATCTCAGTAAGTTCATCGGTAATGATTTTCATCCGCAGCGCTTCATTGGCCAATATTTCCCGGTAGTACGCGATTCTACCCATAAGTTCGTCATACTCGGCCTTAATCTTGTCACGCTCCAAACCGGTGAGCTTTTGTAGCCGCATGTCAAGAATGGCCCTCGCCTGGAGCTCGCTCAGCGCAAATCGTTCCATAAGCCCGGTCCTTGCCTCCTCAACGGTATTTGATGCGCGGATAAGCGCGATGACCTCGTCTAAATGGTCTAATGCTATAAGAAGTCCCTCAAGGATATGGGCCCTTTTAAGCGCTTCTTCCAAATCAAACTGTGTGCGCCTAACCACTACCTCATGGCGGTGCTTAACGTAATATTTGATTAGGTCTTTAAGGTTTAATGTATATGGCTTACCATCTACCAAAGCCACATTATTGACTGAGAAACTGCCTTGTAGTTGTGTGTATTTATACAGTTTATTTAAGACAACCGAGGCCATGGCATCCCTTTTCAGCTCTATAACCACGCGCATGCCTCTCCTATCCGACTCGTCACGGATTTCACTAATCCCCTCTATCACCTTCTCATTCACCAACTCAGCCATTTTTTGCTGCATTATGGCTTTGTTTACCAAATACGGTATCTCGGTGATAATGATGCGCTCCCTGCCCGCTTTGTCTGTTTCTATTTCAGCCTTGCCCCGCACATTCACGCTTCCCCTCCCCGTGTGGAATGCCTTTCTCACACCGTCAATGCCAAAAATGGTACCTCCAGTGGGGAAATCGGGGCCTTTGATATACTGCATAAGTTCATCTATGCTTATATCCTTGTTTTGGATAAAGGCGATTGTTGCATCGACTACCTCACGCAGGTTGTGCGGCGGCATGTTGGTAGCCATGCCAACGGCAATTCCGGCAGCGCCATTGAGCAGTAGGTTGGGAACTTTGGCCGGAAGCACGGTTGGCTCCTTAAGCGAGTCGTCAAAATTTGGGCGGTAATCAACCGTGTTTTTGTCAATATCGACAAGCATTTCTTCCGCAATCTTGGTGAGCCGGGCTTCTGTATATCGCATGGCCGCAGGAGGGTCGCCATCCACAGATCCAAAATTTCCTTGACCGTCCACCAGTGTGTAGCGCATTGACCAGTCTTGGGCCAGGCGCACCATTGTGTCATATACCGATGAATCGCCGTGCGGGTGATACTTACCCAACACTTCTCCCACTATCCTTGCCGACTTCTTGTACGGGCGGTTGTGAGCCAGACCTAAATCTGTCATACCGTAGAGAACCCGCCTATGCACAGGCTTAAGGCCGTCCCGCACATCGGGCAATGCCCTGGAAACAATTACCGACATGGAGTAGTCGATATAGGCAGTCTTCATTTCGTCCTCAATATTTATTGGGACAATCTGTTCACGTTCAATCATCTATTTACGAACTTGTGGTTTGCATTAAGGGGTAAAGGTACTTGGGGGCATAGGTGTAAGGAGCCAATTGAAGGCCGCATTTATACACAGGTACCACCAAGTGCCTGCACGTTATTGGTTTTCCTAGTTGTCTTCGCAGAGGTAGGTTATATCGCTATCAGGATACACCGTGGACCAAATGTTCTCCACATCTTCCTTCTCTTTCTTAACGGCTTCATAGTCATCACCGCACGCCTCCTCTGTCCGGGTATCGGGTTCTTCTTGTCCATCTACCGCCACATAACAGGTGCCGCATTTTTTACAAGAAACTGTGAAACAAGAAATTACAACAAAAATCACAAAAGGAATCAAATTACGTGACATAGGGGTTTCAATAAAAAGTATTCAAATCCAAAGGTACTTATGCCCGCATTAACCACATAAAACAACCACACCTGCCGCAAGGACAGGTGTGGTTATGAGCCCCCAGTCGGATTCGAACCAACGACCCCGAGATTACAAATCACGTGCTCTAGCCAGCTGAGCTATGGAGGCGAATTGGGGCTGCAATATTACGCAACCACCCAATATGGGCCATTATTTTTGAGAAGGCTGATAAATTTCAAAGGTGCCGTCAGAGTAAATCAGTATGGTTTTGATCACGCTGCGCTGCACCCTGGCAGGCAGCGGACTGGCATTTGAGCCCGCTTCATCACCTTTGGTGAAAAGGCTTGCTTGTTGATACTGTCGCTGGATTTCTTTGTTTTCATTTCCCGGAAGGATTTCCTTGGGTTTTTCAGGTGACTTGTAACTCGCCGTGCTGTTAGCATCAGTAGCGGAGCGTTGTTGCGTTCGCTTGGGCTTTTCAAATACCAGCCAATCAAAGTCCCAATGAGGGTAAGAACGCTGAATTTTTTGGATAAAGTCATAACCCGGTTTATTCCGGTCATTCATCACATGGCTCACGGCTGACCGGTTCACCCCGATGGTATCGGCAAACTGGGCCGGGCTAACGGCCTCCTCATCTAAAGCTTGTTTTAATCGATCGCCAAACATGTTTACAAATCTACATGACCGTGCAATTCTCATCAAGCCATTGATAGTTTAGATATGTAACCAAGCGGCAAAACAAAGTAACACATGTAACCATGTACTAAATTTGGCACAAGGATACATGGCGATTGGTGGCGATTTTTTCAATTAGAATAATGATTTGAATGAATGCATAAACATTACATTATCAAATAAATATGTCATTATAGGGAATAAATTTTCGTGTAAATGGAAGTGCCAAGTAAGGGGGTAAATGTCACTTAAACAAGTGGAGTGTTACTGATGAAACCCGCAGCAATTAGTAAAATTGTGGCATGAACACGAACAGCACAAAATGGTCATTGCCTATGGCGCTGACAATAATAGTTTTAGGAGCAGTCCTCCGATTGATTCCCCATGAAGTGTATAATTTCACCCCAGTAGGTGCAATTGCCATCTTTTCTGGGGCAATACTTGGCAAGAAACGCTATATGTGGCTTTTACCTGTATTGGTAATGATATTGTCTGACTTGGCCTTGGAGTTGAGCGGAAAGGTGGGTTTCCACAAGGAAATGCCCTTTGTTTACGGTTCCTTCATTGCCATGTTCTTTATTAGCCGGATTGGACTTGCTGTTAATAGAACTTGGTCAAGGGTTATTGGCACATCACTCCTGGGCTCACTTCTCTTCTTTTTGGTGACAAATTTTGGTGCTTGGGTCAATAGCCCTGCTTATACCAAGGATTTTGCCGGTTTGATGACTTCCTACGCTGCGGGTATCCCTTTCTATCGGTCAGGCGATTGGTTGTCATCTTTTGCCCTTAATGGCTTCATGGGAGACCTATTTTTTACCTCAGTATTTTTTGCCGTGTACGCCCTAGCCTATCACAGAACCGAAAAATCCAACTTTTTATCCAAAGAAAGGATAAGGGCCTAGGGGCGCGTCTTTCAAGTGTTGGCGGGGTTATGCCAATTTGCTTTCCGGGTTTATTTACCCCAATTTAACTGCTTGACGGCAAGATCAATATGTGGGTATTTCCAGGTATAATTTGACCGCTCCAATTTATTGGGCACTACATGCAAGCTTCCCAAAAGGGAATGGGCAAATTCACCCAGCACCAATTTTAATAAAATTCCGGGAACACGGGGCATGAGAACAGGCTTGTTAAGGGAGTTTGCAATAGAACCAATTAACCTACTATTCTTCACTGGATTAGGACTTGTCATGTTGATAGGCCCGTTGAGATTCTCCTGGTTAATTATATGATATATAGCGCTTAACATATCGTCCATGTGTATCCAGGGTACCCATTGATGTCCATTTCCAAGGGCTGATCCCAAACCTAAAAGTACGGGTGTTTTTAAGGATTTATATGCCCCACCGGCGTTATCGAGCACTATTCCGGTTCTCAGGCTTATGCACCTGCCACCTTCAAATTTTTCTGATTCCTTTTCCCAAGCCTTGCATAGCTCGGCCATAAATCCAGTGCCGTGTGGAGCATCCTCGCTCAGTGGCTCATCACCTCGGTCATAACCATAGAAACCTATTGCCGATGCGTTTATTAACAGATTACAAATGTTATCGGCGTGGTTTAGATATGTAACCAATCGATTGGTCACATCCACCCTGCTCTTGTAAACTTCTTTCTTAAAGCCCGTGGTCAGCCTTTTGTCGCCAATGGAGCGTCCTGCCAGGTTTATCACTACCTGCGATGTGGATAAGGCATCATGAGGCCAAATTTGTTTTTCGGGGTCACAATGCCTGTATTCAATTCCGTCTCCTTGTTCACCCTGACTGATACTCCTGCGGCCAAGCACATATACCCTCCACCCCATTCCTACTAGGTGTTTGGCAAGTTTAGAACCGATTAGTCCTGTTCCACCGATTATACTAACTTTATTCATATTCATTAACTTATTCTGATGGCAAACCAGATTCAGGGCAAAAAGTTTGTAGCTATTTGGAGCAAAGCTATCCGCTAGCGCCTGGGTGGGGCTAGCTTTGGGCCGCCAAATCATAAGCAATGAACATACACGAGTTTCAAGGCAAAGCCATTTTAAAAAACTATGGAGTTCCGGTTCAAGAAGGCCTAGTGGCCTATAGCGTAGCTGAATCTATTGACAAGGCAAAGCAACTTCAGCAAGAAACAAGCACTGGTTGGTTTGTGATCAAAGCTCAAATACATGCTGGTGGAAGAGGAAAAGGAACCATAAAGGAAACCGGTTCACGAGGAGTGGTTCTGGCCAAGTCGCTTGAACAAGTACCCGACAAGGTAAAAGATATTTTGGGTGGAACATTAGTGACCATACAAACGGGCGCGGCGGGCAAAAAGGTGAATCAGGTATTGATAGCACAAGATGTGTACTACCCAG
The DNA here is from genome assembly GCA_016192035.1 of Bacteroidota bacterium. Taxonomy (GTDB): domain Bacteria; phylum Bacteroidota; class Bacteroidia; order CAILMK01; family JACPUW01; genus JACPUW01. Next base: position 151,861 of record JACPUW010000033.1, read on the forward strand.
GAAAAAGCGAACCTAAAGAGTTTTATATTAGTGTGTTGCTGGATAGGGGAACAGGAAAGAACGTGATAATGTATTCCACCGAAGGAGGCATGGACATAGAGCATGTGGCTGAAACCAGTCCCGAGAAAATTTTCAAGGAATACATAGAACCTGGCCAAGGGCTACAGGCTTTCCAGGCTAGGAAAATTGCCTTTAACTTAGGCTTAAGCGGCAATGCTTTTAAATCCATGATAGCATTTGTGAATGCCCTGTATAATGCATATGCTGATACCGATGCGGCCATGTTTGAGATTAACCCCGTGCTCAAAACATCAGACGATAAGATAATTGCGGTGGATGCGAAGGTGAATTTGGAGGACAACGCCTTGTTTCGACATCCTGATTTTGACCAACTGTGCGATGATAGCGAGGAAGATCCGCTTGAAGTGGAAGCCAAGAAGCACAATCTCAACTATGTGAAATTGGACGGCAACGTGGGTTGCATGGTAAATGGTGCTGGCTTGGCCATGGCCACAATGGACATGATTAAACTTTCAGGTGGGAATCCTGCCAATTTCTTGGACGTAGGGGGAACTGCCAATGCCCAGACTGTGGAAGCGGGCTTTAGGCTGATTCTGCAAGATCCGAATGTTAAAGCTATATTGGTCAATATTTTTGGTGGTATTGTGCGCTGCGACCGGGTGGCACAGGGAATAGTAGATGCCTACAACAACATAGGTGATATACCGGTGCCCATCATTGTCCGGCTCCAGGGGACCAATGCCGAAGAAGCCAAAAAAATCATAGACAATTCAGGGTTAAAAGTTTATCCCGCCACACCACTGGAAGAAGCTGCCGAATTGGTAAAGAAAGTTCTGGCTTAGGCCCAGCGTAAGCGGAATTTTCCCTACATTTCTCACCTAATCTTAAATGGGAACCGCTTATGTTAATCAAAATCTATCCCCAGAACCCAGCCCCTCGACACGTGAGCTTGGTAGTTGACGTACTTCGAAAAGGTGGCCTTATTATTTACCCAACCGATTCGGTATATGCCATTGGTTGTGATATGCTTAACCAAGATGCAATCGACCGGCTTTGCCAGGTAATCAACAAGAAACCCGAACAAGCCAATTTATCATTGATTTGCAGTGATTTAAAGAACCTATCGGAATACTCGCTCCCCATCTCAAATTCAGTGTACAAGCTCATGAAGAGTTCTTTGCCAGGGGCTTACACTTTTATTCTTAAAGCAAACAACAAAGTACCCAAGCTTTTCAAGAATAAGAAAAAGGAAATAGGGATTCGCGTGCCGGATAACAACATTCCCCGGGACATAGTAAAGGAACTTGGAAACCCAATAGTTACGGCCAGTATAAAAATGAAGGATGAATTTTCTGAATACCCTACCGACCCAGAGTTGATTTATGATGAGTATAAACACCTTGTGGACTTGGTGATAGATGGGGGGCGTGGCGCTACGGAACATAGCACCGTGCTTGACTGTACCGGTGAAGATGTGGTCCTCATCCGCGAGGGAAAAGGCGAAGTGGCGCTGGCCGAGTAACCTTATATATTGTCCAAGATGGACTGGACAGTTTTACTGTCTTCAGGAAAGCGTTTCAGATGGTCAATACAGGCCTTCTGAAGCGCTTTTTTCATGCCCATACCGTGATAGTAGTTAATGAGCAATTGGTGGTGTTCCCTAACATCAGGCGCAACAGCCTGTAAATGTTCCACCAGGGGAAAAGATTCTCGATAATCACCCCGTTTTTGGAGTATGATGGCGGCACCTTTGAGCGCGGGCACATAATCACCATATGCACTTATGGCTTTGCCTAGATATTCAAGGGCCTCATTGGTTGCTCCCATTCCTTCGTCCATCCACAATCCGGTTTGGGTGCATGCATGTGCCAACTCCATATCAGGGTACTCGGTAGAATGGGCTATACTTCGATTCATGATTTTATCTATAAAGCCTATGTCGTCCTTATAGAGTTTTTTAACTCCTTTAGAAAACAAAACAGATGAACCGACATGGTAGGATTGATGTACCCAAGAACCCAAGACGAGCAAACGACGACCCGCCAGGGTAGATTGGTATTCAACCACATAGCGCGGAATGGTGAAAAGGGCAAACCCTAACCAAATTATATGCAGGGTGTTAACCTGCGTATTTGTTGTTAGGCGAGAAAATACCAAGGTAACCATAAGCAGAAGAATGGGGCTGCCTACTGATAGAAGATCCCAATCCCTGGGTGCGCTTAGCAATGGATTAACGACAAAAGACATAGCCATATAGGCCAATAGTGCGAACACAATAACCGACTCTACTGGCAGCCAAGTCTCTTTACCTTTCCCGTTTAGCCACCCATGGGCCAGTAAGCCCCAGGCTAATGGCGACCACATGAACAATATCACCAGCCAATCAAGTATGTGGTATGGATGCAACATGCCATAATGCAATAACCCTTGATTGGTAAAAATGGGCAGAAAGACATTGTTTATCAGTTCTTTTCCTCGGTAGGAATAGTCGCCTGACTGTGCCTGAAAAATGAAAAAGTAGGCCAAAGCAAAACCCATAAGCCCCGAAAAGAAACTCACCACGGCATTTCGGAATGTGTAGAAACGAATGGTAGATGGAATGAAGAATAGTATGGCACCCGCCATTAATGGAACTACCAAGACCATATGGACGAAGTGGGACTTTAGTGCAAAAAAACATGAAAGAAATAGCCAAAACAGGCTCCATAAACTATTGCGTTGAAAATGTGCAATTAGTGCAACGCCAAAAAGGAGCAATAGGCCAAATCCGGGGGCATATACTTCGGCATGACCTGCAAACAACATCATGCCGTTCATGGATACAAAGACCAAATAGGGTGCTATCTTCCTTTCCAGGTGAAGTTTATAAAGGAGGAAAACAAAAGCCAAGGCCGAAACGAATGCCCATAGCGCTCCATAGAGTGCAAATGCACTTGTGAGTGATAGGCCAGAGAACCTCATTAGCAGGTATAAACTGTTGAACGTGAATCGCTCACCATTATGGAGGTTAAAAATATCAAGGTCCACCAGTGCCAATAATGGTTGGACTATTCCCCGCTGCTGGTTGAAAAAGTCGCCATAGTTCTTTAAAATTGAGTAAGAATCGCCATACGCATCAGTGGCTAGTGGCAAGGCAAGGCTGATCACGACCACTACAAGTATAAAAATTGCCGGCAGGGCCAAACGTTTATAAATCACATCAACATTGGTAAGTCTGCCCGAATGGACCAACCAATACACAAGAAACGCCAATAAAATCAATAAGATACTTGGACCCAAAGGCAACATGGAGGCATGGTTTATGCCCCAAGCTGCGTATGGATGTACATACTGAAAAGCAAATATGAGTAGTAAGACAATCAGTACTTTATTCTTGCCAGCTTTAAACATTTCTTTCAATTGGCCAGGTGTTTAATGGCTTCCACCAGTTTATCCAATTCCCATAACTGGGTGTACAAGTGTGGAGTAACCCTCACCCCCTTAACCTCTGGATTGTCTATAGCTACCGTGAAAATTCCAAATTCGTTGAATAGCCTATCGCAGACATCTTTTGGAGATTTGCCTTGAATGGAAAAGTTGCCAATACCACCAGACCGAGTGGATGCAAATGGTGTATTGATGTTAACCCCATGCGCATCAACCACTTTAGTAGTCCAATATTGTTTCAAATAATACAACCTTTTGTGTATCAATTCGGTGCCTAACGATTTGTGAAAATCAATTGCCGCCCTTATACCACTGTATGCCCACACCGGGCGTGTTCCCCAGTGCTCAAACTTGCGTATATCGTCTATAGGAAAGCTGTCATCGCCAAAAAGTGGCCACACCTCGGCTATCAAACTTGGTTTCATATACAGCATACCACTGCCCAGAGGGCTGCATAGCCATTTGTGTAGGCTTGTACCCATAAAATCAGGGTCAAGGTCTTTCACTGAAAAAGGCAAATGCGCAAATGCGTGTGCCGAATCCAAAAGTGCCAATGCGCCTGCCCCATGCACCATCTTAATTAATTCCTTAACTGGCAATACCTGTCCGGTAAGATTGATCATGTGTGTGAGCAAGACCAGACGGGTTTTTGCTGTTATCTTTGATTGATAGGCATGTATGACTTCTTCATCCGAACCTGGACGAAGGGGCAGCTCCACGTAGGAAAGCACCAAGCCTGTGCGCTTGGATTCCTGCCTTAGGGCTTCTTGCATGCTCCCATAGTCCTGGAGGCTTAGCACTACTTCATCCCCCTTTTGCCAGTTTAACCCATGTATTACGGTATCAAGGGCTTCGGTAGTGTTTCTGCAAATCACAAATTCTTTGGTATCCAATCCAGCAAAATCTCCAATGGCTTGCTTGGTGAGGGCGTATTCACTTTCTAGCTCTTGGCGCATAAAGTATGAGCTCAGCGTGTTGACTCGCTGCATGGCATCCTGCGTGGCCCCAAGAGTGCCCAATGGTTGGGCACTGAAATACCCGTTTTCCAGGTTAATAAACTTCTCCTGAACTGGAAACATGTCGCGCACAACCGCCCAAAATGATTCGTCTGTCTCTAGGTTTGATTCAAGGCCGGCTATTTTAGAATGAGTTAACAGGCTTTGCCCTATGTCAGACATGGCCCTTGAAATAGTCGTTCCTCCTATGGCCTGGGCCATGTAAAGACCTGTGAAGGCTGTTGATTTCTTTATAAAATCCCTCCTAGAGTGCATTTGAAAATACTCAAGTGTTCGCGTAAACCTCTGGAATTGGCTTGTGTCCAATGCCGTTGTGTTGCCTTAAATACATGTTGCCCAAACTGCGCCGAAGCCTAGTGCCGTTGAACTGCCCAAATATAGGTAGGTTACCGGTCATGAAACCTGCCTGTCCACCCTATTCCACAGCAATAGGGTTTCTAGCCAACAATCAACTTTAACAAAGAGACCCAATAATCTTAAATGTGGCGCACTGTCTTTAATATTCAGCACCTTTGCTCACCCATTTACCCTTAACCGATTGTCCATGAAACAGCTCATTACTCCTTCCCTATTTGTGCTACTTTTTTGTCATTTATCTATAGCACAGACCCTTCCTTTCTTTGAAGGGTTTGAGAATGTAGGCTCTACTACCACATTTACCTCCAGTAACACCTCTATAAACGGACTGTCAGAGTGGTCATATGAAAAAACGAACCAAGGGCGCGTGCGTTTTTCCGCAGGAAGTGGGTTTTACCGTACCGGGGCGCATGCGGCTACCCTAGATGCAAGTTCGTCTAACCAACAAAGCACCAACTATCTGATAATGACCCTAGACCTTAGTTCTTACAAGAGTTCCAAGTTTGAACTAAGCTTTTACTACATGCACCATGGCGAAGAATCACACACCGCAGATAGGGTTTGGATACGAGGTAGCAGCAGCAATTCATGGATCACATTATATGACTGGTATGGCAACAGGGCAACGGCGGGACAATGGAAAAGGGTAGTTATTAAAAACTTAGACACCATTTTAGCCAATGCTAGCCAACAGCCCAGCGCCACTTTTCAAATACGCTTTGGACAGGCCGACAATTACCCCGCCCAAAGTACCACCACCGATGACGGTTTGACCATTGACGACATAAGTTTGATTGAAAGATTTGCCAATGATGGTGAAATTAAGGCAATTGACCGCCTGTGCAGTGGAGACAATACCATTACCGCCACCTTGTACAATGATGGATTCGATTCATTGGGCAGTGCCTACATCAACTGGTGGCTCAATGGGGTAAAACAATCCCCGGTTTCATATAAGGGCTCGATCGATCAAGGACAAGGAAAAACCATTACCCTGGGCAAAGCCACATTGACAAGTGGTACCCATCAACTGGTTGCAGTGGTGGACTCAGTAAATGGCCAGCGCGATGCCGACCTAGACGATACCCTTAGGGTAAGCCTGGCAACCGGGCTATCAGGCAACTATACCGTTGGTTCATCAGGCGATTACACCACATTGGCCGACGCCATAGTGGCCTTGAATACTTTGGGTATTTGTGGCCCAGTTGTATTTACCATTGCACCAGGTACTTATACGGGATCCTTGGTTATAGGGGGCATTGTGGGAACCAATAAAACCAATACCATCACTTTTGACGGGCAAGACTCATCAAAAACCACCATAACCCACAATGGTAGCAGTACCCGTTCTACCATAGAGCTGAACCAGGCACATAGAATAATATTCAAGAACCTAAAACTGGCTACCACCGCATCCAGTACCGGATGGATTGTACATCTGTATAACAAGTGCTCGTATATCAACTTTGAAAATTGTTGGTTTTCCATGTCCACTAGCGGTACATCTCAAGACTTGTTCGCCATAGTGGCTTCCAATTCCAAAACCACCGAGACCGGGTCGGGCGCCAATGTGGAGTATCTCTATGTGGGCAATTGCCGGCTGGAAGGTGGTGAGAGAAGTATCCAACTCATGGGCAACACATCCAACAAATCCTCCGGCATTACCATAGTCAACAATGATTTTACCTCTTCATATTATTCATCCCTCGGACTATATGACATACAAGACCTGATTATTTCCAATAACCGATTTGCATCTTTTAGAAGCACGGGTGCCAATGCCTGTGTTTTTTATGATATTGATAATCTAAATTTTAAGGGTAATAATATCGTATCCCGTTCCTATGGCGTGTATGCCCAAGACATAAACATAGGTTTTAACAATACCAGCAGTTTTTCAAACAATATGGTTACTACCAGTGGCGTAGGCGTGTATTTTAACAATGTCCGAAATCTAATCGTGTGGCACAACAGCCTATTGGGAAACGCCGCACTAAGGTTTAATAGCCAACTGGATGTGGATGTAAGGAACAACCTGCTCTACGGATTGAACGGTCATGCCTTTTATAGCGCATCTGACAATGGGTACACATTTCTCGACTGGAACCTTTACTACAGCACCAGCGCATCAAATAAGGCCTATTTTGATGGAACTAATTACAACAGCCTAAATGCTTGGACCAAAGACTTTGCTGCCTTCAATGCGGGTTCAGTGGAGGCAAGCCCTCCAATTAACAGCCAGTCCGACCTGCACCTTAGTAGCTCAAGTGCTGCCGAAAAGGCACCATATATTGGAATTGACCAGGATATTGACGGGGATGCGCGATGCCTGATAGCCGTCACCATGGGTGCAGACGAATCCATATATCCAGACCCTAAACCCAAGGCGGCCTTTAAACTTGCCGACTCTTCTACCACAAATGCCATTGTGTTGGCCTACAATAATGCCGACCCCACAGACTTGAATTCTTATGTGTGGTATGCCGATGGGGTGAAAGTAGATTCTGGAAGTTTTAACCTTGAGTATCAATTTAGTACCAAAGGCCGACATAAGGTCACATTAAAGACAGTCAATTGTGGGAGTTCGGATACTATTTCTAAATTCATAGTAATCAAGGAACCCACGGCACCCGCAGTGGCCCGGTTTGACGTAAACAAAACCACCGTTAAGGTGGGCGAAGCCGTGCAACTGCTAAACAAAAGCCTGAACGGTCCGGCGACCATAATTTGGACCATAAGCCCTTGGGAAGACTTGAGCAAAAACAAGACCTTCAGTTTTGGGCCTGGAAAGGATTCGTCATCTTACCACAATTCGGTAACCTTTACCGTGCCTGGCGATTATACCATTTGCCTATATGCCAAGAACGCCCTGGGCAGCGACCTAAAATGCAAGACCAACGTAATTACCGTGCTGGATGGAGCTACCATGTGCGGCACCGCTACAGGGTCAACGGTGAGCAAAGGCATACTAAGAGATCCGGGCGGCACCAACAACTATCAAGGAAACAGCAAGTACAACTGCGCATTTACCATAGCTCCATGCGTAAAAAACCTTCGCCTAGACTTTACCGAATTTAGCCTGACGACTAACCGCGACTACTTGCGCATATATGAGGGCACCGATTCTAAAGGAAAAGCCCTTCATGATTACCACACGGACTATTCAAATGGCCTTACGGGCAACTCATCATCATCAAATTTTAAGTCAACGTTATATGCGAAGACGGGCAAGGCATACTTTGAGTTTACCACCAACTGGTTTTTTGGCGCCCCTGGTTTTGAAATTGAATGGTCAGGCACCCCGATCAGTACATCCCCGCCTACCGCCGATTTCAATATTCCCGACACCATATGTGTGGGCACCGAGTTGGCCATAGAGAATCTTTCTTCAGGCCGTGGCAATCAGTATTTCTGGGAAATTTCAAGCCCGGTAACCAATTCGGTATCTTACACAGATTCAGCAGTTAGCCATTTCTTCTTTTTCAATGGAACCTATGAGGTGCAACTGATAATTAAAAACTGTGGCGGATATGACACCCTGACCAAGTCTATTAGAGTGGTAGATGCCAAGCAAAAACCCAAGGCCAAAATCCATGTGGATATTGAAAAACCCGATATTAATCAGGTGGTTACCCTAAGTGACATTTCCACCGTAAAAGGGTTTCTATGTTCTGAATACCGTACCTGGACCATTACCCCAAAGTCATTTGCCTATGTTACCGGATTTGGTGCCCAAGACCAGTACACCAAGGTGGTGTTTAAGGACACGGGTTGCTACAACATTAAACTGAACGTGAGCAATGCCGCAGGTTCTGACGAGGTGACCTTTACTTGTGCCGTTAGGGTGAAAAACACCTGTAAGCCCAAGGTGACCAACCTAGATGCCGATGTGGGTATAGCCCGTGTGGTGCTGGAGAAAATAGACAATACCACTGGCACGGGCCTTTCTGCCTATACCGATTACCGCACCGACCACCGCACAAGCCTCACTTCGGGCCAGAACTATGAAATTTTTATTTACAGGGCCAAGAACCCCAACTCAACCCTTAACCGGAAAGCTTGGATAGACTTTAATCAAGATGGTGATTTTGTGGATAAACTGGAAGAAATCGCTTCATCATCCTCTCCCAACAATTCCCTTTTTGAATCTTTCATCTTTAGGGTACCAAACAATGCAATACGTGGGGCTACCACCCTACGGGTTGGTGTTAGCAGGGCCAATTCATCAAATACCCCGTGCGGTACCAACATAACCGGAGAGTTTGAAGATTACAGGGTGGACATAACCAATGACCTGGAGGCTCCCATCATAACCCTACTGGGCGATAACCCATACTCCATAACCCAGTGCGGAAAATGGCAAGATCCTATGGGATACGCCATTGACAACGTAATCATAGATACCATTGCCCTAAGTGTGAGCGGTAAGGTATTGATTAAAACGGCGGGCAGCTATACGCTTACCTACACCGCCTCTGATTCTAGCGGAAACACAGCCATGGCATATCGAATCGTCACGGTGTTAGCTGACAATATGCCGCCCACCATAGCCCTACAGGGCAATGATACCATTTGGGTAGAAGCAAATACAAAATACACTGAACCAGGCTTTTCTTTCACTGACAACTGCACCCTAAAGTCAGGCAGCGTACTAAACGAACCAGATACCACCAAGCTGGGGACCTATACCTTAGTGTATGAAGCGGTGGATAGCACGGGAAATAAGGCACAGGCTTACCGAACCGTAATAGTTAGGGACACCAAGGCTCCGTGGATATTGCAATTTATTGGTGGACAGATAATAGAACACCAAATCAATACGTCATACACGGACCAGGGAATCACCTATATGGACAATTTTGACGTGGTGGCTGACATAAGCCTAAACGTGAAAGGCAGCATAAACGTGAATACCGCCGGCGACTACTATATCTGGTACGTGCTTAAAGACCAAAACGGCAACATAGACAGTGCCTACCGCTTGGTTAAGGTAGCCGACTATCTAACCCCTATTATTACAATGATCGGAAATACAGAAGACACCATTGATGTGTTTGACAGCTATAACGATAAAGGGGTAACCTATGTGGACTACAATGGAGGTACCGCTGGCTTAGGTTTGGTAGTAACCGGGAGCTATGTAAGTGAATTTGGCTATAAACAGGCGGCTACCAAGCTCGGCACCTACACCATTGTATATACTGTTACCAATTCAAGGGGGGGCTTTTCGCAAAAGGTGCGGTATATAACCGTACTGGACCGTGAAGCCCCGGTCATAAGCCTTCTGGGAGACAATCCTGTGGAAATGAAAGAAAAGGATACCTATATGGAGCCCGGATGGACAGTGAAGGACAACTATTGGGGGGTGGCTGAAACCTGGGTTTATACCTATGGCTCCGTACAATCGCTTAAGCCTGATACCTATTACGTGTATTACTATGCATCTGACTCATCAGGCAATGTTTCCACGGTTTATAGCCGCCAGGTTATTGTTACGCCCATCATTGGCCTAGGGCCAGAAACTGGCCAGGAAATAGCCATTTACCCCAATCCATCTGCGGGTCAAGTCTTTATACTAGGCTCAGAAAGTACCCCTATCATGGCTTACCGCATCATTGGCCCTATGGGCCAAATCATAGCCAATAAAGAAGAACATATTGGTAGCCAAAGAATTGCAATTGATTTAAGTGCTTATCCAGCAGGTTCATATATGCTGGAATTGCACACCGATACCGGTGTGTGGCACAAACCCGTGCTGATTATCCGTTAGAGGTGCATGCACAGCATGTATTGGTTGTCAATAGTATGTGCCATTGGGGCATTGGCTACCCAAGGAAAGGCCCAAGATGGCTTTTCTTATCAATTGGCTGATTCTGCACTCAACCTAACTACCTATGATGTGACGTATGACCCTGGTTATTATGTCATTGGCTTTCCTGGTGGGGATGTGCCCCGCAACCGAGGGGTCTGTACCGATGTGGTAATCCGGGCGTATCGATACCTGGGAATTGACCTTCAGGAACTTGTGCACCATGACATGCGGGGGCATTTTGATCAATACCCTAGGAATTGGGGCCTGACAAAACCTGACCCCAATATTGACCACCGCCGGGTACCCAACCTCATGTGTTTCTTTGGCAGGCACGGTAAAACCTTGGCCATAAGCTCCAGTGCCAATGAGTACTTACCCGGCCACATCGTTTGCTGGAATTTGGGGGGCGGTGTCATGCACATTGGCTTGGTGTCGTCGGTGCGTTCTACCGATGGCAAGCGATACTGCATCATCCACAACATAGGCGCAGGGCAAGTGCTAGAAGATTGCCTTTTTTCCTATCAAATCATTGGGCACTACCAATATGGTTCAAACTAGCCTGGTACAAAGGCCAGTGCTTGTTCAAGGTCCCAGATTAAGTCGTCGGGATGTTCCACACCTACCGAGTACCGCACCATACTAGGTGTTAGGCCCAATCGGTCCTTATCTTCTTCGGCCACCCCTGCATGGGTCATGGAGTATGGGTGCTGTGCCAAACTCTCCGTACTGCCCAGGCTTACGGCCAGGTGTGCCAGTTTCAAGTTGTTTAGAAAGGCAAAGGCGCCAGCCTCCCCTCCCCTCACGTCAAAACTCAGCATGGCTCCCGGGCTGTGGTATTGCCGAACAAAGATATCGTATTGACTTGCATCGGTTTGTGGCGATAGAAAGCCCAGATAATACACCTTTTCCACTTTTGGGTGCCCACTTAAGAATTTGGCTAAAATGGCAGCTGAGGCAGCCTGGCGCTCCATGCGCAATTTTAGGGTTTCTAAGCTGCGCATAAGCAACCAGCCAGTCCAAGGTCCAGCCATGCTGCCCAGATAGGTCCTAAGTTTTTTTACCCTGGCCAGGAGTGGTTTACTTCCCAGGACGGCCCCGGCAATCACGTCTGAATGCCCTCCTATGTATTTGGTGGCGGAGTACAGCACCAAGTCGGCACCCAGCTCTAGGGGATGGCACCATAGGGGGCCAAGATATGTATTGTCAACTGCTACAAGCACTTGTTTTTCTCCGTTGCCCAATTTTTTGGCCAAGCCTACCGTAGCCGCAATATCAAATAGGGTATTGGTGGGGTTTGCCGGTGTTTCCAATAGCACCATGGCTACTTTATGCGCCAGGCCGTCTTGTTCAAGCCGCTCCTTCAGTTGGCCATATTCCTCTCCAGCGTGGAGTTCATATGATTGGATATTAAAGCGTTGAAGTACATGCTTCACAAAATGGTCCGTACCCCCATAAAGTGGGCTGCTGTGTACCAACACATCGCCTGGAGATAAAAACTCAAATAAAGTAGTGGTAATGGCGCTCATACCACTTTCAAAAACCGCTGCCATTTCGGCCTTGTCCCAGAGGGCAAGACGGTCTTCCAGAATTTCCAGGTCAGGGTTATTGATCCTGGAATATATAAGCCCCATATGTTCACCTTCTTCAAGTTTTCTACTGCCTTTGGCAATTTCAAAGAATGCCTTACCATCTTCGGCCTTCTTAAATGCAAAGGTGGAAGTTTGGAAAATGGGGCACTTTACCGCACCTTCTGAAAGTTGAGGGTCATACCCATAGCCCATCATTAGACTTTCGGGTGCTAAATCTTTGTTGTTCATTATTTTAATTTAAGAGAATGTACATACTGATCACCATTCCACTCATGGCCTCCGTTTGACATACAAGGAGTCCAAGTCATGCCTGCGAAATACCAAAGCTAGCTATAAGGTAACGCAAGCGTGGGATAACCTCTTGTGGAAACCAGGGATTTTGCTTGAGCCAAATGTTGTTGCGCGGTGATGGGTGAGGCAATACCAGATACGGGTCAGGTATCAATTTGTGCATACGTACGCACTGGGTGAGCGGGTACTTGCTTAATTGGGGCAAGTAAAACCTACATGCATGGTTCCCAACCAGTATGATGGCTTTTATATCTGCCATTTCTTGAAAAAGTCGATCGTGCCAAAGGGGCGCGCAGGATTTGGAAGGGGGCAAATCACCTGATTTACCCTTGCCGGGGTAACAAAATCCCATGGGTATCAGGGCAAAATTCTCCGTATTGTAAAAAGATGCATCATTTACCCCCAACCACAATCTAAGTCTTTGCCCACTGGGATCGTTCCACGGTATCCCACTTTGGTGTACCGACAGTCCAGGCGCTTGGCCAACAATGGCCACCAAGCTTGAGCGTGAGGCGCGGACTACGGGGCGGGGGCCTAAAGGCAGGGTATCCTTACAGGCAGCGCATAGGGCAATTTGCTGCAATAGCCCATCCATCAGCGGGTTATAGTTAGTGATGTTCGTGTTCCGAACCTTCGTCTGAATCTCCCTCGCTACCGGGATATCTGGTCATTATGGTTTGGAAGGCACTGATCATTTCAGACTTGGCCGCATCGCTCAAATTGGCTTCGCCATGCAGGAGCGCATATGGTTTCATCGGCATCTCTCCCTCCTCCGTTTCTTCAATGGCTTCTTCCAGTTTGTCACCCCTTTTTTCATTGCCGTATTTACCCCACTCCGAAAAATTCAACTCTGCGCGTCCTTCCCTTATGTGCTTGGCCACCATCCATGATATAGGCGCCACATTGCTGTACCATGGATACTTGCTCTCATTTGAATGACAATCAAAGCATGCGGCGCGCAGGGATGCCATTACAGTGGCTGGAACTTCTTCTATGACATCAAATTGCTGTTCCTCCACAATTTCCGGGTTTGCCTTGTCAATCCTAAAAAATTGACCAATCACTAAAAAGGCGACTAGGGCTAGGCCAATCCACTTGATGATTTTCGTCATGTGTTATTGTTTTTGAGCAAAGTTGTAGCAAATACCTATACCAATGTATGAACCGCCATAAGAAAGTTGACCATTGGGTACTTGAAAATCTTCTAACACGGGCTCGGTGTAATAGTCTATGGTGAGTTTCTGCCGATTGAGCATGACAGCAGTAAGAAAAAGGTCAATCCCACTCCAATTACCCTGCAGGATCTGTTTGCCCAGATAGAAGCCCACACCATGCTGTATGCCTGAATAATCGCTTAAATTCCTGTTGATATACAAGTATTTGAAATTTGCCACATTGGGATTGATGGCTGCGTACTCCTGTTCAAACCTGGCAGTGGTGTTTATGTGCAGGTGGGCCGATACCGACACAAACAAACCCCTGGAGAAGCGCCGCTTCAACTCTGCTTGGAAAATAAAATACGGGAGCATGAAAACGGTCCGGTTGAAGTAAGATTTGGACGCCGGAAGCCTGGTCCTAAGTTTAAATGGTTGATATCCAACCCCGATCCCGGTGTTTATTCCCCACTTATCACCAATTATATATTGGTAGCCCAACAAAATGTTGCCCACAGTTACCATGGGCGACTCCAAACCTGATGCGGTAGATGAATTCCGTCCACTATTGCTGCCCAGCAGGACAGATACATTAAAACTCCCTTTAACCAAGGCAAAGGAGTCAATTTCGTCCTGTCCATAAACTAGCTGGATATTGGATAACGGAGATTGGAGTACGCATAGGGCTATGATATGCTTCATGTGAACAAAAGTGAACTATTAAAGGGAATCCTTAGCTGTTACCCATGTGCACAACAAAGCAGAAGCGGCGCTATTTGAGCCTATCGGCGAATAGCTTTTTTAACTTTTCAATCTTGGGGCTTATCACCACTCGGCAATATCCTTGGTCTAGATTGTTGAGATAATAGTTATGGTGATAGTTTTCTGCCGGATAGAAACTACTTAACGCAACAATTTCCGTGGCCAATGGACTGGGCCAAATGCCTGATTTTCCCACCAATTCCTTAGACTGCCGGGCTATATGCTCCTGGTATTGGTTTCTAAAATAGATGCCACTTCGGTACTGCGTTCCCACATCGTTGCCCTGACGGTCTATTTGCGTAGGATCATGTATGGCCCAAAAAACCTCTAATATGTCCCAAATTTTCACATCAATAGTGTCGAAAACTATTTGGGCCACTTCCACATGGCCTGTTTTACCTGAGCACACTTGTTGGTAGGTCGGTCGCGGTGTGTGGCCGTTTGCGTATCCGGGCATCACCGTGACTACACCTTTAAGGCGTTGGAACACTGCTTCTACGCACCAAAAGCAACCAGCACCCAGGGTTATGGTGTCAATGTTTGCGTTTTCTAGACTTTGGGGGGCAATGGTACTTTCCATTGATAAGGGATTTAAGGTTTCTGAAGTGTGGGTTTGCTTGTTATTTACTTTTGTTTCACAGGCATAGGTGCCAAATGATAGCCCAATGGCAGCCCAGAATAAAACAGGTAGATGGAAAGGTTTCATTTGCTTGTTGAAACAGGGATGCGCGGCAAAAGTTTGCGAAAGGATTTGGTTTCCATTTCCAAGATTGCCCGGCCGTTGCCCCGGAGTTTTGGGGCTTGGGGCAATTATGATATGCCCCTCATTTTGAACAGGATGATAATTGTTTATATGGCCTTGTGGCAAAATGGAATATAATCTGTTCCTTTGTTTGCACCTAACAAAACCAGTCATGAAGTACCAATACACCCCTTTATTTTTCATCTTAGCCCTTCTGTTCACCGCATGTGATCAATTGGGATTAAACCCTGACCTACAGGGAACAGATTGCCTAGACCAAGCCGATAAGGACAACTATGCCAATTTGATAGCAAATGAAAAAGGAGTTTCGGCTACCCTTACCCAGTATGGGTTTAATGTGGACAATGTGCCAGAAGCAGAAAGGCAAACCCTAAGTGATGACCTTAAGAACCTAAATGACCAACACGATACCTACAGGCATGGGTTTGACTGCCAGTATTGGGGTGAAGACAATGATTTCCTGAATTTTATCTCACTTGAAAATGAGGATATTGATCCAGATTTCCTGGATCCCGCAGTATTCAAATCAAAGTTTATGGTTACCGATGATGATGTGTTGGCCTCCATTGGGCAGTCGGATTGGACCGGAAAAGAAGTGTATGTGTTCCCCGGCATATCCAGGATACCTTGGGAAGATGCCAGCCAAGCCGCCAAAGAAGATGCTATAGAGAGGATAAATGGGGCCTACAACAAGATTAGGAGCGATGCAGGATTCACGGATGAAACGGAGTTATTTGATCCGGTTTTGGACTACATTTTCCCACACGCCACTTACCACCAAGTGTATGTATCCAATTTTGCCAGTTTGCTGTCAAACATGGACAACACAGGCTTGCGCGACTTGGTAGCCAAAATGGAGTCGGTGGAGCACAACATCATAACAAAGTTTATAGACCGTGCGCCTGATACCATAGATTGACCTATTCCAGGGGGATTTCGAAATCGAATTGCGCTTTTAACTCTTCGGCTGAGTACCAAACCAAATCTACTGTCATGGGTATGTCGGTAGTGGGTCGTGAATTTCCATCAACTGATTGAGAAGCAATTTTGGTAACCACATCATTGCCATACATCACAATACCAAAAACGGTGTGCAGACCATTTAATTGATGGGCACCAACTACGCCCTCCACCACATAAAACTGAGAGCCATTACTTGCCGTTTCGGTTGACTTTTTGGCAGCACCAATTGCGCCCTGCACATGCTTTAGGTTAGAATTGAGTTCGCGGGGTATGGTATATCCGGGCCCACCGGTGCCGTCGTTGTCAGGGTCGGCATCCTTTGACAGGGGGTCACCTCCTTGAATCACAAAATTTTTAATCACCCGGTGGAAGGTAGTGCCGTTGAGATAGCCCTCCCTGGCCAGCTTTATCATATTGGCCTTGTGCTTGGGAGTGCTTTGGTACAGGTAGAATCCAAAAGTGCCTAAAGATGTCGTTACTTTAATGGTTTCAAATTGTTGCCCTACCACCAGCGTTCTCGTCCTGGTGTCGCTCACTTTATCCCCTTTTTCACCTTCCAATTCCACCATTAGTGACACGCTGAACGTGTCTTGACCAGAGAAGGTGTGCTCCACTACCGCTTCGGTATATGTCTGCCCCTCTATGGTCCACTCCAGGCGAGTGTAATCGGCGGTCAGTACGCTAAACTTATAAGTATAGCCACCCACCAATTCATAGGAATAGTCGGCTACTACCTCCAGCTCCTCATTGCCACAGGAGGAAAATTGGCTGATTCCAAAAAACGCCAGAACGGTAATCGCCGAGCGTATAATGTTCATTTTTAATGAATAAGTTGATGTCATGGCGGTATAGGATTTTACGGTTAACCCACAAATCTAATGGCACTTTAGGTATTTATATTCTTTCCAATTGGAAAACAATTACCTTTGCACCACTTTTTTAATACTGGCCTTGAAGGAGGCCTACAGATAGAATGACTACTTTTGAAGACTTGGGTTTTAAACCCGAAATTCTCAAAGCCCTTTCAGAACTGGGATTTGAGACCCCCACCCCCATTCAGGAACAAACAGCCAAGGTATTGATTGAAACCGACCAAGATGTGGTAGGCTTGGCGCAGACCGGTACCGGAAAAACCGCAGCTTTTGGACTGCCAATAATTCACGATGTAGAGCCTGAAATAACACATATTCAGTCGCTTATCCTTACGCCTACACGGGAATTGTGTATTCAGGTAAGCAAGGACTTGGAAAAATATGCCAAATACCTGCGGGGTATTAAAGTGCTGGCCGTTTATGGCGGTACCGACATTAAGGCCCAAATAAAAAAGCTTACCGAAAATCCCCACATTTTGGTGGCCACGCCTGGTAGGCTCCTCGATTTGATTAACAGGGGACGCGTAGATTTAAGCGAACTCGGCATTTTGGTCTTGGATGAAGCCGACGAAATGCTCAACATGGGATTTAAGGACGACATAGAAGAAATTCTTGGAAGGACCCCCGAAAACCGCAGGACACTCATGTTCTCGGCAACCATGCCCAAGGAGGTGAGTGCCATAGCAAAAAACTACCTCTACAATCCACTTGAAGTAACCATTGGCAAGAAAAACGAGAGTACCAACACGGTCTTTCATCACTACTACGTCACTACTTCCAGCAACCGTTTCAATGCCCTTCGCCGCATAGTTGATGCACACCCCGATATTTATGGCATGGTGTTTTGCCGTACCAGGGCTGAAACCAAGGAGGTAGCTGAGCGATTGGTCAACCACGGCTACAATGCCGACGCACTGCACGGTGACCTTAGCCAGGCCCAGCGCGACCTGGTAATGGACAAATTCCGCAAAAAGAATCTTCAACTCTTGGTCGCTACCGATGTGGCTGCCAGGGGTATAGATATTTATAACCTTACTCATGTCATTAACTACAATTTACCCGATGATGCCGAAAACTATACCCATAGAAGTGGGCGTACGGGCCGCGCGGGCAAGGAAGGTATTTCCATAGCAATCATACATTCAAGGGAATTCAACAAACTTCATGAAATAGAAAGGGTCATCAAGAAAACATTTGTTCAACAAATGATTCCCAACGGTTTGGAGATATGCCAAAGCCAATTGATGCACTATTTCAACAAAATTTCTGAGTTAAAGGCTGATAAAGAAGGGGTTTCCAAGTTTATGGATGAAGCCATGGAACGCTTGGGCGGCCTTAGCAAGGAGGAATTGATAGAAAAGATGGTGGCCTATGAGTTTCAACACTTGCTCAACGACTATAAAAATGCCCCAGATCTAAACATAGAGCCGCCAAAGAAGGAGCAAAGGCGCCGCAATGATGGCGACAGCCAGGGCGGTAGGCAAGACCGCTGGGAGCGCGGTGGCGACAACAACAAAGGACGGAACCGGCAGCGCGACAATAGAGGCGATGACGGAGGGAATTGGGAGCAGGTGAGCGTGAACATAGGCAACAACCGCAGGGTAAGCCCACCACAGATCATTGCCATCATCAATAAGGCCCTGGGCAATAGAAGAGGGCAAATTGGCCGAATTAAAATCAATCAATCCAACAGTTTGGTGGAGCTCAGGGCACAGGATACCTCGGCTGTGCTGCAAGTGGGTTCTGTAAAGTTTGACGGCGAAGAAGTAAGGTTTGCCAAAGCCTAATTAGGGAAAACCCAAAAGGGGGAACCTAACCGCCCAGCATCAATGGCCTATGCCCCTGGCAATCAATACGGCCAGTAATGGAATAAACGCAAGCAGGATCAACTCCAGGTTTACTGCGCGTACCACCCCACTTGGGCAGGATTACGCTATCGTTGCCAATGCCTTCGCGCTGTCGCAGAAAAAATATGGTAGGGTACAGGCTGGCAATCCCCAAGGCGGAAAACAGCCCAATCTTGGCCCAAAATATGGGGTTGCCCGAGTAATAGGCCGCCCCCTTCCCTACCCCAAACCACAATGAGAATCCAACACTCACCTGCAACAGGCTAACTAAACCGTATATGCCATCAATTTTGGCCAGTTGACCAATCTGCCGACGGGTCAGCATAGGGGCTAGCCGGATGCGTTCCAGTACCAAACAGCAAGCCAATAACATGATCATCAAGAAGTGGAGGTAGCGAAGGAGTAGTTCAAGTGGCATGGTACTGCTTTCTTTTTTGAATTCAAATTTGACGTATTAACAAACACTGAGGAAACCTTTTTACAATCCTGTGGGTAATTGGTCTCAACATGATGCGCAAACTACTATTGGGATTAAGTGCCGCAGCCTGCCTTTGTCTTGAAACACAGGCACAAACGGAGCTCTCATATTCATTATCCTTTCGGACTGATGCGCTTGGTTTTCATGTAGATGTGACCTTAGGAAAGGGAAGCACATGTTTTGGCATAAGCCTATACCACAGCACCGACCCTTCACAGGGATATGTGCAAGTACAGGATATAGCCGGAGTATGTGGAAGCAGCGATGCAGCCACCTATTACACCCTTGACCACAGTAGCCCCTTACCTTTTGATTCAAACTATTACTACTTGGAATTCAATGGTTTTGGGCAGTCTTTGCCCTTTTCCCAATTTTATGTTCCATTTGAGCGGTCTCAAATTGCTACCCTCATAGACCACCAATGGATATGGGTATATAACCAGGATATGGGCTTCCGGGCTATGCGGGTGGACCTATACTCCATGCAAGGTCAAATACGCGCCTCTGCCACGTTTTCGTCAGGTAGGGCCAGCATTCCTGTTTTTTTGGCCAAGGGCCGCGCTTCCCTTATGGTTATTCAATTGGAAAATGGACAATACATAACGACCAAGATCTATATTCCAGAATAACCCCAATGTGCGCCTAGACTATTTCAAACCGGGGTAGCTCAAACAAGGCATCGTCGCCATAGCTAAAAAGCACCTTATAGATAAGTTGGGCTACCACAAAGGGCTCTGCAATCCGAACCAGTAGTTGTCCTCCCTCTTTTAATAATATCTCTACGGCCTGCCTCTGTTTGCTGGTGTACAGCACAAAAGAATCTATCTGCGCCCAAGGGATAAATGTCTGTTTGCCTTTTACATCAGATAGATAAACACCATCTGCGGCCAAATCTTCCATTTTTGCGTTTGCTTGTACCATCAAGAGGAAAACAGTTCATGGCGCCTACCTTAAATGGGCAGCCAGTTTATCAATCTGCAAAACTTTGCTTGAAGTTTCTTAGCAAATATGACCACGGTCATTTATTGAACAATTTTCACCTTGGCTCAATCATGGTCATTGCTTACTAAGGTTATGGCAGCGAAAGGGTAGCCAAAAAGCCCGCGTTCTTTTTGGCATAGTGCACCTTGTATGTCAATCCAGCTTTAGTTGCATGTTCACCCAGTGTGCGCTGGTCTATATACACCCACGGAAACCAGGCGCCCTTCACCCCATTGTACTCAAACATAAAGTCCACTTCGCCCAGGTATTCCTTGTCCAACTCCAGGATTTCTTCCGCGTCCACATCACCATATAGATGAAACACATCCGATGAATCGGTCACTATGCGTGCACCTGGAGCCAAAAGTGAAGTGAGTTTTCTAAGGAATTCGGGCAGCTTTTTGAGCCGGCCACACATACCTATTCCGTTCATCATGAGCAGAACGGTGTCATATTGGCCCTGGTGATCCCAAATGCTCTGGATTTGAACCTTTTCTATGCCCCTGGCCGATATCACTTCCGCGCAGCCAGGCGAAGAATCAATGGCCGTTACGTCTAATCCTTTTGATGTGAGATATACGCTATGACTTCCGGCCCCGGCGCCCACATCCAGCACCCTGCCCTTGCATAGGCCCATGGCTTTTTGTTCTTGTGGAGGCATTTCTTCAAAACTCCTAAAAAAATAGGAAGCCTTGTACGCATCAGCCGACACATCCTTGCTAAACACCTTCATTATTTGCTCATTGCCGGTATCCCAATAGGCCTTAAGCGCCATTCCCAGGGGGTCGTTCATGTATATGGTGACTTGTGGTGGGCGAATTAAGCCATTTGCAGGCTTATTCCCTGCCCTATTCTGGAGCTATATAGTATGTATCGGCCACGTGTTCTTCCAAACTGTTCATCTCCAGAAATAGCACGTCGCTAATTGCCAGTAGTTTATGCCATACATTGGGCTTGATGTGGATTTCTTGTGGCCCCATAAGCGTATGTTCGCTTTCCTCCAAGCTATGTACATCTCTAAGGAAGATTTTCACTTCGCCCTGAAGCAATACCAATTTTTCGGGTGACTTATTGGGCTGTGCTCCTTTGTGGTAGTGACCCCCAAACCAGGCCCCTGCCTTACGCATGCCAAGCAATCCTTCTTGGCAGCCGTGCAATGGTATCCTATAGGTGCTTGCATGTTCATTTGTTGAAATAAGACGGAGCGGCATCCTTTGTACATCCTTTTCCATGGGCCAAAATTCGGCTTGTCCCGGGGGCCTTGGTTCATCAGGCTTCAAAATGGGCTGTTCGCTGGAATGCCTATTTTCGCCAACCCAACAAAAAATACCTTCATGAAACCTACACTTATTGCCATTTTGGTCGCTTTGATTGGTCTTGGTGCCTGTGATCCAGGTGAAAATGAGCCAGAACCTGAAAAAGGAAAGGCAGCCCTCCTGGTGAAAGCAATTTTTGAAGACGGTACCCCAGCCCAGGGAGCACAGGTTGATTTGTACAAATCGGCAGTGGATTTCCAGGGCTTGACCAACAGCACCACCACCATAGAGGCCGATAATTTGGGCGAGGCCTTATTTAATGACTTAGACCTACAGCAATACTGGTTTAGGGTAGAACTGGAAGAATACAGCAATGCCACATCCACCAACTCTACCGGCAGGGCACTTGTAAAAGATGAGACCTTAGAAAAAATCACCCAATTAAGAAGATAGTATGCGGTTTATACTCATTTTGTTGTTCGCTTGCACTGTCACGGTTGCGCTTACGCAGGGAAGGCTTACTCCCGAACTGCTATGGGAGATTGACCGGATGGGCTCACCGGTGGCAAGTCCTGATGGCAAGTACTTGGCCTATACCCTATCTGACTATAACTGGCGGGAGAATAAAGGCAGGACCGACATATACTTGGTGCCCACCAAAGGTGGTACACCACAAAAACTTACTTCAGAAATGGCAGGTAGTAGCTGGCAGCCCGAATGGAGGCCCGATGGCAAATATTTGGCCTGCATAAGCACCAATGCTGGTGAGCCTCAGATGTTTGAAATCAATGTGTCGGTTCCGGGTGATTTTAGGCAGGTTACCAACCAAGAAGGTGGGATAACAGCCTTTCACTACGCTAAGAATATGACCAAAGTAGTCTATGCCGCGCAGGTAAGGCTGGGCAGCACCACGGTGGACCGCTACCCCGACCTGCCCCTAACTACCGGACGGATCATAGATGACTTGATGTATAGGCACTGGGATGAATGGGACGACAAATCCTTTAGCCATATTTTCTACCAAGAATACCGGGACGAAAGCCCCATGGGCCCGCACTTTGATATCATGACGGGTGAACCGTATGATGCACCTACCATGCCTTTTGGTGGCTCAGATGAGTTTGCCATAAGCCCCGATGGCAGTCGAATAGTTTATACCTGTAAGAAATCCACGGGTTTGGAGTATGCCAAAAGCACCAATACTGACATTTACATGCTTGATTTGGCTACGGGCGATTTTAGGAACCTATCATTGGACAACCCAGGTTATGACCGATCTCCGGTTTTCTCTTCTGATGGCACCAAGCTGGCTTGGAACCGCATGTCAACCCCTGGCTACGAATCGGATAAAAACACCATAGTAGTGTATGACATTATTGGCATGATGGTGACCGATGTGCTCAAAGAACATGATATAAGCGCAAGTGAGGTGACATGGGCGCAAAAGGATGAACGCCTGTATTTTATAGCCGGCAAGAATGCTACCTATCATTTGTTTAGCTATGACCTTATCAAGTCGAAACTGGAACAAGTAACCAAAGGCCGCTGTGATTTTAGCACCTATACTTTGGCAGGCAACAGTGCTTTTGCCCTGCGCAGCACCATGCAGGAACCCAATGCGCTGTATGAGATAAATATAAAGAAGGGAAGTTATGCGCCTTTTATCAATCCCAACGCGCAGATTCTGTCCAATTTGCAAAAATCATCGGTGCGCAAACATTGGGTCAAAACATCTACCGGCGAACAAATGCTTACCTGGGTCATTCTCCCTCCGGGTTTTGACTCCACGCGGCAATATCCTACCCTACTGTATTGTCAAGGAGGCCCCCAATCGGCTATAAGCCAGTATTACAGCTACAGGTGGAATTTTGAGCTCATGGCGGCAAACGATTATATCATCATAGCACCAAACCGTCACGGTGTACCCACCTTTGGCCAAGAGTACAACCTGCAGATAAGTGGCGACTGGGGAGGACAGGCCATGCGCGACTACAATACGGCTTTGGCCTTTGCCACCAAACTGCCATATGTAGATGCCAAAAATCTTGGTTGTGTAGGCGCCAGCTATGGCGGTTACTCGGTGTATTGGCTTGCCGGGCATAACGATGGGCGGTTTAAGTGTTTCGTGGCCCACTGCGGCCTGTTTAACCTAAACAGTTGGTATGCCTCTACCGAGGAGTTGTTCTTTGCCGACTTTGACCTACAGGGCGCTCCCTGGGACGGAAAAGCGCGTTTGAAATACGAGGCCTTTAACCCTGCAAACTTTGTGAAGAACTGGGATGCACCCATCCTGGTCATTCATGGCGAGAAGGATTTTAGGGTACCCGTGGGCGAGGGCATGCAGGCGTTTAATTCCGCAAAGCTCCTGGGACTACAAGCACGGTTCCTGTATTACCCCGATGAAGGCCACTGGGTGCTTAAGCCCCAAAACGGCATACTCTGGCATAGGGAATACTTTAGGTGGCTTGATGAACACCTTAAAGAGTAGGTTTTAGAGGGCTTGTTTCCTCACCTCTCAAGCTCTATTGGCTACCTTCGCGGCCCTATAAAAACCAGTTGTTGGCCCGTATGACCGCGAATGAGATAAGGCAAGCTTTTTTGGATTTTTTTGAATCCAAAGGGCATAAAATAGTGCCATCGGCACCCATAGTGCTCAAGAATGATCCTACCCTGCTGTTTACCAATGCGGGTATGAACCAGTTTAAGGATTACTTCTTGGGCAACCAGTTAGCCCCCTACCCGCGCGTGGCCGATACCCAAAAGTGCCTGCGGGCTAGCGGTAAGCACAATGATTTGGAAGATGTGGGAAAGGATACCTATCACCACACCATGTTTGAAATGCTGGGCAACTGGAGTTTTGGGGACTATTTCAAAAATGAGGCGTTGACCTGGGCCTGGGAACTCCTCTCCTCAGTGTATGGGCTTGACCCCAAACGCATGTATGCCACCGTTTTTGAAGGCGATGGCCAAGTACCTGCCGATGAAGATGCGGTCAACATCTGGAAACAATTCCTGCCCGAATCCCATATTCTTAAGTGCGGAAAAAAGGATAATTTCTGGGAAATGGGCGATCAAGGCCCATGTGGCCCATGTTCTGAAATTCACTATGACCTGCGCAGCGATGCGGAACGGGCTCAGGTGCCTGGGCATGCGCTGGTTAACAGGGACAACCCCTTGGTTATAGAGATTTGGAACAATGTGTTTATACAGTACAACCGAAAGGCCGATGGAACACTGGAAACCCTTCCTGCCAAACACGTGGATACCGGAATGGGATTGGAGCGCCTGGCTGTGGTAATACAGGGTAAAAAGTCAAATTACGACACGGATGTTTTTGACTACCTCATCAATTTCGTTGAAATTAGGTTTGGGGTGAAGTATGGTGTGAATGCCGTCAATGACATAGCAATTAGGGTTATTGTGGACCACATACGGGCGATTGTTTTTTCCATAGCCGATGGGCAAATGCCATCAAATAATGGCGCTGGATATGTGATACGGAGAATCTTGCGAAGGGCTGTGCGCTACGCCTATCGCCATTTTATGGCCAATAGTCCATTTCTGTGCGACATGACTTTTCTTCTGGCAGACAGGTTTGCCGATATTTTCCCCGAAGTAAAAGCCCAGGCCGCTTTTATTTCAAGGGTTATCCGTGAGGAGGAAACGTCATTCTTAAAAACCCTGGGCAGCGGTACCCGCCGATTTGAACAGCACGTGACAGACCATCCGGGTAAAGACATCACAGGTGACTTTGCATTTGAATTGTTTGATACATATGGTTTTCCAATTGACCTTACCGAACTCATGGCGCAGGAGGCCAACCTTGTAGTGGATGTACAGGGGTTTAAGGCATCACTGGACAAACAGCGCGAGCGCTCGAGGGCCGATGCCGACAAGGACCTGGGTGACTGGATAGAGGTACATCCAGGCATGGAGGTGCTTTTTGTTGGCTATGACATGTTGGAATGCCAGTGCCGCATGCGCCGCTACCGGGCCATGGAAACAAAAGGCAAGGTTCAGTATCAATTGGTGCTGGACCAAACACCATTTTACCCTGAAGGTGGAGGCCAAGTAGGCGATTCGGGTGTCCTTCAAATTGATGGGGAATCGGTGGAAGTGGTGGACACTAAAAAGGAAAACGAGCTTATCGTTCATATAGTCAATAGGTTACCTAAGAACCTTGATGGTGTATTTTGGGCTAGGGTACATGCCGACCGTAGGCGCAATACCGAACGCAACCACTCTGCCACCCATTTGCTTCATGCGGCCCTCCGTCGTGTGCTCGGTCACCATGTAATGCAGAAAGGCTCATTGGTATCACCGGATTATTTGAGGTTTGACTTCTCGCATTTTGCAAAACTCAGCTCGGATGAATTGGAAGCTGTGGAACGAATAGTAAATGATAAAATACAGGAAAACATATTGTTGAACGAGGCGCGCTCCCTTTCCATGGCACAAGCCAAAGAAGCAGGGGCTATGATGCTCTTTGGAGAGAAATACGGTGAAGTAGTGCGAATGATCACGTTTGACCCCACGTACTCCAACGAACTATGTGGTGGCACCCATGTGCTTGCCACAGGGTCTATGGGGCTGTTTAAGATAACCAATGAAACGGCCGTTGCAGCGGGCATTAGGCGCATAGAAGCACTTACTGGCCATAAGGCAATTGCCTTTGTGGACCAGCAAATCAAGGAACTAGGGTCTATCAAGCAATTGCTAAAAACAAACAAGGACACCGCCAAGGCAATAGAGTCATTGCTGGATGACAAGAAGCACCTTGAATCCAAATTGGCATCCTTTAAGATGGACCGTTTGCGCCAACAGGCAATGGAACTGGCCAAAACCGGCGAAATCATGCAAGGGATGGAGATAGTGGTGGCTTCTGCCCCTCTTGAAGAAGTAAGCGATGGAAAGGATTTGGCGTATCAAATAGCACAATTGCGTCCAGAAGCACTGGTGGTCCTTACTGCGGTAATACAAGACAAACCCAATCTATGGGTTTATGTATCAAAGGGTTTAATTGCGGAACGACAGATTGATGCAAGGAACCTGATAAAGACGGCAGCCCCGTATATACAGGGAGGCGGGGGCGGCCAAGATTTCTTTGCTTCGGCCGGTGGCAAACTGGCCAGCGGACTAGCCGATGCCATCAAGGCAATAATGGAAGGACTGCTTGGAAAAGTTTAGCCTAGGCAGTGATTCATTTGGCTTGTAGTCAATTCGTTATTTTAAACATCGCCCATTCTTGGCATGGGTAAATGGCCTCCTGTAGGAGAAAAAATGGCCCCCTGTTAGTGGGCAACCCGGATATTGTCAGGATTGACCAAGTGTTTCTTAATGCGGGCTATGGGCCCGGTGCAAAAACTATTGTGGCAGGCAATACAGCTATTTATTACCAAATTGTGTTGATGGGCAAATGAATCTGCAGGCGTATGGTTCAGTGCTTCCACGTGGCGTAGAAAAACCTGGGCATATGAAACATAATCAGGTTCTTCCGTGATGCCCTCCTTGGTGGGCGAAGCAGTTAAAATGGACGTAAAATCAAGTTTCGCGGTAGGCTTTTGCCCCAATTTCATGGCTTTTTTTACTCCGGCCATTGACTTATCCATGTGCCGCATGAACGCTGCCAGTTCAGAGGATTCGCCCACCCCAAGTTCCCTTTTGGCTGTATCCGTACTGCACTGAGCACCGGTATCGCCCACACCTTTATCGGTTTGGCCACACGATGCAATGATTGAAACGCATAAGAGGCTTAAAAACAATTTCATATTACGATATCTACATCTTTGAACTGTGACCATACATCCCTATGAAATGGGGCAGGTGCGGTTACCTGCACGGGCGCTTTGGTGATGGGATGCTCAAATTGAATTCTATGAGAAAACAAACATAGGCTGAAGTCATTTAGCCATTCAGTTTTGCCATACTTTTTATCACCAACCACGGGATGGCCCTTATAGGCCATTTGAGCCCGTATTTGGTGTGTGCGTCCGGTTATGGGCCTCACAGCCAGCAAACTCCTTTCATTTATGGTGCCCAGGACCTGGTAATAAAGTATGGCCGATTTCCCGCCTTCTATGGGTTCGTCATACATGCGCCATTTCTGGGCATTGGCCATTTTTTTTGTGTATTGCTCTAGGTGGCCTACACTTGGTTCGGGTACCCCTTCCACTATCACCAAATAGGTTTTATGTATTTGTTGGGCTATCTGCATGGCGCGCATGGCATTGCCCGCCCTTTTTGAGGTGGCCAGGGTGAGCAGTCCGCCGGCCATTCTGTCTAGCCGCTGCAGCATGACCCAAAAGTTCGGTTTCCCTAAGTACTCAAAGAGCAATTCGTTTATGCCGGGCTCCATCTTTTTGTCTATCTGCGACAACATGCCAAAAGGTTTGTTAACTATACAGATATACAAATCTTTATATAAAATTTCTGGTTGCCAATCCATGTTGCAAAGTTTAGTTTGATATGGCCATTGACCTATTTTTTAGCACATTTTCGCATCACATCCCTCAATTTCGAGGCATGAATGTACCTGCGTATAACTACTCTGTACTCGAAAGGTTCATGCGCTACGTGCGCATTGACACCCAATCTGATCCAAACTCTCCTACCTGTCCATCTACCGAGAAGCAAAAAAACCTGGGCCGGCTGCTGGTGCAAGAATTGAAGGATTTGGGGATAGGCGATGCTGAAATGGATGAATGGGGTTACATATATGCCACATTGCCAAGCAATAGCACCAGGGAAGTGCCTGTGATTTGTTTGTGCAGCCATATGGATACTTCACCCGAAACTTCAGGCAAAGATGTAAGACCCGAGATTAAGCGCAATTACCAAGGCGGTGATATACCCTTGGGAACTAGTGGGATATCAATACTTGAAGGTGAACATCCGGAGCTCCGCCACTGCCTAGGCCACGATATAATATGTACCGATGGCACTACCCTTCTGGGCGCTGACGACAAAGCCGGTTTGGCTGAGATTATGGATGCCATTGCCTTTTTTCAGGCCAATCCACATATACCTCATGGGTCGGTAAGGATACTTTTCACCCCCGATGAGGAAATTGGCCGTGGGGCCAATAAGGTAAACCTATCAAAACTGGGCGCCAAGTATGGCTATACGGTAGATGGGGAAAGCAGGGGGTCTATTGAAGATGAAACGTTTAGCGCCGACATGGCAAAAATTCGTTTCTTTGGCACCAATGTGCACCCGGGATATGCCAAAGGCCGGTTGGTGAATGCACTAAAGGTGGCCGGCACCTTCATTGACAGCCTGCCAAAGCAGGAATGGAGCCCTGAAACTACCTCTGGACGCCAGGGTTTTGTCCATCCATACGATATGCAAGGCGGGGTAGAAACAGCTACTATCACATTGATCCTTAGGTCATTTGATGATAAAGATCTGGCTGAATATGCCCACAGGCTTAGGGCCTTGGCGCAAGCGGCAGTACAAGCTTATCCAGGTGCCAGGTTTGTAATAGAGCTAACGGAACAGTACAGAAATATGAAAAATGTGTTAAAGGACTGTCCAGAAGTGGTGGAATTTGCCGTGGAGGCCATATCAAGGGCTGGAATGAAACCGGATCTGGGAAGCATAAGAGGGGGTACTGATGGTTCTAGGTTGTCATTCATGGGCTTGCCCTGCCCCAATCTCTTTGCCGGCGGACATAGCTTTCATTCTAAAACGGAATGGATAAGCGTGCAGGACATGCAGGCTGCGGTGGACATGTTGGTAGAGTTGGTGAAAATATGGGATGAAAAGGCCCAGCAAGAAGTGGCATGATGTTAAGCACACGGAAGTGTATTCTCGTCTTTGTGCTCCTCACGGTATCTATGAGTGTTTTTGGCCAGGATTGGGATGCCTTTATATCGGCCTGGGGCAGTGAAGAAGTGTCGGCTGATACTTTTTTAATGGGCCCAGACGATTCCATGGAGTTGGCCGAGCTCACCTTTAGAAACTTATTTGCCAATAACAAAGGGGTGAAACCTAGAAAGAGCAAATACTACATTATAAGTTTCTTACACTGTGCCCCCCACAAGTATATTGACCCCGATGGCCCCTTTATGGCCACGCTGCAAGATGTACGCCCCAAGGTGAGGAAAGCTTCTTATTACTATGGCAATGAGGAAAAACTGTATGGCGAGGTGATGTTCTTTTTTATAACCGAGATGCGGCTTACAGGAAAGGATTCAGCTGTGATAAAAGGTGGTTATTATCAGAATGATACTATCTGTGCTGGCCACCTGTACCATATGCAGCGCATAGATGGCGTGTGGGACATACGCCGCGTATCGGTGGAATGGGTGCTATGATGCATACCCCAAAAAAAGAAAACCGCAACTCACTGTTTTGTCAATGGGTTGCGGCTCAGTACCGAAGGTGGGAATCGAACCCACACTCTGTTGCCAGAACTGGATTTTGAATCCAGCGCGTCTACCAATTCCACCACTTCGGCAGGTATGGCCTGTATTGGCTTTTTGGGTGCGCAAAACTAGCCATTTTATTGCATTTGGTTAATACTCGCGCTATATTTAGTTTACTATGGCTTGGTAAATGTCATTTCCAAATATGAGCACCATCAAGGTAAGCAATATGGCAAATCCTACCATTTGTGCACGCTCCAGTGCTTTGTCGCTCAGTGGTTTTCCCCTTACCATTTCTATTAGCAAAAAAAACACGTGGCCGCCATCAAGTGCAGGTATGGGCAGTATGTTCATGAAAGCCAGTATCATGGATAGCGCCCCCGTGAGTGACCAGAAACGCTCCCAGTCCCATACGGAGCCAAACATGGCCGCTATACCTATGGGCCCGCTCACGGTTTTGGCCGGATTTATTTCGCCAGAAAACATCTTGCCGAATGCTTGTACGTTGACCACCAACAGGCTAAAGGCTGCCTTGCTACCCCTGGCCAGTGATTCGCCCAGGCCAAAATGCTGATACGAGAACTGCTCAAGGGGTTTAAACCCTATGGTACCCGCATTTTTCTTACCCTCTCCCACCACGTCTATTTCCAGTGTTTGTGTCCCGCCGGGTCGCTCCACCAACACCTGTACCCTCTCCCCTTTCCTGCGCTGCAAAAAGGGAACAACCTCATGAAAATAGGCTATGCTAGAATCGTTTATGGCTTTTATCACATCGCCTTTTTTCAATCCCCCCTTCTCTGCATTGCTCCCGGCAATCACCGAATCTACTATCAAGGGAACCCTTAGCCCAATGAATCCTTCCTTGAGCCGCTCCACTAGGTTGTCTGGCAATACTATGTCCACTTGTGCACCATCCCGTTCCACCGTTATGGTGCTGGCATTCATCAGCACATCCGCCTTCAATAGGTCTTCAAAACGCTCGGGTTTTTGCCCATTCACTGCCACTACCACATCACCTGTCCTAAATCCTACTTCCTCACCCAGCGTAAAAGCGATTATGCCGTGTGAGGCACTTTCCATGGTGTGGTACTTTTCGCCATACACGAATTTGATACCCGAATAAATAAGCACGCCCAAGATTACGTTTACGGTAACTCCCCCTATCATTACCAATAGGCGCTGCCAAGCGGGTTTAGAGCGAAATTCATAGGATTTGGGGGCTTCCTTGAGAAATTCCTTGTCCATGGATTCATCAATCATTCCCGATATCTTAACATATCCACCAAGTGGAAGCCAACCTACTCCGTACTCAGTATCACCTTTTTTGAACTTAAACAGTCTTTTGCCCCAGGCATCAAAAAAGAGATAAAACTTCTCTACCTTAATTCCAAACCAACGCGCCATTTGGAAATGCCCCCATTCATGCAGAACGATTAAAATGGAAAGTGCCAAGAGCACTTGGGCGATCATGGTTATTGTACCCATTAAATATGTAAAATGATGAATGCACAAAGATAGCCTTGCCCCATGCAGCATTAGGGTTTATTGGCCCGCTTTGGGTTAATCGGGTATTAGGCCGTTTGACCGGGTGAAGGATCTAACGTCCATTTCTGCAGCTCATTTGCTATGGTCCTGTCGTTGGTGAGCACGGGCACTTTGTTTTGCCCTCCCAGTTTGCCTATGGAATGCATATAGCCAGCAAAGGCCCCCGTACCCAGGGTGCGTACCACCAAAGGGCGCAGCACCTTACCTTCTATTAGGTCGCGGTAGTAGGTATTTTGAAGCCTTAATGCCTTATCGAGTGCCAATGTAAAACCGGCCATATCAGTAGGTGGTTTTCCAAATTCAATAAACCATTCGTGGTAGGGCAAACCTTGATGAGGGGTAACCTGCGGTGCTACCGTATATTCCACTACCAAGGCATTGAATTCTTGGGCGGCATTGGTTAGGGCTGCGGCAACTTCCTGGGCAATCACGTGCTCGCCAAATGCGGAAATAAAATGCTTGACCCTACCCAGTACCACTATTCGGTAAGGGTCGGTGGACAAAAAGCGCACGGTATCACCTATCACATATCCCCAAAGGCCGGCGTTGCTTGAAAGCACCAGGGCGTAGTCCTTACCCTTCTCCACTTGGCCCAGGTGCAACCTAGTAGGCTTAGGGTCAAAGAATTCGGGCAATGGAATAAACTCAAAGAAAATACCCGAGTGCACATTGAGGTATAACCCATCTTGCCTATAATCATCCTGAAAGGCGATAAATCCTTCGGAGGCTGGATACGTTTCCAGTATATCCACTTCACGCCCAATAGTATCTATGAGCCGAGCCCGATAAGGGGCAAAGTTGACCCCGCCATGTACCAGGAGATTGAAATTGGGAAAGAGGTCGCCTACCGGTTTCCCTCCTTTGGCCGCCAGCTTGTCAAAATACATTTGCACCCAGGGGGGTATGCCGCTTATCAGGCGCATATCTTGGTGCAGGGTCTCACCCACTATGGCGTCAACCTTCGCTTCCCAGTCTTCTATGCTGTTGGTAGCCAAGCTGGGTAAGCGGTTTCGCTGCAAATAGGCGGGTACATGGTGCGCTACGATTCCTGACAGCCTTCCCGTGCGTACTTTTCCTTTTATCTGTAATGTGGGGCTGCCCTGCAAGAAAATCATTTTTCCAAGAAGCAATTTTGCTTCGCCCCTTAAAAATATGTAGCTGAGCAACATATTGCGGGCTGACTGGATATGGTTGGGAATGGAATCGCGGGTAATGGGTATGTATTTGGTGCCCGAGGTGGTGCCCGATGTTTTGGCAAAGTAGCTAGGAAAACCCGGCCAAAGCATGTTTTCTTCACCTGCTACGGCCCTATCTACATAGGGTTTCAAACTCTCATAGTCTCTCAAGGGCACCTGGGCCACAAAATCGTCATATGACCGAATTTGCCCAAAATGGTGGTCCCTGCCAAAGGCGGTGTGGCGGGCTTTATTGACTATGCCGTGTAAAATACTATGCTGAATATCTACCGCTTGGCTTGCATCCGACCGCAGCTTATTTGCTATGATGGAAGCCCAGGTTTTGGCTATGGTGGTGGTAATTGACATATGGGTCAACAAAGATGGGCAGGCCGGGAGGTTTGGGCGGTGGACTGGTCAATGGGTCCATAGGAAAGCGTTGGGGGGGATACTTTTGGGCCTTAATTGCAGCATACAATGAATGTGGATAAAAGCATTCGCCAGTTGCACGAACGCCTAGATGCTTCACATGCATCATTTCAAGAATGTTTTGGCCATCTATCAGAGTTGGAACTGCTTATGAAACCCAATCCGTGTTCATGGAGCATAGGTCAAAATGTGGAGCACCTCATAGCGATCAATGAATCATATTACCCTACGCTACAGGCATTGCACCAGGGCAGCTATGATGTTCCATTTCATGGAAAGATTGGATTTGTGGTAAGGTTTATGGGCCGGGAAATTCTAAAATCGGTACAGGCTACCCATACGCGCAGGTACAAAACGTTTCCCATATGGGAACCACGGAATGAATCTCTTGGCGCTGATTTACTTGAACGATTTGCCGATCATCATGATGTACTTAAAGCCAATATATTGGGTGCTAAGGTGTTTTTAGAACAGGATGTGGTAATAGCCTCTCCCGGGAGCCGCAAGGTGGTTTATACCCTGCGCACTGCCTTTGACATAGTGGTGGCCCATGAATTCAGGCACCTCGAACAAGCCAAACGGGTAATGGCCTATCTGGGCTTAAGTCGATCTTAAACAATTTTCTTCCAATTCCATAGCACATGCAATTGGATTAGATTGCCTTGATTGAGTGATAAATTCTTTGGGGATGCACCTTGGCTACTGCTAAGGTCAGTCGTCCATATTGCACATTTTTACCAGTGCCTTATGGTCTTTGAGTACAATTTTTCTTCCCATTGACTCCACGATTCCCTCGTCCTTAAAATCGGAGAGCAGCCGTATTACCGTTTCTTTGGCAGTGCCTATCAAGTTGGCCAAATCTTCACGGGTAACATTGATAATGTTAGGGTTATCGTTTTCAAACCTAAACTTCTCCTGGAGCAATAACAAGGCCTCTGCCAAGCGTTCGCGCACAGATTTATAGGCTATGTCCACGGTTTCAGACTCAACAGCCGAAATATTGCGGCAGAGTAGCTGGGTAAACCTAAATGAAAGCTGGGCATCTGTGCTGAGCATGGCCAGAAAGTCAGACTTGGGTATGAAGCACACCCGGGTATCGTCAAGCGTGACCGCCGTGCCGGTAAAAGTGCCATTTCCCACTATGGCTTTGTAACCGAGCAGGTCGCCTGGCCCTGATAGCCTAATGATCTTTTCCTTGCCCTCACTACCCAGTTTCACCAGTTTTACCTTACCCCAGGTAATGCAGTACACCCCCGATGGCCGGTGCCCCTCCTGAAAAATCTCCTCGCCCTTTTTGAAAACCAAACTGGTCCGTACCTCGTCCAGCCTTTCGGTAGCCGGTATGGTGCACACATGAAAAATGCTGAGTGCACGTGCCCTGCACATGGCGCATTTCTCTGGTTCGGGAGGCAATTTACCCATGTCGATTGGTCAAAAATAAAGAATACTGATTTTTGTCAAACGAAGATGTTAGCCGCCAACAACTTCGCCGGCTTTTAGTTTTTCGGCGTTTTCAGCCACCCTAAGTGCTTCTATCACATCTTCTATCTCCCCGTTCATAAATGCGGGCAGGTTATAGATGGTGTAACCTATGCGGTGGTCTGTGATCCTTCCTTGTGGGTAATTGTAGGTGCGGATCTTGGCGCTGCGGTCGCCGGTGGAAACCATGGTCTTGCGTTTAGCGGCTATTTCGGCCAGGCGTTTGGAATTCTCCATTTCATACAGCCTGGATCGCAGCACGGTAAGCGCTTGGTCATAGTTCTTATGCTGCGACCTGCCATCCTGGCATTCCACCACTATGCCTGTGGGCAAGTGGGTAAGTCTCACGGCAGACTCAGTCTTATTAATATGCTGTCCGCCTGCCCCGCTGGCCCTAAAGGTGTCCTTTTTTACATCGTTCATATTTAGTTCCACGTCCAGTTCTTCGGCTTCGGGCAGTACGGCCACCGTAGCTGCAGAGGTATGCACCCTTCCCTGCGATTCGGTTTGTGGTACCCGCTGCACGCGGTGAACCCCAGACTCATATTTCATAAAACCATATACCCCAGGGCCCTCCAGGCTAAAAGATATTTCTTTAAACCCGCCGGAAGAACCCTCGTTAAAGCCTACCAATTCAAATGTCCAGCCCTTTATTTCAGCAAAACGCTGGTACATGCGGTACAGGTCGCCAGCAAAAATGGAGGCTTCATCACCACCGGTACCTGCCCTCACCTCCACTATGGCGCTCTTGTCGTCGTCAGGGTCAGGTGGTACCAACATCATTTTTAAGGCATCTTCCGTAGATTGGAGTTGTGGTTCAAGTGCTTGCAATTCAGTCTTGGCCATATCCAGCATCTCAGGGTCCTCCTCCGAAGCCAGAATCTTTTTGGCTTCTTCTAAATTGCTTACCAGCAACTTATAGGAGGCCAGTGCATCGCTTATTTCCTTAAGTTGGGTATATTCCCTATTGAGTGATGCAAACTTCTTTACGTCAGAAGCCACCAAGGGATCCATTAGCTCTTTGCCTACTTCTTGAAATCGAAGATTGATGTCCTCCAGTTTATCTATAAGGTTCATATGTCATTGATTCTAAAAACCAACAATTGGTTTGACATCCACACGTATATCCTTCCCAATTGGCAGTAATACATGGCTGGTGCGGTGTTTTGCCTATTTTGGCCGGGCAAAGGTAATTTTTGCCCTATGTTTTCGGTAGGTAGCCAAATTTGAAGGCCTTCCATACTTGGGGAATAGACCTTGCCCGACCATACTTGGAAGATGCCTTGGTAAGCGGATCCAGCCCCCAGGCCGCCTAGGTAGGTGCCATTAATGTCAAAAATGAGCACCCTGCCATCGGAAATGCCCATATACAACCGGGCATCCTGTTCGGTAAGCCCCACTACCTGTAGGTCACCTAAGTTGTTGGGTAGTTGTACACCTACCAATATGCCACCATCATAGCCGTATCGGGCTAATTGCCGCTGCATGGGGTCAAATACCCACAATCCCCCCATTTTAGAGGTAGCCACCCTTACGCCCAGGCCATACACATCCATAGATTCCAGGTTTATACTGGAAATGACCTGTAAGGTATTGTCCAGGAGAAGCACCCTGTTTGATTCTGCATAATGGGCCAGGATTTTTAAGGGGTTTGACACGTCAAGCTCCAATAATGGGCCTAATGATTTCTCGCTGTGCTTGAATTGTAACCCATTGGTTTTTAATAGCGTAATGGTGCTCTTGGCATCTATGGCATATACATTGGCCAAATAATCCACCCGCAGAAGGCGCAGCCCGTTGCCAAACTCAAAGGAATCAATCCTGGTGTAGATTTCTTGGGCTTTCAGTGGGTGGCAGCACCATATGCTTGCCAGGACCAAGATATTTTTTAAGGTAAAAGCCATCAGCTTGCAGCACACCAAAAGTATTGTGCCCAATCCAGTCGCCCAGGTTTACATATGCCGACATGGTGCCGATGGGATGGACAATTGGGTAATGACGATGGCCAAACACGAAATAATCAATGTGTTCCAAATGTTTACCAAGTATTTGTTTGGCGTGTACCATTAGCCTTTCTTTGTCCTCGCCCTGCCACGCTGCATTGGCCACCGACTCGGCCAAACGGCTCTGCCCGCTAAGGTAACTTGCCAAAGGAACACCTAAATCGGGATGGATCCACCGGAAAATAAATTGACATAATTTATTGGAAAATATACCTTTAACAAGTTTATATCCATAATCACCAGGCCCCAGCCCATCACCGTGGGCTAGATATAGGGTCTTGCCGTGTAGGTGGGCCATGTGCGGCTGTGCAAGCACCTCCACACCGAGTTCGTCACTCAGGTACCCGTACAACCACATATCGTGGTTTCCTTTGAATTGATAGACTTTTACCCCTGACTCTACCAGTGCTTTTATCTTGGCCAAATAACTCACAAAGCCTTTGGGAACCACATGGGTATAGTCATGCCAGAAATCAAACACGTCACCTACCAGATAAAGTGACCCGGCATCGCTCCCAATTTCATCTAGCCATTGAACGATTATGCGTTCCCGCTTGCGGCTTGTTTCTAGGTCGGGTGCCCCTAAGTGAAAGTCGGATGCGAAATATGCCTTGCCTTCCAATTCTATACGGTGAGCCGTTGGTTAATGACAAAAAGGGTGGCGGCCCCCGGCTGTTCTATTGTGTTGGCGCACATAAAGAACCTGGCGGCCAACAGGTCGGCATCAGGGAGTCGGTTTTTTACCCTATCCATCAGTAATTGAGGGGATTTCACCAATTGGTCCTTGAAACCTACCAGGGCTATGGAGGCTGCACTTTCTACTAGACTGCCCATATCTGTGGAATAATCGTAGTACACCGCCTGACCGTTTGGTTCTAAGTAATCAAATGGGAGCACCAGGATAAAACCCTGTCCATCATCTTGCGGTTGGTCATAGTGCAAGAGATCGCAGGAATCAAAGAATGAATTGATTTTCTTATCCCTACAAACCACTTGGACCTCACCTAGGGGCTCTAGGTAGGATATGAATTTATCCAAAAACTCATACTTGTTCTTACAAGTTTTCAGCTTTGGCGTATCCAAAGCAAGCCGCAAGGCTTCCAAAGCCTCGTCCTCACTGCCCAATTTTGGCACTTGGGGCTTAACCATTACCTCAGGGTGCTGCTTAGATTTGGTAAGCAACAAACTGGCCCTAACGTCTTTAAGTATGCGTTCTTTTGGGCTTAGGCTATCCATGTAGTTTATACCTTGTGACCCATTAACTGGCGGAAGTGTCTGGTTCTTGTGGTATCAGCGCGTCATTGGCGGTGGGAGTAGGCTGTTCTTTGGGCTGGGTGCCTTCATTTCCTTTGGCCATATATTCATCATATACATCGAGTTTGTCAAAAGGCCTTGGGCCCAGTAGGGCTACCAGGTCGGTTTTAAAGATGATTTCCTTATCAAGGAGCTCCTTGGCTACCCGTTCCAGGTCATCGCGATGGCTTAGAAGCAGTTCCTTGGTGCGATGGTATGACTCCTCAATGATATTCCTAGCCTCTTCGTCTATCAATTGGGCTGTTTTCTCAGAAAAGGGCTTTAGGAAAGCCTCGCCATGCTGCATAAATGAAACTTTGCCAACCTTATCATTCATGCCGTAAATGCCTACCATATCATAGGTAAGTTTGGTAATCCGTTCCAAATCGTTTTGTGCGCCGGTAGAAACACGTCCAAATACAATGTCTTCGGCCACGCGGCCTCCCAGCGACATGCATATTGTATCGAGCATTTGGTCAGTGGTATATAGGAACTGCTCTTTGGGAAGGTACTGGGCATAACCCAGTGCGGCTATACCCCTAGGCACGATGGAAACCTTAACCAGTGGGTCGCAATTTTCCAGGAACCAGCCCACCACGGCATGGCCAGCTTCATGGTAGGCCACTATTTGTTTTTCTTCGGGCGAAATAATCTTGTTTTTCTTTTCCAAGCCGCCAATTACCCTATCTATGGCATCTTGAAAATCCTTGAATTCTACCGACTTGCTTCCCCTACGGGCAGCTATGAGTGCGGCTTCGTTGCACACATTGGCAATTTCGGCACCTGCAAAGCCAGGAGTCTGTGCCGCTAGTTTCTTGGCATCCACATCAGTGGCTGTTTTTATCGGTTTCAGGTGCACATTAAATATCTCTTCCCTGCCCTGTATGTCGGGTTTGTCAATAGAAATCTGCCTGTCAAACCTACCTGGCCTAAGTAGTGCTGAGTCAAGCACATCTGGTCGGTTGGTGGCTGCCATGATAATGACCCCGCTGTTGGTGCTAAACCCATCCATTTCGGTGAGCAATTGATTTAGGGTGTTTTCCCTTTCGTCATTGGCCCCTGTAAATGAATTTCGGCCACGTGCCCTGCCAACAGCATCAATTTCGTCAATGAAGATGATGCATGGAGCTTTTTCCTTGGCTTGCCTAAAAAGATCGCGTACCCGTGATGCCCCCACTCCCACGAACATTTCCACAAAATCACTACCCGAAAGGGAAAAGAACGGCACTTCGGCTTCACCTGCCACGGCTTTGGCCATAAGCGTTTTGCCGGTACCAGGAGGGCCTACCAGTAACACACCTTTCGGTATTTTACCACCCAGTTCTGTGTACTTCTTTGGGTTCTTTAGGAAATCCACCACTTCCATTACCTCAGTCTTGGCTTCTTCTAGCCCAGCTACGTCCTTAAAGGTCACATTCACCTTGGTATCCTTGTCAAATACCTGCGCACGGCTCTTTCCAATATTGAAAATTTGGCCGCCAGGCCCGGCTCCCCCACCCAAGCGCTTCATAATGAACACCCAGAAAACAACGATGATGATAATAGGGGCCAATACCCAAAACCAATCACGTAAATGATTCTCACGGTGGTCATGACGGACTTCAATGGGTTTTTTGTTCAAGTTTTCGGTTACTTGGTCCACCATCTCCCTAAGGTTCTCATTTTGACCTATCCTAAACTTGAAGTGTGGCCCTTCTTTGGTAGAATAGTAGAAACTCTGTAGATCATCCTTGTATTTCGTTTCATATGCCTCATCGGTCAGGGTGATATATACCAATTGGTCATTAACTACCAGAAATGATTTTATCTCGTCGTGGGCAATCATCCCTTGAGCCTCGTCCCATGATTTTTCCTTGGCAAAGTCACCTGGTACCATGTTGATAAGCAAGAGCACAGCTGCCAGTACAAAATAAATCCAGTAGTAATTGAATTTGCCCTTTCCGGTCCCGCCGCTGCTGCCATTGCCTCGGCCAAAGCCCAAATTCTTGTTGTCGTCGCTCATGATAATGCGTTGTTAGATAATAGTTTCGTAGTGCTCCACATGGGCATCTGCCCAAAGGTCTTCTATGGCGTAAAAATTTCGCTGGCGCTCAACGAAAATGTGTGCCACTATGTCGAAATAATCGAGTAAGATCCACTCACGGTTTTGGTATCCTTCTGAGTGATAAGGCCATATTCCAAGTGTGTTAAAGACTGTTTCCTCTATGGACTTGGCTATGGCTTCGGCCTGCCTGTCAGATTGTCCATGACAAACAATGTAGTAATCCACGCTTGCGTTGGACAATTTTTGTAGGTTAAGGGCCACAATGTCACGGGCTTTTTTCTCTTGCGCCCCTTCTACTATGGCATCCCTAAGTTCAGCAAGGCTGAAGGAGCTGGTTTTCTTGGTCATCAATACGAATAAATGGGTAGATTAAACATATAACAGCAAAGCTAACAAATGGTTGGATACTCTAACGGGCTTTACTCCGAAGTCACGTTCATTAAGTTGAGGTAAAAGCGCGTGTCAAGTTCCGCTATGGTAAAGTGTACACATACGGGAGTAAGCTGCCCCAACAACCCTACCCGCACCTTAACCGTTTCTCTATGGACCATAGTGAGTTGTTTTCCAGAAAATTCCGGTGCAATTTCGTTTTCGTCCATGGAAAATGGGTCCATAATGGCGGTGGAAAGGTCGTCGGGTAGTTCCATGTATTCGGTATCGTCATACATGAGCGTGATGTGCTCGGCCAAATGCCGGTGCAGGGCATCCCTAAATTTGTCCATGCTCCCTACCCTTACAAGTTTTTCAGCCTCTAGCGGGCTGTCAGATGAAAGCAATTGTAGAAAGGTATAGATCTTATCCAGCGCCTCATCGCGGGTGGGAGCGGTAGTCCAGTAGTTCACCATACAAAGTTAACCGCCCAAATGGCCCATACTCCATCAAAAAAAGACCCTGTACGATTTACCGTTCGGGTATATGCGTTTATTTGGCACCATGAACAGGTACTTGTGGCAAATGAATGGTATAAGGGTTTGGATATGTGCAAATTGCCTGGTGGTGGACTTGAATTTGGCGAAGGGGTGATTCATTGCCTTGCGCGAGAACTACATGAGGAGCTGGGCCTGATGATTTCACTCCATGAGTTTACCCTGGTTCATGTGTGTGAATCATTTATTTCCAGCAAGTTTGATGTGCATACGCAAGTAATAGGAATTTATTACGCCATAGAAATACTTGAAAAGCATGTAATTAACCTGGACCCGCCGATGTTGGAAACCAACAATACCACAGGTTTGGAAATAAGGGGTTTTTCGTGGGTCAATGCCGCTAAACTACCTGAATTACTAACATTTGACATGGACAAGGAAGCCTATTTTGCCTTTAGGGCAAAACTTCTAGACCAGTAGGTTACCCCTCCCTATAGCCTATCCACACAAACCTTCTGTTCACAAAATCAGGATTGGTAAAACTGGCGTTGCCAGAGGCATTTCCTCCGGTAACATGAAAATCAGAAAAGGCTGAATGCTGGTTGACAAAAATGCCTCCGGTGAGATTAAACGTCACAGGAACAAACACTTCTTCCATCTCTTCTTTAATGTATTCTTTAACCAGGGGATTGGTAGTATATGCCAAGCAAGTAATGGCGCCATGACGGCGGGCGAGATTCTTGGCCCTAGCTACGGAATCATTTGTATCTTTTGTCTTGACTATAAATATGATAGGCCCAAACATTTCCAGTTCATAAAGGGCTTCATTATGGGCATCGGCTACCAAGACTGAAGGGCTCGCAGCCCTTATAGATGGATACTCGGGGCTATCTACCGGTTGTGACTCCAGACCTACTTCCACAGCCAAATCCCTTATAGAATCCAACCGATGAAGTGTGGTATCATTCTGTATGGCCCCCAATACACCTACGCCCATCTTTGGGTGTTTCGCTATCCCTTCAATTGCTGTTTTGAATTGGGCTACCAAATCTTCAAAGGAAACCGTACCATTGGCGGTGGCAATTCCTGTTTCTGGAATAAAAAAGTTCTGAGGGGCGGTGCACATCTGGCCGCTATAGAGCGATACCGAGAAGGCAATGTTTTGCAATACTGCGGGTAAATCAGCCACTGAGTCAAGAATACAGGAATTAACCCCGGCCTTTTCGGTAAACACGGTTTTGCCATGCAGTGATTCTAGGTAATTGCCAAAGGCGCTTCCACCCGTATAGTCAATGATGGCCACATCTGGATGTTCGGCCAAGGATTTGGTAATCAGGTTAGTTGATACATCAGCGCCAAGTTGACAAATATGCGGATCAAGACCGGTTTCGGCGAGAACCTTTTGTATTTCAGCTACTACAATGGCAATGGGCAGCACCGATTTGGGGTGTGGCTTTACTATGGTTGGATTGCCAGTGGCCAAGCTGGCAAACAGGCCTGGTACCGTATTCCATGTAGGAAAAGTGGAACAGCCAATCACCAGGGCCACGCCCTTTGGGATGGTTTTATACTCTTTGGTGAGGGTAATATCAAACTTGCCCATGGGTTTAACCCACTGAACTTCTTCAGGAAACCGCGCTTGTTCTTCATAGGCCATGGCTATAGCCTCTAGTGCGCGGTCGGCGGCGTGGGGGCCCGAAGCCTGAAACGACATAATGAAAGACTGCCCAGTGGTGTGCATGGTGGCATGTGCGATTTCAAAAAATCTGTTCTTTATGCGATCGAGGGCTTCTACCAGTATGCCCGCACGTTCTTCAGGGCCCAACTTAGCCCAGGCTTTTTTGGCTTTCATTGCCTTTTCTACCAATACATTGGGT
This sequence comes from Bacteroidota bacterium, assembly GCA_016192035.1. GTDB lineage: Bacteria > Bacteroidota > Bacteroidia > CAILMK01 > JACPUW01 > JACPUW01. The sequence goes on from JACPUW010000033.1 coordinate 194,526, forward strand.
GTAAACAAGGGGTAGCGGATACCCAAGTCCTCGCGGGTATATGGCGAATTTTCCTCGCCTCCCCATCCTTCTGTTCCTGTCTGCAACAATTCTTTAAAATCCTTTCCTAGGGCATTTGCATAGGCTTTTTCACCATTGACAGGTGCATCCTCACCGTATGCTTTGGGATGTTCTGGATACTGGGCATAATAAGTACGCTCTAGGTTGGCCTGAATGGCCCTTTCTAGCACTTCTTCGTGTTTCTCAAAAAATGACATGGTTTGTAGCCTGTTTAGGCGGCCAAAAATAAGCTGTTCCAACCTCTATTTGGGTTGCTTAAAAGCGTTAAATAGTAAGGCGAAAGTGGCTAAACCATTTATTTACGGCGGATAAGAAATTGTCGCGCCTACTTTGTGTCGCCCATGAGCCGCCGCACCACAGGGGAAATGACAATGAGTAGGATGCCTGCAATAAGGGCATACAGGGCAAATTGTTTATATCCTGCCGTGTACGAAATGAGCTTATCCATGTTAGATGCCCCTTCGTTGGGTACAATACTGGCACCAAACAAACCAGCCACATACTGCCCGTATGCACTGGCCAAAAACCACATACCCATCATGAGTCCTTGCAACTTATTGGGCGACAGCTTGGTCATTAAGCTAAGTCCTATGGGCGACAGCGCCAACTCTCCCAAGGTAACCACAAAATAGGCCACTATGAACATATCCAGTGGGGTGCGTCCAGCAGCATCGGCAAAGAAGCGGGTATTGTAAAAGGTATAGAACGCCAAGCCCAGGAACAAAAAGCCTATTCCAAACTTAACCACCGAGTTGGGTTCAAGCGACTTACGCCCGAGTGCCAGCCACAATAGTCCCAGAATTGGTGCGAAAATGATGACAAAGAAGGAATTGGCCGAATTGTTAACCCCATTGGGGTCTAGGGTAAGCATACCGCCCAGTGCTTTATCTGTGAGGTTATTCTTGGCAAAAATGTTCAATGAACCGCCTGCTTGTTCAAATATGGCCCAAAAAACCACCGAGAAAACTATGAATAGCAATGCAGCCAATAGCTTATAGTTTTCTTGTTTGCTTAGCTTCATCATTTCGTACGCCAGATAAAGGAGACTGGCAGGGCCAATGAAGTACATGAAATAGTCTGTGTAAACCGGATTGGATACGGCAGAAATGATGAACGGAATGGCCAGGATACCACCAATATACACGGCCCACTCCATGACCCGCCTTTTTGAAAAACCAGCTATGGCTTGGTTGATGCCCTCAAGTGGGGATAGGCCAATAGGGCCAAGGCCATTTTTAGTGACTACAAAGGTCAATAGACTGATGGTCATTACAATGGCCGCCAAGCCAAAGGCCACATTCCAGCGCAGTGCTTCAGGAACCCATGAACCCAAAAAGGTGCCGTTGGCTATGGATACACAGGCATAGCCCCCTAACAGGGCCCCTATGTTGATACCCGAATAAAAGAGAGAAAAACCGGCATCGCGCCGGGGATCACCGCCCTTGTATAGGGCACCGACCATAGTAGAAATATTGGGTTTGAAGAAACCGGTTCCTATAATGTTGAAACTGATACCGATAAAGAAAAAATCATGGGGATTGAAAGCCAGGATTAAACTACCGGCAATCATTAGGAGCCCCCCGTAAAACAAGGATTTCCTAAAGCCCAAGATCTTGTCGGCAAAAAGCCCCCCAATAAATGTAAAAGCATACACAAAAGCCTGGGTAGCACCGTACTGCAGGTTGGCTACTTTTTCGTCCATGCCCAAGCCCACAATCTGGTCAATCATGAATACGGTAAGCATGCCCCGCATTCCGTAGAAAGAGAAGCGCTCCCACATTTCTGAGAAAAATAGCGACCAAATCTGCTTGGGGTACTTGCCAGAAAAGGTTTGAATGGCTTCAATAGCCTTGGTATCTTGCTGCATGTAAAGTGCTTAAATAAAAATGGATGAAATCAAATGGGGCCTGCTTAAAACACGCCCTTCTCCCGCATAACGCGGTTAAGCCATTTGAGCAGGATCACTAAAAGGAGGGCAGCAAACATGACCAATCCAAAATTGAGGAAAAAGAAACCACCCTTGTTTTCGGTTGCTTCAAAATTGGCCGAAAGAATCCCCGCCAGCTTATTGCCCACTGAGGTAGAGAGGAAAAATCCCCCCATCATCAACGCGGTGAGACGTGGAGGGGATAGTTTGGAAACCAGGGACAAGCCCATGGGCGACAAACACAATTCACCTATGGTAATGACGCCATAAGTGGCGAATAGCCACAGGCTGCTTGCCTTGTCATCATGGATATTTACCGAACTCACAGCCGCTACCATTACCAATGCCGATAGGGCCGTTATGACCAAACCTATGGCAATCTTGGTGGGTGTACTGGGTTCCCTTTTCTTACGCCTCATCATACCAAAGGTGCCTACCACCACAGGAGTAAGCACTATGACCCAGAAAGGATTGATACTCTGAAACAATTCGGTGCTAGCCAAAAGTAATGACCCGCCCTGTTCTGGGCGCTTGTCGTCTGGTAGGTTCTCAAAGTATTTGCGGGAGCTTATCAAGTTTCCTATTTCTTCGGTTATGGCTTTTGATTGGTCTGAACCAGGCGCCGTAGCTTCTTTGGCAACGGTAAGTTCAGCTATTTTGGCATCAAATAGTGACTGGTCTATATCGACGTATTCAGAATATTTAACCACCTGCGCCATTCCTACTTCATTGGCCGCTGTACCAATGCCGCTAGGCAATTCCCGGTGGGTATATTCCTCGGCCCAAACGGTAAGCGCGTCGCCATTTTGATGAAAGACTGCCCAGAAAATCACAATGCAGGCATACACTGAGAGCAGTGCGGCAATAGGGCCACGGTCCTCCTTATCAGACTTGAGCATAAGATAGATAAAGAAACCAACTATCGGCACGCAACCAAATATGAAGGCATCGTTGCTATCGGTGCCAAAAATGTTTCCATCCGGATTTGTACCACCGGTAACCCCCTTAATAAAATACCCCAGGATACCAAAAGCAAACATGGGCAGTACCGTGCTGGCCAGTATCATCCCGGTTGAAAGGTCGCCAGGTTTCACGGGTTTTAATACGTCGGCCTCGCGCACATGTTTTGTATTGAGTATGAAAATCACCAAACCAACCAACATGCCTACCCCGGCGGCGGCAAAGGCAAATCCCCAACCATAATTTATTCGCATATAGGCTGCTACGAAATTGCACACAAAGGCCCCGATGTTGATGCCCATGTAAAAAATGTTGTAACCACTATCCTTATTGTCACGGTATCGGCTGTCATTGTACAAGTTGCCTACCAGGGTTGAGATATTTGGTTTAAAAAACCCATTGCCTAATATAATGAGTAGCAGAGATATAAAGAAAGCGGTTTCATTGTGAACAGCAAGCCCTAAATACCCTGCCGCCATGAGCAACCCGCCCATGACAATTGAACGGCGATACCCCAACAGCCGGTCGGCAAGCAAACCACCTATGAATGGGGTGAGATATACAAGACCGATGTAAGTGCCGTAGATATCAGACTTTTTTTGCGGGTCAAACCCCATACCGCCTTTTTCCCAACTATCAAGCATATACAAGGAGAAGATACCCAGCATGAGGTAGTAACCAAACCGTTCCCACATCTCGGTGAAAAAAAGGACATAAAGTCCCTTTGGATGAGCGCTTTGTGCTGATTTGTCCACGTTAGATTGTCATTAAATTTCAACGAATATAGCAGCACTCAACAATTGAATGCCTATTGCCACATGACCACCCTATTTCTTTAAGGCGGTAAACGAATGTTTCAAATATTGGTGGCCTACCAACTCAGCCCTTACGCTTCCCACAGAAATGCCTGACTCTATAATGACGGGTATCTTGTTTTTATCGGCACTGACCCAAAGGGTCATTTCGCCTTCTGACTTAAATAGTTCGCCCACAATAAGCAATGGCTTTATCACGTGACATTCTATTTTGCCCAATTCGGTTTTAACTACTTCTTTGCCCAAGTATTCCAGGCCTATGGGGTAAGATTCATCGTCAATAAACGTGTACATGTCCAGCTTGTGGCCCACTGTCATGGCATCATAGTCAAAAGTCCGGGCTAGGTACCACACCGAAAGGATGTCCCAGGTATTGTCTTGTATGGTATAGACTTCGCCTTTTTTGGTTTTTGCTTCCTTCTTTTCAGGGTTAAAAATGATGTAATCCTGTTTCTTATATTTTCCTTCAAGGATATCACGGGTAAAAAGACGGGGTTCAAAGTCGTTTATTCCCACATAAGAATGAAATTGGTCGCGCACTTTGAAAAATGCGTCGTAGAACCGATAGGTGGTGCCTGTTGCGCTAAAATGAAAACACTCTTGTCCATTAAAATTTTTGATCTCGTCGTGTAGGTTAAACACCATCTCGCCCACGGGAACATTGATGTACAAATCATATTTTACCTCATATCGCAGTTTTTCACCCATTTGAAATGTTCCCAGCGGAGTTTCATCACTTGGGCTAAAAGCTAGCACCGCTCCCAATAGAATGCCTGTGCCCATTGCCAATGCTATTTTCTTTCTCATGTGTAGGAATTTGCGGCTCACCGTGCAAAATAATTTCCAAAAGTGCTATTGGGGCAAGCCAATAACGGGGTAAAGGAAAGGGATGCTTGCCCTAGGGGTGTTGCCGGGGCTGTGGGTCCCACTTAGGGGTAGCACAGTATGGGCTTTTAAAAACCCATCTTCCAGGCTATGTCTCCTTAAGTCTTCCAGTTGGCCATTCAGCCACCATGACTCGGAAAAATGGTCAAGGATTAATGGCATCCTTGGGCCATGGGGCAATTTCGGATTGTTGTGAATTTCTTTCATCAAGTTATTTGCCCGGGTGGTAACTATTGATACCGTTTTTATTGCGGTATCTGGGCTATCCATGCCGGGGAGCCCTTGGCGCAATGTATAGATGCCCGCCACCAAAATGGGCGCCTGGTTGCTGGCCTGTATGAAATACGGATATGTTTTGCCGGCCAAGTGGTGGTGCTCAAAGAATCCATCCAATAACACCAGGCACCTTCCATTGGCCACTTCATTTTTGAAGCTAGGTAACTGGTCTATGGTTTCTAAACGGGCGTTGAGCGTTTTGCCCCGCATATCCATGGCCTGGGCCAAATCTCTGGTCCATGAGGGCACCAAACCCCATGATGCCCAGCCTATGGGCATATGTGGAAGCAGTATGGGCAAAGAAGGGAATACAAATCCAGATACCTGATATACAGGCTCTTTAGACTGCGTGGCGGGAAGTATTTCGTCTATTCCCCTACCCAGCCTGGCTGCATATTCTTCGGCTTTTTTGGTAAGGTATTGCACATTGTAGCACATGGAACAAGCAATTTGGGGAACGTTTCAGTACCGTGACATTAGCTGTCAATGCCATCATCAGGCCCAAGGGAGAACATACCGGTCATCAAGTCTTTAAATGCCAACCGGTCGCCTTCCATTTCGTGTTTGCTGATAAGGGAATACTCTACCATGGCAAATAAAATGAGTTCCATGAATATATGTCGCTGGGTAGGTTCGGCATCCGGATAGGTTGACTTGACCAGCTGTGCCAGGCCAGGCACCGAAATCAATGCCCGTTCATATTCTACTTGGTCCGAGTTGATGGAAAGTTCCAAGTAGTTGCCATTAGAGAACCATTGGGCTATGGTCAGGTAAGGGCTTTTTTCCTTGCGCTTGCCAAACAACTCGGGATTTGGGAAATACACGGGAAATATAGTTCGCACCGATTTACCAATCAATAGCTTAGCTACATTGGCGGCCCCTTCCTGTTCCCCTTCATACACCAGCTCCATTTTTCCCACTATTGACTGAATTATAGTGTATAGGTCAGCTATTCTGGCATATGTGTGCTTTTCCTTGTTGCGCACTGCCCGTCTCTCGGCTTGCCCCACCAGGCTTTCGTAGGCGCTAATGGTCATGCGCGCCGATACCCCGCTCTTGGCGTCCACATATTCTGATCTACGGCCTTCTATGGCCACCTGCTCCAGTATATCGTGCACCAGGTCTGGCACTTCCACCTTCTTGTGCTGTTCATCTAGTATTTTGGCCTCTTGTAGGGTTATGCGCTTTGATAATTCTATGCTGGGCGGGTAATGCGTTAGGATCTGGCTTTCAATCCGGTCTTTAAGTGGGGTTACAATACTACCCCTGTTGGTATAATCTTCTGGGTTGGCCGTAAATACAAACTGAATGTCGAGAGGAAGCCGCATTTTGAAACCTCTAATTTGTATGTCCTTTTCTTGCAAAATGTTGAACAGTGCCACTTGGATGCGGGCCTGTAAATCAGGCAACTCATTGATTACAAATATGCTTCTGTTTGCCCTGGGCACCAGTCCAAAGTGAATGACCCTGGGATCGGTGTAGGGCAACTTTAGCGCGGCGGCCTTTATGGGATCCACATCGCCAATGATGTCGGCAATGGTCACATCAGGGGTGGCCAGTTTTTCCACATAGCGCTCGCTGCGGTGGAGCCAAGCTACGGGCGTATCATCACCCAGTTCATCCAAAAGGCTTATAGCGGCATGAGATACAGGGGCAAGAGGGTCGTCATAGATTTCGCTTCCTTTCACATATGGCACATATTCGTCCAGGAGGTTTACCATGAGCCTGGCCAATCGGGTTTTGGCCTGGCCCCTGAGGCCAAGCAACAATATGTTGTGGCGGGCTAGGACGGCGCGTTGCATACTGGGCAATACGGTATGGTCAAATCCCCATATGCCTTCAAAAGGATTATGTTCTTTATCAAGCATTTGCAAGAGATTTTGGCGCATCTCCTGCTTGATGGGGCGCGGGCGGTACCCCAATTCTTTAAGGTGGCCCAGGGTTACCACTTGGGTGGCTAGGGTACTAATCGTCATGTGCAGTTATTGTTTGAGTGTCCGGCGGCGGTTTCTTTCATAGTCTTCAAACACAAATTCACCCAGGGCACCCAAGCCGGTAAAATAGGCCTTACCCCCATTTGCTTTGGTAAAATCGCGCACAAACTGCACCAGCCAAGGGTCTTGGGCTACCATAAAGGTGGTAATGGGGATATGGAGTTTGCGGCACTGCGCCGCTAGGTTGGTAGTTTTTTCAATTATCCTTTTGTCAAGCCCCCATGAATTTTTGTAGTAGGAAATTCCAACCTTAAGGCAGGTAGGTTTTCCATCGGTTATCATGAAAATCTGCTTGTTGGCGTTTTTTTTACGCCGCAATAAGTCCATAGCCAGTTCCAGCCCTGCCACGGTGTTGGTGTGGTATGGGCCCACTTGCAAATACGGCAAATCCTTCAGTTGCACTTCCCAGGCGTCGTTGCCAAAAACAATGAAATTGACCGTGTCCTTGGGGTATTTGCGCCTGATAAGCTCTGCCAAACCCATGGCTACTTTCTTGGCAGGGGTAATCCTGTCTTCTCCGTACAGGATCATGGAGTGGCTTATGTCAATCATCACTACGGTGGAAGTTTGTGACTTATGCTCCTGTTCCCTAACAATAAGGTCACTGTCGAGCAATGAAAAACCGTCAATGCCATGATTTACCTGGGCATTCTGTATAGATTCGGTAAGTGCCACTTGGTCAATTGAATCCCCAAACTCATAGGGTTTTTGGTTGGCTGTCCATTCATCACCCGCTCCTGTATAGGTGGTGCTGTGGTTGCCGCGTCCGCCTTTCTTCAATTTTCCAAAAATTTGCTCCAATGCCCTTTCCCTTATGCCCTGCTCGGTTTTGGCCGTAGGCACCAAACCTTGTCCTCCAGGCCTATTTTCCCTTAAATACCCTTTTTTCTTAAGGTCTTCAATAAAACTGACCATGGGGTACTCGGTGGTGGTGAGGCGGAGTTCTTTATCCAGTTCATTGAGCCAATTCAATGCCTCTGCTACTTCACCCGAGGTATAGGTAAGCAACTCTAGGAAAATCTGGAGCAGACGCTCAAATGGGGCCTGCTCATTTGATTCTTCATATTGGGTGAACCGAAAGGCAATCATGCGTTCAAAAGTGATGGCTAAAACCTTTAATCAAGTAGAAGGTTTTGTAAAATATGCCAACTACCACTTTATATGGTACAAACCAAGCCTTCAGTAGATGCATATCCAAATAGTTTTGCAGTCTGAAATTGAATGGTAATGACAGAAGAGAATCTCTACTCACGGGTGATGAAAAAAAGAGAAGTAGCTGAATTAGAAGACTATATACTACATAGTGAAAAGTATGAAGAGGAAGCCATTTTGGCGGCAATTTGGGAACTCGGCCATAGGGGCATAGCCATACCTGGCATGGATACCCTTGAGCTATCAATTGGCCAGAAATTGCTTACAGCACAAGGGGCAGGGCAACAGGATACGCCTGTGGACAGGGAACCATACCTAGTAGATAAACTGGCCCCCAAGCTGTTCGATCCAAATTCCGTTTTGGTGTTTGGGGCATTGTTTTCGGTGTTGGGCGGGGCTATACTAATGGCACTCAACCTTAAAGAAATTGGCAAAACCAAGCAAATATCCCTGGTCGTTGGCTTGGCCTTGATATTTTCCATCCTTCAATCTTCCCTGCTCACTTATATCCAGGTTACCCACCCATTGGTAACAACCCTGCTCAGCCTTTTAGGCATGGCTATATTACACCTACTAATATGGAAGCGACAGGTAACCAATGCAATAGCTTTCAAATCCCGAAGCATGTGGGTTCCAGTCCTTATTGCCGTTGGTGTAGGGATATTGGCCTACTATAGCTTGCAGCATTTGGGTATATTGGAAGAATTGGGCTTGGCGCTGCCCAAATAACCAGGGCATGGAATAGGGCAAAAAACTTGCGATATGAGTAGTTTACCTTACCCATTGGTCCAGACTCCCGGGCCAATATTGCCTCTAATTAATCCAATTCATATCATGAGAAAAAAGAGAAGCTTTGTATTAGCTATTGTAAGCCTATTAATTGGCTCATTTGGTTTTATGAAAGAGAAGGAAGTGCCACGTGGGCCCGATGGCCAAACGGCAACCTATAAAGGGTTGAGTGTGTTTATCATGACTCAACCGGTGGCCAAGCACACCGTACTAGCTGAAGAACGTCCAATTAAAATGGAAGAAGGCTCGTTTGCATTCCAGATAACCCAAAGCATAGATGAAGCAATAGCCAGACGCGACAAGGGGAAGATGGGCGATTTTAATGGGGTAATAGTGAGCGGAAGGATGAAGAAGTTTGCTTATATAAAACTAGATGGCAGCCCGGACGAAACCGCCAAGTGCAACCCATATGCCTACCAAAAGTCAAAGAAATACAGTACCAAATGGGTCTATTTTGCCGCTGAACCACTCAAGGCCTTTTCGGAGGTACAGCGTTTTGACCGAGGGATACTGGGGCAAATGGGCTTGGGCACTGCCAACAATGCCGGAGATCCCGCAGTGGTGATGATCAACTCATTTGGTGAAAAGGCTGAAAGAATAGCCAAGGACGAAGGAATTGAATTTGATGGAATTATAGTGAAGCAAAACAAAGAGTCCGTGGACCAACTCATTGGCAATGAATTTGGCGAGGACATTGTCATGTTCAAGTGGAAATAATTCTGCAAATCACCTATACTTTTTTCCTAGGGGACCTCACGGTCCCTTTTTTTTTAACCCGATAGCAGCCTGATCTATACAGGCAATTCTTCGATGGAATCATCTGTGGCGTCCAGTTCGTCCTGGCCATCAGTCTCCTCTGTTTCCACATCCGCTTCGGCTTCCAAGATACCCAGTGGCTCTATCAGCCCTGAAGCATACATAAATGCCAGAATATAGGGGCGCTTCTTGTTTATAGTAGAGTTGAAAACATCCTTATGTGTCTTTAATCCAAAGCTTTCCGAACCCAGAAACGCTTTAAAGACGGGATAAAGGTGTATGCGGTGTATCACCATGGGGTCGCCGTGTTCTTGGTCAGGGAGCGTAAAGCTCACCTCCGAATCGGTAACCCCTTTCACATACAGCATATGCTTGCCACCCAAGGTGGCCACTACTGGCAAGTCCACCAGTTTTTCCAGCATAAGCGTTACCAAAGCCTTGTAGTCTTGGGCTCTATAGTCAACACAAAAGGTAAAATCAGGAATGTTCAAGGCTGTATTCTTGGGCCACAATGTTAGCAAATATCCCTAAACAAGGCAAGCCCAAAGTGAAAAACCACGCACCGGCTTTGGCTGGTTTCTATTTAATAGGTAAGCACTTCTGGCGCAATCCACCGGATTCAATCAGGGCATTTAACTGTGGTATTGGATCTTCCAATGCGTTTCGGTTGCCACAATTGCACAGTTCCAACAGCGGGTCGGTGTCCACTATCAATTCCTTTATCGTTTCGGGCGACAAGGGTTCTTTCAATTTGGCGTAGTCATCCAGGGTCATGTCAATATAGGCCAATCCAATATTTATACCCCTATTGTCAAGCAAATAACCTTTGGACAGTTCTGTGGGTAAGGCGGCACTTCCGTTGGGGCCCAGGTCTGCCGGATGCGGATAGGCCAATACCGAGTCGCGGGTTTCATTGAGTACCACCGGCACCAAATGCCGGTAGTCATCCTTGGTTTTGTACACCAAGGTAGGGGGGCCCGGGGTAAACTGGGGGCTAAACTCGGATCCTTTCTCCGATTTTCCTTCTGTGTTTTTACCCATCTTACACATAGACAGGGATGTAATAACCAGCAAATAGGCTATGCCCCTCATTTTACTACATTAAATTTGGCTATGTTGGCCTGACCCAGCCAGCGGGCAATTAGGGCATAACTCCCTGATGATAAATGCGTAACATCAATGCCATTTTCCAGGTCTGAATTGCCTTCGGCACTCCCGCTTGCTACTTGTTGTCCAAGTGCATCTACAATTTCCCATGTAAAGCCCTCATTTGGCAATACATCAGATTTAAAATAGACCACATCGGTCACCGGATTGGGATAGACACTGAGCCAATGGGTGTTTTCGGGTTGGGAAATGTCAGTGACCAATTCCCTGGTTAGTCTAATATCCAGTTTATACGTGCCTAATTCACCAGCGAAATAGGGCGCAATCTTGAAATATAGGTCTCCAGATTTGGCATTTATGTCAGGGAAAATGGCATGGTCATAAGCATCGCTCCAAGTGGTGCCATCGGTGGAATAAGAAATCAAGGCATCAACGGTAAAGTCACCTGCACTGCTCTCATAAGCATCATGCACGGCCGCATCTATGGTGTATTTATATCCGCTTTCCAATATCAGTTTGAAGTAATCCACGTCGCTGTCCTTATGAATGTTGGCATTTGATGTAGCCACCGTGGCCGAACTGCCGGAAAAGCTGGCGGACAGGGCATAGGCATTCGTGGCGGTATTGTTCATTTCATAAACGTCTTGTTCCATTTCAGGCTCTTGCACGGTCACTTTGATGGGATTGGTGTAGTAGCTGGACCCGGCCAGATAGTACGAACCTGAACTTGACCGTTTGTACATGAGCGCCAAGAGATAGGTGCCAGGGGGCACGGTAATCTCATCGCATGTAAAGGTGATGGGCTTGGTGTATGCGTATCCCGAGGAGAGGCCACCGCTTTCGTCAATAACATCAATGTTTTGGGCAAAAGTCCCGTCAAGGTTATACAGATTAAAGGCAAATGAGCCATAAAAAGAACTGCTACCCGTATTGGCTATGTTGGCGTTGACCGAGGCTTTTTTGGTTCTAACCAGGGTAGTGCCTGGGGTAAGGACTATTTCGGAGTACAACTCAATATCACTTTCAAACTCAACTTCAAGGGTTACTTGGTTGGTGTACCAACTGTAATCCTCCACCAATTTCCATTCGCCACCATTATGTCGGTAGAAAGTAGCCAGGTAGTAGGTGCCTGGCAGTAGGATGAACATACCTGTGGTACTAAAAGTTAGATCGTAGCTATATGTATATCCGGCACGCAATTGATAATCGCTAAGGGTATCTACAAAATCCACAAAATTCAAGTCCTCATCAAAAGCGGCCAAGGCGTAATCACCACTGAAATCGGCTTTTCCCGTGTTGGCAAAATTGGTTGTCAGTTCAAATTCATCACCATATGATATGGTGCTTGGGTACAGGTCCAGGTATTCATAGAGGGAAATGGTTACATCTGATGAGGTGTCGTTTGAAGGAGGTTCAATGCCAATAATGGCCTGTTGGCCAGAATTATAGCCACCGCTACCACCTCCTGTTCCCACGCCTGATGGGTTTAGTGCGTTTACCTTAAAGTAGCCGTCGTACACGCCGCCCCAGCCCCAATTGAAGTGGAAATAATCAGAGGCATCATACCCATCACACACAAAGGCATGTCCACCGCCACCGCCAAACCCGGCATAGAGTACCGGCCTTCCTTCGTCCAATTCGTCCTTAAGCATGCTTATCCATGACGATTCGCTGTAGTCAGCACGCTCTACCCCTTCGGCATCATTATAGCCAAAGTACTTATAGAAAGCATATTCTGCGCAATTGGTTGTGGCACTTCTACTTGAAATCACATAAGCCCCACTGGATTCAGGACTGTAATCCATCTCAACCGACACGCCGCAGTGGTACATGAGCGTGGCTACCGCAGAATTGGTGCTGGTAACGCTGTTGGGCATGGATGTCCACTGGTAGGTAGTACTGCCAAAATTTGCCGAAAGGGTGCCGTATTGGCTATGGTCGTAGGAGTGAAAACCCTGGCCCTGTTTGGGATAGTCCCAATACTTCATAACCTGGGCCATGGCGGTGGCCACGCACCCGGTCACCGATCCCCCTGGGCAGGCGCCATTGTAGTATTTGCCCTGGTTCCATTTGGTTGCCAGCAGGGGTGACACGGTCTTTTTTGTGGCCTGTGTACCCATAATGGACTCGGGATACGCCCATGCCAATGCTATTGTGGCGTCAGGTTCCAATTGATTTTCAATAGCGTATCTAATTTCTTCTTTGCAGGCCTCAAGCCATTTTTGGGTAGCCGGCGGTATGGCCTCAGTCCGTATATCGCCATCCAGGGCATAGGCTATTATGGGGTAAACACGGTCATCTCCTGCTACCAATACAAACCCGCCTGATGTGAGCGTAAACGTGTAATAATAGGCAATGGCGCCCGTCATTTCAGAGGATGAAGAGGTTAGCCATAGATCTAGGGACACCGGCTGGGCGTAGGGCTGTGGTTGCACCGATGCCATAAACTTGCCCGCAACTTGTTCAGCTTGGGCTACCCCAACGGGAGCGGCAAAGGCGAAAGAACCCCAAAACGCTAATAAACAACATAATACAAAGTACTTCATGTGTCAAATTTTTTGTTAGGTTGTACCGTGCAAACATACTCCCCCAAATGTGCTTCCAGTTCAAAATTAACATTTGAATGAGCGGCCCTATTGTCGTATTGAACCAGGTGGTGCAGAAAACATTCACTCCCCGTACCCTAGGTGGTACCCCACATGAAATACTAAGCCAAAATGGGGTAAAAAGCCTGTAGGTGCACCCACAAATGCACGTGAAGCCGCATCGGGATACCAATTGATGCCCGGCTGTAGATTGATGTTCACACTCACCTTGCCCCCTATTTTTATTCCAGGCTCAAGACCTAAGGTTAGGGTATTTACCTTATCCAACCTGTTGTGCGTAAAGGTGGTATAGAATCCTATCAAAGGCTTTAACTGCGAATGCTTTTCGCTGGACAAAGGGAAGTACCGGTTTAGCAAGACACTTCCTCCCAAGTGGCTTATACCCGGGGCCGGTGCGTAAATACGATAGTTTACCATGGGCCTAAACTGCAAGCCATACTTAAGGTGGCGCCATTTTTCAAATACCAGAGGCAACACGTTTATTTCTACGGCATTCACAGAGTCATAAGGTTCTACCAATACCGATGGCATAAGCCCTATATACCACTGTGGTGCCAAATCTTGGGCTATTGCTCCATGCACACCTGCAAACAGTAAAATTATGAATATAAATATCTTAAAGGTAAAAAATGTCCTCATGCCTGAAATATGAAGGGACAAATGTATAGATTGGGTAAACTTACCAGTATGGCCCCGTACAGATGACATGGGCTGTGAATGTGCGGTTTACCTAGGCCCTGGGTGTCCATGTCACACAAAAGGGCTTAATTGATGGCGGTACAAGGCAAAATTTATATATTGCGCACAGGTATTGAGTAAAGGTATTTTGAGAATGGAGAATTTTGGCATTGGCGTTCATTTTATTGGGCCGGTGGTGCGGCGGTATGTCACGTCTCTTAGTGACGATGAAGTGTTAAATGTCATCAAAACACCGGGTTTCTTGGGTTCCAAGAGTAACACCACGTTTTGCACCAAATTGTCGTTTTTCAATATCATGTTCCCCTTTGGCCATTTTGCCAAAATTAAGGGCCGTGTCCTGAAAAACAATGTGATAGAACTCACCATAGTGCCCATACTGGTGCGCACCATCCAGTTGTTTATCATCACCCTGTATTCGCTCACCCTATCGGCGGTGCGGCTCTATGACAACCGCGATTGGAAAGTCCTGGCCATTCTAGCCGTTCACTTTGCCATACTGTGTACGGTGTGGTGGATTATCCGTTTGGTATATGTGGCCGATGCAAGGCATAAATACCTGAAAATTAAAAAGATACTTCTCCTAGAAGAGGAAAGGTAAGGTGGGTCTTGCCCTATCTTTACCCCTTTCTACCGCGTGACAGGCTTACCAAAGGCTGGTCAACCGGTGGAGCAGTGTGCTTTCAAAGTCGGTGAGCTTACCATCCATCATAAGCAGACTAATCAGTTCTTGCATAAGGTCTTGTGCCCCCTTATCATCAGGATAAAATCGTTTGCGCTCCTCGCCAATCACTTTGATGCATTCATAATCGCTCAATGCATCCGTTTGTCGGCGCATGGAACGGGCGGTATCACTACCCACCTTGGCCATGATTACCTCCATTTCTTCATCTATTGGCTGGCCATCTATCCGGGCAAGGTAAAGTAGCACAAATGCCTGAAAATCGGCCACTGACCATGTTGTTGTATCTATATGCTTCATGCTGGTGCCGTAGGATTGCGGTAGATTATAAACCCAATTCTTTTCTCGTGGACTTAGACAAGGCATCCTTGTGTACCATCACGTTAATGGTTTTATATGCCACATATGCCTGTGAAACAAATAAATAGCCATCGCACTCATTGCTTTTGGTGCCCCATGAATTTTTAACCTTGTAATATACCGTACCATCGCTTTCTTGGTACTTGCCTATGATATGCATGCCGTGGTCATCGGTAGTTTGGTAGTTGTCGTAGGCCACTTGGCGCATTTCTGGTGTCACGTTTTCCTGCCGGTGTGGGGCCTTGAGCAGGGGGTCAATTTCGTCCCGAGTAAGCCCGGCAAAATTGCCTTCAGGCACTACCGCCACTCCATTGCGGTGAGAAAAACCTTGTTCAGAAACATCGGCAGCCCAGGCAAGCGAGTAGCCATTGAGCACTGCCGCATCTATGGCCTCCATAAACACCTGGAGCGGTACGTTATAGGCGCTGGCGTGCAGCCAGTTGTCAGGCAGTTCCATGATAAACGGGCTATACATGGGTTGGTGAGTGAACGAGGTGAGCACCACGTAGTTTTCAGGTTTTATGCCTACATATTCGGCAAAGGACTTTGGGGAATACGACCTTCCTTCATGTTCAAACTGTTTTACCGGCGCGCCCAAATACGCATCCACTACGGCAACAATGGCCTCTCGCCATGAGGTGGTCAAGGTGCGGTTTGGGTTTTTTACTATGGCCTCACACATGCCCCGCAATATGGATTTTAGTTCGGCATGATGGTGTTTGTCAGAGCCATAGCCCAGTCCTGGATAGGTGGCCTGTGGCACTATGCCGTATTTGGCTATCATGGCTGTAACATCATGAAAAGCACCACCTTCATCAAAATTTACATTGCCGTGAAAGCGTACATAGCGTTCAGCCTTTTCTATGTAGGCATGGCGGACAATCCACATTTCTGACAACTTAACATCCATGTCTTTCAAACGGTTAACTTCTGACTCCATAAATGACAAGGTACTAAAGCTCCAGCAAGTTCCTGTGATGCTTTGGTCTTGAACCGGTTGTGCTTCCAGGTCTTTTACCGCGTCAAAGTGGTACTCATTGATGCGGACACTGGGCTGGGCCAAGCCAAGGTAAGGCAAAACGGCCAACAGAAACAGAGGGAAAGATTTCATGAATGGGCTATGCTAATAGGCCCGCAAGTTCATACAAAACCAACAAAAGGCCAAACCTGCGCTAGCCTATGCCTTCAGTTATGACCAATCTGAGCCATATCCTCCCTCGGCCGTAGGTATAGTCTTGGCCCGGTATCAAGTGGTAAATCACCAGTGTATCGCCCACCCAGCCCCATCCCTTGAAAGAGGTATTGCCCTCTTCGTCGGTGATTTGCAGTATATCAAAGTTTCCAAGTTCCTGGGCCAGCAATATAGGTTTGATGGAGGCCATACCTTTCAATCCCTGAACCATTCCATTGGTGCCAATAGCCGCCGATGTCCCATTGGGAGCCAAATGATAAGTTCCTGCCAATAGGTTATTGATAATGAACTGTTCAAGTCCGGTAAAATGACCTTGCACCACGGGCGACCTGGCGAATAGCCCCATGGATTTCTTGTGTGCTACCCCCACATATCCCTGCACTTTGTTCCAGTACAGGGCAATACCATTCGACACCAAATGGTCGCTGCCCAAAAAGGCAATTGGACTGGATTTGCGCTCACTATTGCCAAAAACCCAGCGAACGCTGTCAATTGACACGTGGAATTCGGTGATGCCACTAAGCAGATTGGCCGCTGCCTGGGTTGATTCCAACTGCCGCACAGAGTCCGTGTATGATTTTGCTATCCAGTGGCCTAAGGCTGGGTGGTCAGGAGGCAATGAATATTCAAGTGTGGGTTGCCGGTTGGCACAAGCCGCTGCCATCCACCAGCAAAACAGAAAAAGGAAAGGTCTAAACATCTGCATTACTTATAACTGCACAATTGTTACCCCATCTCCTCCCCTGTCGGCATGTTCATATTCAAAAGAAACCACCGGCCCACAGCTTTTTAGGTAGGTAGCAATCTGTTTCCTTAATATACCGTCCCCTTTGCCGTGAATGATCCTAAAAGAGGCTTGGCCTAATACCACGGCCAGGTCAATCTGTTTCTCTACCAGCATCATGGCCTCATCGCTTCGTTTTCCCCGTAGGTCTATTTGGGTGTGGTAGTCCTGCAACATATCAATCACCTTGAGTCCCGATGTACTGTTAGGGGCTGCTTTGGTATGTGAGGGCAATAGCTGGTCAATAGGCACCCGTGACCTCAAATGCCTAAAGGCTACCAATGCGTATTTTCCTTCTTTTGATTCAACTACGCCTACCTCAGTAGCCCCTTTTATGATAACTGACTGTCCTGCTTGTATGTCGCCTGCACCATGTGCCAAAGGTTTTTGCAGTTGTGTCTCAATGGCTCTTATCTCAGAATCTACTTTTTCGCTTTCCTTCTTAAGGGATTCCCGTATTTCCCGGGCTATCTCATCTTGGCCTTTCTTGTTGGATTTCAAGGCCTGCATAGACTGGTCAAATTTTTTGTGGATGTTCTTTAGCTCATTTTGCAGCTGTGTTTTGTGCGCCAGTGCGGCTTTGTTCCTGTTGTCTTTTATTTGTTGTTTAAGTTCCTTATATTCATCCGTTAATCTCTTGTATTTGAGTTCCTTTTCCCGCGCTTCGCGCAACCTATCCTCCAGTGCCACCTTGTCCTTCTCCAGTCGGTTTATCAGCAGGTCAAATGACTCCGCCTTTTGCCCCAATCCTGCCCTTGCATAGGCCAATACCGATTTGTTTAATCCTATTCTCTGGGCTATTTCAAAGGCATATGAACTACCAGGGCGGCCTATTTGAAGGGTATAGGTGGGCTGCATGGCCTCTTGGTCAAACAGCATACAACCATTGGCCACACCTGGGTGACTTCCGGCATAGAGTTTTAAATTGGTGTAGTGGGTGGTAACCACACCGTAAGCACCTGATTTAACCAAATGGTCCAGTACCCCCTCGGCTATGGCACCGCCATATTGCGGGTCGGTACCCGCCCCAAACTCGTCCACCAAAAAAAGGGTTGAAGCATCGGCGTGGTTTACAAAATGTTTAAGCGCCTTGAGGTGTGAACTATAGGTAGAAAGATCGCTGTCAAGATTCTGGTCATCGCCCATATCAAGGTAAATCTTTTGAAAAACGGGCAAGCTGGAATTTGGGCTTAGCGGCAGGTGCATGCCCGCCTGGTACATGAGCTGTATTAGCCCCAATGTTTTAAGGCATATGGACTTGCCGCCGGCATTTGGTCCGCTGATTACCAGGATTCTTTGTGCCTGGTCCAGTGAAATGTGGAGGGGAACCACCTGGCGATCTTGCCCCGCAAATGACAAAACTAGAAGTGGGTGCTTGGCCTGTATAAGTTCAAGATAGCCAGAACTTGACATAATGGGATTGGCCCCACCTAACAATTGGGCCAAACTAGATTTGCCCTGGACCAAATCCATAGAACCCGCTATGGACTGGTAGGCAATCAGGTGGCCCAGAAATGGGCGTAGCTCTTGGGCTAAAACCGATAGGATGCGGTAAATCTCCTTTCTCTCTTGTTGCTGTAAATCAAATAGTTCATTGCCCAACTCTACCAGTGCCTGAGGCTCCAGAAAAGTGGTTTTGCCAGAGTTGGACTCGTCGTGTACTATACCCCTAATTTTTCGCTTGTGCTCTGACAGCATGGCCAGCACCCTACGGCCATTGCGTATGGTTTGTTCCTCTGCACTTAGCCAGCGTTCGTCCCTGCTTTTGCGCAATATGGATTCAAACCTCTTGTCTTGCACCGCAATAACCTTTTCCATTTCCTGGCGGATGCGGTTTAGTTCCGTAGATACCCCTGGCCGTATGTCGCCTTTTTCATCCAGTATTACCTCTATGCTAGCCAATATTTCCTTTTCATAGGCAAAACCCTGACTTAGTTCGTACAACAAAGGCAAGCATTCCCTATTTCTTCGGGTTTCGCGCACCATTTGGGCATACAAACGCAGAAAGTCCCTCAATTCTACCAAATGGTCCAACCCAAGCACGGAACCCGGTAACCTCACACTTTCCAAATGAACCGTAAGGTCTTGGTAATGTGTAGGAAATGGTTGAAACTCCGGTTCGCGCACCAATCGCAGGAATTCTGCTACTTGACCTTGCCATTTGGCAATGTCGGCAGCTTGACAACTTACCCGCAAGTGCTGGGCTCTGTTTTTCCCCAAAGCACTCGCGCAGAGTCCTTCTAGGCTGTTTTTTATACGGTCGAATCCCAGTTTTTCTTCAAGGTTCCTTGGGTAGAGTTTGGTACGCGTGGTCGTTGGCAAAAAGGTCTTTTTCTTGTGGTACAAATTTCGATTATGCGTGGCGTACGGGCAGGTGCCCTGTTCGGTGGGCTAAGCCCCACTAATTTTGGACCATGCCCTGGTTGGTATTCATGCTTCTAATGGTTGGCGCATGTAGCCCGCCCAATAATCCTATTGATAGTGATGGAATTGAAGTAGTGGTACTGGGTGTGGCACAAGATGCCGGTTACCCGCAGGTAGCTTGTGACAAGGAGTGCTGTAGGGCCTATTACCGCCAGGAGCGGCCACGGCAAAGGGTAGTATGTTTGGGTATCATTGACCGGGATGCAAAATCATTATACATGTTGGAGGCCACGCCTGATTTTGTATCGCAATGGCATGACTTACAAGAGATGTGCCCAGAGTGCAACTTACAGGGCATAATCGTGAGCCATGCCCATATTGGTCACTACACCGGCCTCATGTATCTGGGCCACGAGAGTATGGGTGCCAAAGATGTGCCCGTATATGCCATGCCCCGTATGCGCCAGTATTTACATTCTAATGGGCCTTGGAGCCAATTGATTACCCATCAAAATATTCGCTTGCTGCCAATGGCCGACGACTCTACCATAGTCCTAAGCCCCAATCTGCAAATAAAGGCCATGCTGGTTCCCCATAGGGACGAATACTCTGAAACAGTAGCCATTGAGGTTTCAAGTAGTTGTAAAAAAATGGTTTTCTTACCTGACATAGACAAATGGGAAAAATGGGATAGAAGTTTGGGGCCATACCTGGCCCAAATTGACATTGCATTTCTGGATGCTACCTTCTATAGCGGCAGTGAGCTACCTGGCCGCGATATGTCCACGGTACCCCACCCATTTGTAATAGAAACACTTGCCCTTCTTCAGTCGGCTCCTGCACATGACCGGGCCAAAATCCATTTTTTGCATTTTAACCACACCAATCCCATTATGAACTCCCTGTCAATAAACTATAAGGAAGTTGAGGCTTCCGGTTTTAATATTGCAATCGACGGCCAAATACACCATTTGGAAAACCATTGTCTTGACTTTTAACAGTTACATAGATTATAAAATCCGCGAGGCGCTGAGAGAACTGAAGCTGGCACTTGGCGTGATAATCACCTTTCTGCTCATGTTTGCCGTTTTGATCCTTAAACTGGTGCATGATGGGGGCAATACCGGTTTGGATGACTATTTGAAACCCCTCTTGGTAATGACGGCTATTCTCCTGGGTATTTCTGCCTTAGCGGTGGTATTTCCTACCATAGCTGTGAGGCGGATAAGTAGAAAAAAAGCTACCGAACTCCTTCTAAAGAGCTATAAGGTGGCCTACTATATTAAATATACCATACTGTCACTGTGTGTATTGACTGCCGATTTTGGATTCCTTTACTATTCACGTTACGAGTTTATGTGGCTTTCAGGACTATGCACCTTATTGCTTTTGGCCCAGCGCCCCACCAAGCGGCACGTGTATAGGCTTACCAAGCCTTAAAATTTTTGGGCTAAACTTTTTGAATGTCCATTTGTCCTTGTGAACCGAAATTGGGAAAGCACTTGGCAGATAAACCCAGTTTTTCAACTCACCATCTGTTAACTATGTTATTGTTTTTCAGAAAATTCATTTTGGTTATCTTCGTTTTGTCGATAGTACGGAGTGCCTACGGGCTACACCCCACGGCCATCGGGGCTAACAAAGTCCAGGACGCTCCCCTTGGGGTGGTTCTGTCCTACTACGGACCGGCCATACATCCAGGGCTTAGGGTGGCTTACCGCCTGCCTTTTATTGAAAAGACATGGTCTATGGGCAAGGGAAGCACCCCCCTTTCTAACCTTTTTAAGGTGAGGCACCAAATGGTCATAGAACCGTATATGGCCCTTTACAATCACAGGTTCAACCACATGGGTGTGGCCATAGGCGTATTGGCCATGCAAGAAATGGTGTTTTTCAACAGGTTTAGCTTTGGACTGGGTGGCCACTTGGCCAGATTGACCTATTTATATAGGGATGTAATGCTATACACCAACCGAAGTTTTACATCAAAAAAAGTGATGGGCCAAGGATATAATCAGTTGGGTGCCCATGCTCAATTGGGTATCAGGTTTCACAAGGGTGGGATTGGCGGTCTATTCTACCGCCCATACTTGGGTCTTCTTTTTCCGTTCAATCACCTTTTTTCTGCCTATTTACACCATGAAATGGGTATTGTATTGACAATTAACAAATAAAAAGACCATGTTTCCTGTGAGATACTCGGCTACCCTGTCCATTATGGCTTCCTTTCTCGTTGCCTGTACCCAGGAGCAACAAAACCTTGATAGCTTGAATGATCACTGGTATCTCACACACAAAGGGGCCAATCTCCCGGTACAAGTGGAGGGTAACCTCTCATCAGGGGTGGCTGTGGTGGTATTGCACGGTGGGCCGGGTGGAGATGCCACTACCTACAACGAGTTGACAAGAACTTTCTCAGATTCCCTGGAGAAGGAATTTGCCATGGTGTATTATGACCAGCGCGGAGCAGGCGTGGCTTCGGGTAAATATTCATCGCTGGAATTTAATGTAAATCAACACGTAGATGATTTGCGGGTACTACTCAACGCAATTATGCTTAGATATGGCAAGCCCCTCAAGTTCTTTTTGATGGGGCATAGCTGGGGTGGTACACTGGGCACCGCTTTTCTGGTGCAGGAAGAAAACCAAAAAATGGTATCTGGGTGGATAGAAGTGGATGGAGCCCATAATTTTTCAGCTACTCAGGAGATTGGGGAACACTTCATGACCATTGGCGGTGAAATGGTGGCCCAGGGACATTCGGTAGATTTCTGGACTGAGGCCATGGAATTTGTCGAAGAAATGGATACTGCCAGCGATGTGGATGTATCTACCCTGAACCAATATGGATATGATACCGAAGGATATTTGGCCAAGGATGGTTTCCTGGCCGGGGAAGACCTCTCCGCAAATCTGCTTCACATGCAGTATTTTACCAAATACAATGGGGTATCGGCCTCTATGAGCCTATTCACCAGCAGCTCTGGACTGGGCATGTTTGACGAGCTCCGGTTTACGGATTTCACCGATCAATTGCACAAAATAACCGTTCCCTGCTTGTTTCTATGGGGCAAATATGACTTTGTGGTGCCGCCGGCCCTAGGGTATGAAGCATTTAGAAAGGTAGGCACGCCCAACAAGGAAAAGGCTATGTACCTGTTCGAGGCTTCCGGGCATTCGCCCATGATCAATCAGCCCGAAATATTTGGAAAAACCATGAAGGAATGGATAAAGGAAAGGTTATGATGGAGGCTTACTCCAGGTCGGTATTGAGCTTATACCTTAGGATACGGCCATTGCCTTTGTCGGCCACAAATAACACCTTGCGCAAATAGCATACACCTGACGGGTTGCGGAATTGAAAAGGCCCATCACCATCCCCACCAAAGGATACTATGGCATTTCGGCGGTCTTTAAAGCTGGCAGGAGGCACTATGCCCTCCTCGCCGGTTATTGAAAATTGGAAAAGGGAATCCAACTCACTGTCAACAATAAATATATGCCTCCTATCTGGGGCTATGCATACATCTTCAGGGCTTGGAAACCGCCAGGTCTGGTATAAAAAGCGGCTTGATTTATCCCGGTCAAACTCCGTGAGCCCGGGAGTGGCGTCATAGGTATAGCCCGATTCTGGATTGAAATTCACCGTGATGTATAGCGCGCCATATTCAGGTTGGTATCCATTGCCGGGTTTCTGGCAGATCACAAAATTGAGAAGTTCTGACATGCCGTAGAGTTCTTGTGGAGGGGCTACCTCGGTAGCGATAGCCGAAATATTGATGGCAGATTTTATACTGGATACCACTGGACTTAAGCCCCTTGCATATGAGGTATTGACTCCTTCCCGGTCAAATATGAGCACGGCATTGTCAGGGCGGTAAGCGGCATTCACATCATTTCTGGGGCCGCTGCGCGATACATAAATGGTGTTGTCGCTCATGGGGGCCACTCCGGTAAACTCCACTTCCTCATCCTCCTTGCGGATGCTGGTATTTCGCCGCGACACATCAGCGTAGGGGTGAATCAATGTGTCGAGAAAAGCCACATCGCCCGCACCAGCCGTATTTGACAATCGATAAATGGCGGAAAATAGCCTCACCTCCCCATTCACCGTTTGTGGTGCTTTGCCTATCACATAGGTATGTAGCCTGCGGTCTTGCACCACTTCCATTGCTCCAGGAATTTGAATGCTGCGGTGACGGGTACCGGTTTGGTCAAGCACATGTACCCCCTGCTTGTCCACCACATACACCATTTCGTCATAGCCGGCATAGATGTCCATTGGTGCGTCAAAACCTTCCCATACCGGTAGAACCGGAACATAACCAATGCTTTGTGGGTTTAATGTGGGATCTATTGCCCCTTCCTCAAAGATTTCTTTTACGGTGTCGTCTTCCTTGGTGCCCAGCAAGCCCTGGCAGGCTGGTAGGGCAATGGAAAAGGTTAATAGTGCAATGTAGAGGATTAACGCTTTGACTTTCATATGGAAAAACCTAATCCTAGTTGATGTGAATAACCCAAGGACTGCCTGGCCACAAAAGCGTAATCAACCTCCAGGTAACCAAACCTACGCATGAGGCGAACACCCGTGCCAAAAGTGGGATAAGTACCGTCATGGCCCAATAAATAGCCCGAACGAACAAACAACATGCCCTTTCGGGCATACTCGAACCCTACGGATAGCGATTCGCGGTTGTCGGTGGGATGGTTCAGTTGTAAATTGGCTTTCAGTATATTGGCATTCCTTTTCAGCAGATTGCCCGAAAGTCCCATCTTAAAGGTAGCGGGTACCGAAATTTCTTCAAAATCGGTGCGTGTTGCCACTTGGTGTATTCCCACAAGTTCAATTTCACCGGTTGGGGTTGCATTGAACCCGAAATTGGCAATGCCCACACCGAAAGAAATATCCCTAAACCCTATTTGGTACTGGAAACCCAAGTCCACCAGTCCGGCCCTCGTCACTACTCCGGCTATGTTGTCTTCGGCATATTTGGCCACCAGGCCAAAGCTAAAGTAATCAGTAAGCATTTGTGCGTAGGAAAAAGCCAAAACCAAGTCGTTAACACCAAAAGTTTGTCCGGTGCCCTGTGGCAAAAACTCTGTGGTTACGGCCATATCCGCGCTGCGCATATTAAAGAGCCCTACCCCAAAACTGCGCAAATCGTTGGTTTGGTAAACCACTGCCGCGTGGTTGGCCGTTACCCCGGCAAAATATTGGGTATTGCCCGTTTGGACATGAATGCGCTGTGAATCCAAGATAACCGTGCCGCTGGGGTTCCAAAAAATGGAGGCTGCGGCATTGGTTTCACCCACCACGCTGCCTGCCAGGGAGTTTGACCTCGGGTCAGGACTGGCTTTTAGGAACTGCATACCCGTTGTTCCTGAGCGGCTTCCGCCAAATGCCGGCAGCAATTGGGCTTTGACAGGGAAGCACAATCCCCATAGTGCTATCAACGCGAGTAAGACCCTTGTCATGGTGGGCTCAAAAGTAACAAAGGCACCTGCTGTTCACGGGTGCCTTTGCATAAACTTAAAAATGGGCGAAGGTGAAACTAGCCCACCACGGCAGCCTTTGGCGCGGCTTGTTTCATTTCCTCACTCGCTATATCGGCATACTTGGCAAAGTTTTTATTAAACCTAGCTGCTAAGGCAAGTGCTTGATTGTCATAAGCTTCTTTGTCCGCCCAGGTATTTCTTGGGTTTAGCAAATGGCTAGGAACATTGGGACATTCCCTGGGCATCTGCAACCCAAAAATTGGGTCGGTGTCAAAGTCCACGTTTTCCAGATGACCGTTCATGGCTGCTTGAATCATGGCCCTGGTATAGGGTAGGTCCATGCGCTTGCCCACACCGTAGGCGCCACCTGTCCACCCAGTATTGATCAGCCACACATTTACTTGGCTTTCATCCATTTTGTGGCCCAGCATTTCGGCATACTTGGTTGGGTGCAAGGGAAGGAACGGCGCACCAAAACAGGCTGAAAATGCAGGTTGTGGCTCGGTAACACCTTCTTCTGTGCCCGCCACCTTGGCCGTATAGCCCGATATGAAATGGAACATGGCCTGGCCACGGGTCAACTTGGAAATGGGAGGCAACACGCCAAAAGCATCAGCGGTCAACATAAAGATATTCTTGGGATTGCGTCCATATGACGGTATAACCGCATTGTGAATATGGTCTATGGGATAGGCTGCACGGGTATTCTCCGTTACCGAGTCATTGGTGTAATCTACTGACCGTGTGCCAGGTATAAAGCGCACGTTTTCAACCAATGCACCAAACTTGATGGCCCTAAAAATTTCAGGCTCCTTTTTTTCGGTCAGGTCAATAACCTTGGCGTAGCACCCGCCTTCAAAATTGAATACCGTGTCGCCTACCCATCCGTGTTCGTCATCGCCTATAAGGCCGCGGTTAGGATCGGCCGAGAGGGTTGTCTTTCCGGTACCTGAAAGGCCGAAGAATATGGCTGTATCACCACTGTCACCAAGATTGGCCGAACAGTGCATGGGGAATACCCCGCGCATATGGGGCAGCACAAAATTGAGCACGGAGAAAATGCCCTTCTTTATCTCACCCGTATAGCCGGTACCACCAATCAAGAGGATTTTGCGGGTAAAGTTGATAATGGCAAAATTGCCCTGCCTGGTCCCGTCAATATTTGGATTGGCTTGAAAACCAGGGGCCGCCACTATGTGCCACTCCGGGTTCCAAGTGGCGCGTTCGGCAGCGGTGGGCCTTAGGAATAGGTTGTTGGCAAAGATGTTTTGATAGGCAGATTCGGTAATCACCCTTAGGTTCAATTGGTACTCAGGCAGTGCGCAGGCATAGGAATCGCGCACATACACTTCCTTATCTTTCAGATAATCAGTTACTTTTTTATACAGCGCGTCAAATTTGGCCGCGTCAAAGCGGATGTTTATATCGCCCCACCACACGTGGTCGCGAGTTATGTCGTCTTCCACAATGAACCGGTCCTTGGGAGAACGTCCGGTAAACTTGCCGGTGTCGGCCGAGAGGGATCCATTGTCGGCCAGAAAGCCTTCACCTTGCACTATGGCACGCTCCACCAGTTCGGCGGGCGATAGGTCCCAAAAGGCTTTTTTAAAGGTTAAACCAATCTTTTCCAGCTCCTTCCCTTTGTCATGTGTTCCGTTAGAATTCATTGATAATTCTTCTTTAAGAAATGAAGGCGCAAAGGTATTCACGGCCATTTCAAAAAGACCTGCTGTACTTATCCCCCCTATTTGTGGGCAAAAAAAAAGGAGCCATTGGCTCCTTTTCTCTTGTCAATAGAATTTCTTCTATTTCACTTCTTCTCCAGCAGGTGCGGCTTCGCCTTCAGTTTCAACAGGAGTGGCAGGTTTGGTTGCTGCTTCACCGGTTGTGTCTTTAGGGGCTTCAGCCTCAGGCTCGGCGGCTGCATTGTTGGCCTCGTCAAACAGTTCGTTGGCTGCGGCGTTTGCATCCTCCTGACCTTGCTCCTTGTCCTTGGCGCTGTCGCCACAAGATGCTGCTAAGAAAAACATGCCAAGAATGGCGGTAAGATTTAAAACCTTCCTCATGGTACCCAATAGATTAAATATTAATTGAAGCCGCAAATGTAAGAACCCTATGAATTCCTACAACAAAATGTTAATGCTTGATGAAAAATTATTTTTTCTTGAACACAAACTTTACCGGTACTCCGGTGTAGGGATACTTCTCCCGCAATTCGTTCTCCAAATACCTGCGATAGGCATCCCGGATCATATTTGGGGAGTTGCAAAAGAAGGCGAAGACGGGGGTCTTGGTGGGTAACTGGGTCATATACTTTATTTTCACCTGCCGGCCTCCGTAGCTTGGTATGGCGTGTTTCTCAATAACATTGGCCAGCCATTCATTCAATTCGGAGGTGGATACCCGTCGTTGTAGGTTGGCATACACGTCAAGGGCGGTTTCTAGTGCTTTGTGTATCCGTGTTTTGTCAATTGATGAAATAAAAAGGATAGGCACATCGGTAAACGGTGCCATGCGTTCCCTAATGGTCTGCTCCATATCGCGCATGGTATTGGTTTCCTTTTCTACTGTATCCCATTTGTTTATCAGTATAACAATACCCTTTTTCCTGTCCAGGGCCAGCGATATGATATTCAGGTCTTGTGCCCCAATGCCTTCTTTTACATCTATCATTACAAAAGCCACATCACATTTTTCCAGGGCGCCAATGGCCCGCATCACCGAGTAAAACTCTATGTCTTCGTGTACGTTGGCTTTCTTGCGGATCCCAGCGGTATCGATCAGGTAAAAAGTCTTGTCATACTTATTATATAAGGTGTGGTTTGCATCGCGGGTAGTGCCCGCAACAGGCGCTACTATATTGCGCTCCTCACCCAGCAATGCATTTATAAAGGTGGACTTACCCACATTGGGCTTGCCTATTACACAGAATTTTGGAATGTCGTCCTGGAGCCCTTCCCCTGCGTCTTTTGCCTTGCCAGCCTCTTGTAGCAATTCTACTACCCTGTCCAGCATGTCTCCCGTGCCACTGCCGCTTATGGCCGCTATGTTAAACAACTCGGCAAACCCAAACCCATAGAATACAGATGATTCCATATGCAGGCTACTCGTGTCCACCTTGTTCACCACCACCAAAACCGGTTTTCCAGCCCGGCGCAGCACTGTCACAAACTGTTCGTCCTGGTCAGTAACCCCTACCCTTACGTCGGTAACGAACAAAATGACATCGGCCTCAGAAAGGGCTATCAACACCTGTTTTCTAATGGCAGACTCAAAAATGTCATCGGAACCTTCCACGTAACCGCCCGTATCCACTACGGTAAACTCAATACCATTCCAGTCACATTGCCCATAGTGGCGGTCGCGGGTTACCCCGCTCTGGTCATCCACTATGGCATCCCGTGTACCAACCAATCGGTTGTAAAGGGTTGATTTTCCGACATTGGGACGGCCAACTATGGCCACAACACCGCTCATATTTGTAAATTGGGGTGCAAAGGTAGCCCTACCTAAGCCCGTCCGGTGATGTGTGTCACAACGGACTTTTCAGCCCAAGGATAAACCCTTTTCTTGAAAAGATTTTCCCCAACCACATAACATACAAGGGTGAAGCCGACCCCAAGCACGGATCCAGCAAGCACATCCACGGGAAAATGCTGGTTGAGATATACCCGGGATGCCCCGCTGCCCAAGGCCAAGATGAAATATAGGGCACCCAATTTTTTGTATTTGCTACTGGATATTAAACTAAGTACGGAGTACATGCAGAAGGCAGCTGTGGTATGGCCGGAGGGAAAACTGAAACGCCGGTGCAGGTCAACTCCCAATACTAGATTAAGGTCTTGAATATCAATCAAACCAGACGGTCGGAGCTCATCAGGAAAGGCATAATGCTTGAGCAACTGCGATAGCAAACCAGTGAGCAGCAAAGCCACAATGGCAAAAATGCCGTATCTCACCTTGACCACCAATGCAACCATTGCTGTAGCTACCCATCCATACCATTCGGGTATTGCGCTCATGAATAGAAACATGCGATCTAGAAAAGGACTATGGGCTGAATTTATGGAGTGGAATAATGCTACTTTTTCATGTGCAGATATGGTATAGCCCCCTACTAATACAAACAGGGTAAAGGGAACAAAGAACCAAGCATTGGTACGGATAGCTTGTAGGAACAATGGGTTTATTTTTGGTCAAATGTATTGCCACCTATGGATAGCAAATACACAATTAATTTTTAAAGTAATGATATTCAATTTCATCCTGATCTATGGCCCTTTTAAGCCTCAATCTATCCAATTTGCCACTGGCTAGTAAGGGTAAGGAATCAATAAGACTCCAGGTTTTAGGTATTTCATAGGGATGCAGTGTGTTACTAGCCCACTGGATAAAACTGCTTACAGAAAACGGGGCAGTAACTACCAGGTGAAGTGCTTGCCCTAAGGTAGCATGGTTTCTACCCACTGCCACTGCGCCTGTTGGGCCAAAGAAGTGGGCCAATTTCTGTTCCAACTCTTCAGGATGTAGCTTGTGGCCACCACTATTGATGGCCCAATCCTTTCTGCCAAGCCATTGAAAACCATCGCCTTCCATTCTCACTATATCATTGGTTACCATCCATTCCTTATTAATAGGGCTGCAAACCATCAAGCAGCCTTCTTCGGTTGCCGAAAACATCACCCCAGGCAAAGGCAAATAAAGGGATGAAGAGGCATGAAAGCGCAAGCTGCGCAGGGCCACATGGCTTAGTGTCTCAGCCATACCAAATGTTTGATACACACTACATGTTACTTTTTCCTTAATGTCCTTTTGTAAGGCAGGAGGCAGTGGCGCCCCTCCTATCAGCACATGGGCCGTTTGGTTAATGCGGTGGGTAGCATGGGCCGATTGCAGGGTATGTACCAATTGGTAAGGCACCAAAGCTGAAAAACTAGGCTGGTGGTTTTCAATGGATTCATAAGGTGAACGGGTGGGCCCAGTAAACAGCAACCGGGCACCAGAAAAGTACGCCCTGGCCACCATCATTTTACCGGCCACATAGTCCATGCTAAACGGGCATAGCAAACAGTCCTTTTGCGATAACCCAAAACGGGCAATGGTCATTTGGGCACTTTGCTGTATCTCTTGCTGGCTAAATATCAGTACTTTGGGTGTTCCGGTAGATCCGCTCGACTTGATTTCTATGGAGTCACCCTGGTCCAATGCACGTATGAATTGGTCCAGTTTCTGGGTTTCTTCTGGCAAGCTGCATCGGTTTATCAACTCCATATAGTGGCGCAATTACGTCCATATGGACTGAATTAACCTTTATGTTGGGCTTCCATGTAGTTTTGATGCCCCTATGGACAAATACCCCCTACTCGACACCATAGATAGCCCTGTCGATTTAAAAAAATTGTCTATCCATGTATTGCCTAGGTTATGCCAAGAGATTCGGGCATTCTTTATTGATGTGGTGTCGGCCAACGGGGGGCATTTTGCCGCCGGACTGGGTGTGGTAGAGCTCACCGTGGCCCTTCACTATGTGTTTAACAGCCCGGATGACCGTTTGGTATGGGACGTGGGTCACCAGGCCTATATACATAAGATTCTCACTGGCAGGCGACAAGCTATATGGAAAATGCGCAAATTGGGTGGTATTAGCGGGTTTCCCAAACGGAGTGAAAGCGGGCATGATGCCTTTGGAACAGGCCACGCCAGTACGGCCATAAGCGCAGCCCTGGGCATGGCAGTGGCCAGCCAACTGGAAGGCAATCATTTAAGGTGCCATATAGCCATAGTGGGTGACGGTGCACTCACCGGTGGACTGGCATTTGAGGGCCTAAACAATGCGGGGGTGAGCCAAGCCAACTTACTGGTGGTGCTCAATGACAATTCCATATCAATAGACCATGCGGTAGGAGCCCTAAGTCAAAGTCTTGAAATTCAATCTATAGAAAATGCCAATCTGCCATCGCCCAGCCGAGGCATAGCCGACGGACGTACGAAGCGGCCAAAATTCCGTCAGGCCGGTCATGAACTCAAGGCCACCAACCTGGCCCCCCGGGATTTCTTTGAATCATTGCACCTACCCTATTATGGTCCCGCCCATGGCCATGATGTGGTCAAGTTGGTAAGTACATTACAGGAAATGAAATCGCTAAAAGGGCCAAGGCTATTGCACCTGCGCACTACCAAGGGCAAAGGATACAGACCCGCCGAACAAGACCAAATACTCTGGCACGCCACGGGTAAATTTGATAAACTTACCGGCAATCCTTTATCCAGCTACCAAACGGATTCAATGCCACCCAAGTATCAGGAAGTGTTTGGATCGACCTTGGTGGAACTGGGGAAATCAAACCCCAAGATAGTAGGCATAAGCCCGGCCATGCTCAGCGGGTCATCACTCAATTTCTTCGCCGGCCATTTTCCCGAAAGAACTTTTGACGTAGGCATAGCCGAGGCCCATGCGCTCACCTTTGCTGCAGGATTGGCCACCCAGGGCATGTTGCCGTTTTGTGCCATTTATTCCACGTTTCTACAGCGGGCGTTTGACCAACTGGTACATGACATTTGTCTTCAGCAACTTAAAGTGATCCTGTGCATAGACCGGGCAGGTATAGTGGGTGAAGACGGCCCTACACACCACGGCGTGTTTGACATAGCTTTTCTTCGGCCTGTTCCCCACCTTATTATTGCCAGCCCTAAAGACCACTTGGAATTGCGGAACCTGCTTTATACCGCCCAACTCCCACATGTTGCCCAGGCCATGGCCATAAGATACCCTAGGGGCGCAGCACCTCCACTACCCTGGGAGCTACCATTTACTGAAATACCAATTGGTAAGGCCCAGATAATCAGGCATGGTCATCAAGTAGCCATCTTGGCGTTGGGCAATAGGGTGGATGCCTGCCTACAGGCGGTGGTTATCCTGAAGGAGGAATACACGGTGGTCAATATGAGGTTTGTTAAACCAATTGATGAGGAGTTGCTTCAACAACTAAGGCAAGGGCACACGCACTTTGTGGTGGTGGAAGATGGCATATTGTCAGGCGGCATGGGTACGGCCGTGCTTGAAGCCATGCAGGAGTGGAAGGGCAAAAAGCCAGAGGTGATGCGCCTGGGCTACCCTGACCAATTTATTGAGCATGGGAATACCGAAGCGCTCTACTCCAAATATTTTCTTGATTCACAAGGAATAGCAACAAAAATTATAGAATGGCTATGCGCATACTCGGTTTGATGTCAGGCACTTCTCTTGATGGGCTTGACCTGGCCCTGGTAGAATTTAAGGGATTTCCTACCCGCACGCAACAAGTAAAATGGAACCTCTTGAGCGGCAAAACCATGGACTACCCCGATGTTTGGCTCCAACGGTTGTCAACTGCCCATAAGTTATCAGCCCCTGATTTGCTCCTGCTGCACGCTGATTATGGCCGGTTTTTGGGCAGTTGCTGCAAGGAGTTTCTTGCTACTGCCGGATTGCGGGCTGAATTGATTTCTTCTCACGGGCACACCGTGTTCCATGAGCCAGCTATGGGGTTTACCTGCCAAGTAGGTGATGGCAATGTGCTTGCCGCTGAAGTAGGTATCAATACGGTGTATGACTACCGAACCATGGATGTGGCTTTTGGCGGACAAGGTGCTCCTCTAGTTCCCATTGGCGATGAATACCTGTTTGGTGAATATGGTACCTGCTTGAACCTGGGCGGAATAGCCAATGTGAGTTTTGCCACAGGGGGAAAGAGGCTGGCCCATGATGTATGCCCGTTTAACCTGCTGCTGAACTACTATGCCCAACGAGAGGGATACACATATGACCCCGAAGGGGGCTTGGCTACCAGCGGCCAAACGGATACCGGATTGCTCCATGTACTTACCCAACTGCCTTACTACCAAATCAAAGGCCCGAAATCGCTGGATAAGGAAAAACTCATGACCCATTATACCTCCATTATTGATCCCCGTGGCCTTTCCAATCGCGACGTGCTGAACACCCTTTCCATCCATTTTGCTCAAGAAATAGCCAACAACCTACACGGTGACAAGGTATTGGTAACCGGAGGCGGGGCTTTCAATCAATTTGCCATTAAAAAACTTAGGGAGCTATGCGCCCAAGGCCTACACATACCCTCACCTGACATAGTGCAGTTTAAGGAAGCCATAGTTTTTGCACTCATGGGGTATTTGCGGGTTTTTGAATTAGAAAATACCTTGGCATCGGCCACCGGTGCCAGCACCAATTGCTGTGCTGGTTCTCTGGTCATGGCCCCTGTGGGTAATTTATAGGCAGCCCTTTCATGCCATTCCGAGTGCCCGGATACTTTATGGGCGCATGGTTTTGTGACCAAAAGGGCACCGCCACCCATAATCGGCCTGTCATTGGGAATTTCATGTTACGACAAGTAAGTTTGTCCGCCCAATTATTAATTTACTTCGCATGATCAACGACAAAGTATTGGTGTTGCTCAACGATCAGATTGAGCTCGAAGCATTTTCATCTTTTCAGTACCTGAGCATGTGCGCATGGCTTGAGCACCAAGGGTATCCAGGTGCCGCTCAGTTTATGGCCAGGCAAGCCGATGAGGAAATGATGCACATGAAAAAAATCTTTGCTTACCTCACCAGTGCCGGTGGCAGGGCCATTTCACCCGCCATAAGGAAACCCCAAGAAGAGTTTGACTCTTTCAAAGACGCGTTTGAAACAGCCTTGAACCACGAGAAAAAAGTGACCGAGGCCATTCACAACATTGTGTATGAAAGCCAAAACAATCGGGATTTTACTACCTTCAACTTTATGCAGTGGTATGTGGCCGAACAGCTTGAGGAAGAAAACCTTTTTGCCACCATCCTTAACAAAATACAACTGCTAGAAAAAGACAACAGCAGTTTTTATCACCTAGACATGGAGTTGGCTAATTTACAGGGCCAAACGGCCAAGAATTAAGTGCAACCCATTCTTGGCCAATTACCTTATTACGCATTAATTTTCAGAAAAATGAAATATTTTACCTTGTTAATCAGCTTGTTGGTTGTTTATACGGCCCAAGCGCAAATCAAACTCACAGACAAAGACCTACCTGAAAAAGACAAAGTGTACCGCATTTACCAAGCCCAAAAAGCCTGGCTAATCGGTGACACCCTGGATTTTGGAAAGGGCGGTGCCAAGGGGCTGTACAACCTTGACAACGCAGGCGCCCTAGGTCGAGATACGGTCTATCGGGTATTCCGTGACAAATCGACCAATGCCTACGGCAACAAACATCCAATGGCCAACTGGACCATGGATCCCCAAGTGGAGGTTGATTCCTCCCGTCTTCCCATCTCTTTCACCCCAAGTGATTATCCACAAGCCGGTGATACCTACTACTACACTGAGGTAGAAGTAAATAATGATTCCATGGGCAACTTGTCCAACTGGATATGGCGAGGGTGGGGTGCCAATAACATCTTTGATTTTCGCTACGCGCTGAACAGCTATGGCAGCAGCAATGGCGACACAGTGAGCTACATAGACCCCAAGCAAACCCCCTGGGGTGGCAGTTATCCCACCGCCACCGCAGCCAAGCGCGACCAAATCAGGGTAATTGGCTCTGATACCGTCATCACGGTATATTCTTATTACCAAGCCCAGGACAGCAACTTTGTGGCCTATGGTGTGGGTGGATCGGCTGATAAGGGTTGGGTTTTCACCGGTACTCCCAATGGAAAAAAGGAATCGCTGACTTCTGCCATACAAGACCCAAAACCGGTGCATTCAGAAAAACTGCGGCTTGGTTTCACCTGGACAGATTCTAGCCTGTGGGGAGTAAACATCATAGATGGGGTATATAGGCTGGCCCATATAGAATTGGAAGCATCGGCCAATAGGGTAAACGCAACAGGCGTGCTTAGGCTTCCAAATGACTCATTTGAGGTGGTTCAAATACAAAGAAGGCGGACGGTGGGTACGGTTGACAACATATTCGTGAATGGCAACCAGGTACAGTCCACCACCGACACCACTACCATTAACGAGGTGATTTTCATGGCAAAGGGCTACGGTGAGCCTATTTTGAAAATAGCGTATGACTCGTTTGGTGCCATTACCAAGTGCAGCTATTTAAATGTGCCCAATTTGGTGGCTTTTGGCCCAATAAAGGTGGATACGCTCTCTATGCTATATCCATACTTCAAGCGTGAAACAGGAAAAATATCCATGACCGGTTTTACCATGCTGCGCGACACGGCTACCATGGGCCGCCCCAGCGGAGTGTTGGAACCCATCCATGTGTCCTATGACAAGCCACAATTAATGGCTACCGCCGATATGGTATATGGCTTTGTGAATTCAGACCAGATTAAGTGGTCGGTTACCATGCCTTTATTTGGTCAATTTGACATTAAGATTGAAAATACTGAAGATAAGACCATTGCCGTGGACGGATATGGGATTTTGCTCATTAACGGGGATTCTGCTGAGGCCCTGCGCGCCCAGGTTATCAACCGCACAATTTCTAAGCAAACCATACTTTTCAATGGCTTTCCTTTTCAGACCATGTATGATACAAGTTTCTCCTATGCGCTGGAATACTATGGGTTAGAGGCTCAAATGCCATTGGCACGGGCGGACTTTGACACTGCGGATTTTGAATTGGCCTATAACCTGGAGTATGTGGAACTACCCGACCTACCCATTGGACTTGACAACCCAAGTGTAAGCGGAGAAATAAGCCTGTACCCCAACCCGGCGAGTCACTTGGTCTATTTAGTGGCTGCCTCGGCTTCCAAGAACCAAGTACAGATAGTGGACATGACCGGAAGGATGGTATATCAAAACGCCTTTGCGGGCAATTTGAGCCTTGACGTGGCTGATTGGCAATCAGGTATATACGTGGTAATAAACACCGATCTGAACAGTGGCAAGGTAAATACACTGCGTTTGTCGGTAGAATAGATCGTTTTTACACATTGTTATATTGAAACCGCCCTGGCCTCAGAGTTAGGGCGGTTTCTTTTTATACCTATGGCATGGAATAGCCAAATTCCTTGTCAACAATTGATTATGTGATAATTAAATTGCCCGGTATGGTTGCCGTAGGGCCAACAATTTTCCTTAAGTTGCAAGCCATTCCTCCACCTAAATAACCTTACACAAATGAAATTTGGCATTCTAGCTACAGGGGTCACTACCAAAATCTTAATGATTACAGGCGCGGTGGCGTTGGCAGTGGTCCTATTCTTTGTCATCCCTTTTGGAGGTAAGGCCAAGTCGGATATCGAAGCCCTTAACAATGATGCATTTCAAGGGATTATTGCCGGTTACACATCAGGAATGATGTCAACCACCTCATCCATTCAAGTAAGCTTTGTCAATCCCATTTTTGATTCGCTACCTATTGATGCTGAGGTACCGGATGATCTGTTTGATTTTACCCCCAACATAGATGGCAAAGCCCAATGGGTAGATGTCCACACGGTTTCATTTGTGCCAAACGGGCAATTGCCCTATGGCCAAACCTACCAGGTTGGGTTTCATCTCCATGAAATTATGGATGTGGATGATGATCTGGAACTTATGGAATTCAATTTGCAGACAGCAGCACTTCACCTTGACACGGAAATATTGGGCCTAAGCTATGCGGAAACCAAAGGCGAACTGCTACCTACCTACAAAGCAATTCTTCAGTTTTCCGACTATATAGATACCAGTATCCTGATGCGTTCGGTATCGGCGGTGCAAGGTGATAAATCGCTGGAAATTAATTGGTCGCACAAAGCGGAGGGAAACTCACATGCACTGATGATCAGTGGTTTTGAGCGGAAAGACCAGCCTTCTAACCTGGAATTGCGCATAGGCATTGACCACAATGAAGCCCAAATTTCAACCGTGGAAACCTTGCAACTGCCTGCCAAAGGCGATTTTATTTGCATGGGGGTTAGGGTGGTACATGAGCCCGACCAATATGTGGTGGTGCAGTTTTCAGAACCGCTTGACCCAAACCAAAACCTGGATGGCCTATTGGCACTGGGCACCGTGAGTTGTAGCCACGATTTGGAAATGAACGAAATAAAGTTGTATCCAGTGGTTAGGCAAGACGGTGAGGTGGAATTGAGGGTATTCAAGGGAATCAAAAGCAACCTGGGCATTGGCCTGTCCCAAGACTATGCCTTCACGGTGGGTTTTGAGCAGCTCAAACCTAGCGTACGCTGGGTGGATCCAGGAAACATATTGCCAAAAGGCAGCCTGGGCAGCATAGCTTTTGAAGCAGTGGCACTTAAGGAAATTGATGTGGAAGTAGTGCGCATTTATTCATCTAATGTGCTGCAATTCATGCAAGTAAACCAGCTTGATGGCAACGATGAAATTAAACGGGTAGGCCGTCCGGTGCTTACCAAAACGGTTTCCCTTCTGTCGAGCGGGGCATCCAACCTCATGAAATGGAACAAATACCAATTAGACCTATCAGCACTCACCAACGAAGACCCCAATGCCATTTACCAGGTAAACCTCTCCTTTAGGATGCAGCAGTCGGCGTATGCTTGTCCGGAGTCTGATACCATTCAGCAACAAGACCTTGTGAAGCAAGATTGGGATGATCCCTACGACCGGTATTACTACAGGGGCTATTCATACTACGGCTATAATTACCACGAGCGCGACAATCCTTGCCATGTTTCATACTATATCAACCATGGACAAGGCGTGCAAAAAAACATCATGCTGTCTGATCTGGGATTGATAGCCAAATATGGCAAAAACAAGGATTTGCATTTTGTGCTCAGTAGCCTTAGCTCCGCCGAACCCATTGCCGGTGGCACCATAACGGTGTATAACCTTCAGCAACAGCCAATGGCCACCTGCACCACAGGCCCTGATGGTATAGCTTCAGTACACTGTGACAATGAACCTTTTATTGCCGTAGCCTCCCATCAAGGCGACAAGGCGTATCTACGCATCGACAATTCTTCCAGCCTATCGGTGAGCCATTTCAACACTTCGGGGAATGAAACGAAGGATGGCCTCAAAGGATTTATTTACGGTGAGCGTGGGGTATGGCGGCCAGGTGACTCGCTGTATATCACCTTTATGCTACAAGACAATGAAGAATTGGTGCCACAGGGATTGCCCATCTTATTTGAACTGGAAAACCCGCGCGGAGTGGTGGTGAACCGCTTGTCAAAAACCCAAAATACGCACCATGTATATCCTTTTAGGACCAAAACCGACATAGATGCACCCACTGGCGCATGGTTGGCCAGGGTATGGATAGGCAATCAGCAATTTACCAAATCAATCCACATAGAAACCATTAAACCAAACAGGCTCAAAATACTCTTGGATCTGGCAAGCAAGGAAATAACCGCCGCCGATCCCTATCTCAGGGGGGTGTTGAGCGCCAGATGGTTACACGGAGCTGTGGCCAGCAACATGCAAGCCACCATACAAGCCAATATGTACGCCGCTACTACCACCTTTGATAAATACCCTGACTACGATTTTGACGACGAGGCGCGCGAACTCCCATCGGCATCTTTTGATCTGTTTAATGGTGCCATAGACGCTGTAGGCCAGGCCAATGTAGAAGCAGAGATGCTCCCAGGGACCAATGCTCCAGGCAAAATCCAAGTCAAACTTAAAACTACGGTCATGGAGCATTCCGGCAATGCCAGTACGGATATTTTTACCATTCCATTTCACCCTTATCCCGGATATGTGGGTTTGAAACTGCCCAGCATGAAAAATGGTTGGTTGGTAACCGATACCAGCCACTTGCTTCAATTGGCCTGTGTGAATACCAATGGAAGCCCGGTAGCCGGTACCCGCCAGGTGAAAGTGGAACTCTGGAAATTGGACTGGAGGTGGTGGTGGAACCTCTCTGCCGACGATCTGAGCAATTATGTGTCAGCCACGTACAGAACCCCGGTTGTCACTGCCACGGCTGAGGTGGTAAACGGCAAGGGAAGCTACCAACTCTCTATAGACCGGCCCAATTGGGGACGTTTTTACCTAAAGGTAACCGACCCTGCCACCGGGCATAGTACGGGCAAAGTGATTTATGTGTCCTGGCCGTATTGGGCGGGCCAATCCAATGAAATGTCGGGGGTAGAAGTACTAGAGTTTAGTGCTGATAAAGAGACTTACCAGGTGGGCGAAAAGGCCAAGATCATTATTCCGTCTTGTCCCAATGGGCGCGCCTTGGTAAGTTTGGAAAACGGCACCGGGGTATTGAAGCAATTTTGGGTGGACACCAAAAAGGGCAGCAGCCAATTTGAACTGCCCATAGAGCCGGGCATGGCCCCGAATGTGTACGTACATGTGAGCCTTATTCAGCCACATGCCTCACTTGACAATGACCTGCCTATCCGGCTGTACGGTATTGCCAATATTGATGTGGACGACCCTGCCACCGAGCTATCACCTACCATAGCACTACCTCCGGTATTGGCCCCCGAAACAGAATTTACCCTGGAGGTAGGCGAAGAAAACGGGAGGGATATGACCTATACCATAGCCATAGTGGATGAAGGTTTGCTTGATATTACCCGTTTTTCTACCCCTGATCCCCATGCATCCTTTTATTCCAAGGAGGCCCTGGGTGTCCATTCTTTTGATTTGTATAAGTACGTCATAGGCAAGCAATCAGGTGAAATGGGCCATATTTTGGGCATAGGTGGCGACATGGAATTAAAAAACCAAGAAAGCAGCAAGGTAAACCGGTTCAAACCGGTGGCCATGTACTTGGGGCCATTCACGCTTAAAAAGGGCAGTAAACAAAAACATGTGATCAAAATGCCCTATTACGTGGGGTCTGTTAGGGCCATGGTGATTGCGCGTCAAGGAAATGCGTATGGCCATGCCGATGCCACTGCCCCAGTGCGCAAACCGATCATGGTACTCGCTACCCTGCCGCGCACCCTTAGCCCGGGTGAGGAAGTTGAGTTGCCCGTGAGCGTGTTTGCCATGGAAGACTGGGTGAAAAATGCCGCCATTTCTCTGGAAACCAACAATTTGTTTGAAGTGGTAGGCCCTTCGGTGAAAAACGTGGGCTTCAAGGCTCCAGGTGAACAATTGGTGTTTTTTACACTTAAAACCAAGGCGTCTATAGGAAAAGGACAGGTGGTAGTAACCGGAAAAAGTGGAAAGGAAAACTCAAAAGACCAGATAGACATTTGGATACGCACCCCAAATCCGCGTGTGGGCAAGACCCATGAAGGCGTACTGGAAGCCAATGGCAAACTTTCGCTATCCTACACTCCATTTGGTATTGATGGAAGCAAAAG
This sequence comes from Bacteroidota bacterium, assembly GCA_016192035.1. GTDB lineage: Bacteria > Bacteroidota > Bacteroidia > CAILMK01 > JACPUW01 > JACPUW01. The sequence continues at coordinate 234,676 of JACPUW010000033.1, forward strand.
GGGCATATTGGAGGTGTCAACCATACCACCCCTCCAACTGGCTGACCGCTTAGATTATCTTATAGGCTACCCCTATGGCTGCGTGGAGCAAACCACTTCCAAAGGTTTTGCCCAACTCTACCTGCCCGATGTGGTTTCTTTGTCCGAAAGTGAAAAGTCAAACATATCCAACAATATACGCGCAACTATTGGCCGTTTACTCTCCATGCAAACCGCCGATGGAGGATTTGCCTATTGGCCTGGCGACCAGGTGCCCGACGAATGGGGCTCCTGCTACGCCGGACATTTTCTTACAGAAGCGCGGAATAAGGGGTATTCCGTGCCTCAGTCGGCCTTAGATCGCTGGATCAAGTTTCAAACCCGCCTTTCTAATGGTTATGAGACGTACAACGGTCAGCATAACAATACTTTGATGCAAGCTTACCGTCTCTATACACTAGCCCTGGCCAACAAGCCCAACCTGGGCGCCATGAATAGGCTCAAGACAGAAGGAAGCCTTAACAATGCCAGCCTATGGCGACTGGCTGGAGCCTATGCCAAGGCGGGGCAAAAAGACCTGGCCAAGCGCATGATGACAGGTTTGGAAACGAGCGTAAAGAGTTATGCGGAAATGGGATATACCTATGGAAGCGGCCTGAGGGACCAAGCCATGATACTGGAAGTGCTGGTGGATATGGGAGAAATAACGAATGCCACGCGCCTAGTGAGGGACATAGCCAATGTATTGAATAACGAATCTTGGTGGAGCACCCAAACCACCGCATATTGCTTGCTCTCCATTTCCAAGTTTGCACTGGTCAATAAAACAGCCCAGCCACTTGATTTTACTTATGCCTTTGGAAAACAAACGGCCCAAAGGGCCAGCACCAAAATGCCCATTGCCCGCATCACATTATCGGAGAGTGATATAAATAGCGGAACCCTGGTACTTGACAACCATGCTTCAGGTACTTTTTTTGTCCAGCTTAACATATCGGCACACCCACTGCAAAACGAGACTAAGGCCGCCAGCAGCAATTTAATAATGCAGGTAGTTTATACCGATATGGCAGGCAATTCCCTTGATGTGAGCACATTGCCACAGGGTACTTCTTTTAAGGCCACGGTGACCCTAAAACACCCAGGGATGCTGAACCAGTATGACAACATGGCCTTAAACCAAATGTTTCCCAGTGGATGGGAAATAGTAAACACCCGGCTGGAAGGGACCGATTCGCTATATAAATCAAGCCCGTATGCCTACCGCGATATAAGGGACGACCGCGTTTATACTTTCTTTAATTTACCAATTGGACAGACCTATTCGTACGTTACATTGCTCACGGCCAATTATATAGGCGCATTTTATCTCCCTTCGGCCAGTTGTGAAGCCATGTATGATGGGAGCATCTATGCCAGGACCCAGGGTGCTTGGGTGAAGGTAATTGCCAACAAATCCAACTGATAAAAAAAAGGGCCTCCAAATAGGAGGCCCTTGAGTACCCAGCAGTGTCCATACCAGGTAGGTGATTCCTGTGTAAGCGCAAATTTGCTCACATCTTAATAATATTCCGTGGCAAAAAGGGCATATATGGTGCACACAATATGGAAACAACGTGGTAGGCTGTTTATACTCAGCCTTTTTCTTGTTGGACTTTTTTTATTGGAGAAAGAGCCCTTGGTGCTTACGGGTAAGTACAGTGCCATTCTTACCGATAAAAGGGGAAACCTCTTTTCGGCGCGTTTGGCAAGTGATGGCCAATGGCGTTTTCCGCCCGTTGATTCAGTGCCCAGCCTGTATTCGGCTTGCCTTACTATGTATGAAGACCGTGATTTTCAACATCATCCCGGGGTCAATCCCTTCTCGTTAGGTAGGGCCTTGTTTCAAAACATTAGGGCCGGGCGCGTGGTGAGCGGCGGCAGCACCATTACTATGCAGGTAGTGAAAATGTTGCATACCCCTGGTTCACGTTCCATTTGGCAAAAAATTGGGGAAATGGCCCGTGCTATACGCCTGGAAATACACTACACTAAAGCGGAAATACTGGCATTTCATGCCCATCATGCCCCTTTTGGTGGAAATGTGGTGGGACTGGAGGCCGCCGCATGGCGATATTTTGGCAGGAGCCCCCACCACCTCACTTTATCAGAATTTGCCATGCTAGCCGTACTGCCCAACCAGCCAGGATTGGTACACCCTGGGCGCAACAGGAAGCTCCTGGCCCAGAAGCGAAATAACCTTCTTAAAGAATTATATAACAATAGAATAATTACGGCAATCGACTTTGAATTAGCCCTTCTCGAACCCCTCCCTTCCCAGCCCCAGCCACTGCCGCATATGGCTCCGCAACTACTGCAATCCTTACTTCAAGAGCACCCTGGCATTGCGCGTTTTGAGAGCAACCTTGACCAAACGTTGCAGCGGCGCTGCCAAGAGGTGCTTGACCGCCATATTGGCAAACACATTGGCAACCAAATTGGTAGTGGGGCCATAGTGGTGGCCAGGGCAGCCACGGGTGAGGTACTGGCCTATATTGGAAATACCCAACTTGTTGATGCAAAAGAATTTGGTTCTTGGAACAACATGGCGGCCACCCCGCGCAGCACGGGGAGTGTGCTTAAACCATTTTTATATGCATCCATGCTGAGCGAGGGCCATATATTGCCCCATTCGCTTGTAGAAGATCTCCCTTATTATTTAGGCGGTTACGCCCCAAAAAACTATAGCCATACTTATGACGGACTGGTGCCCGCATCCTTGGCATTGTCTCGCTCACTCAACGTGCCTGCCGTGCTTATGCTCCATAAATTTGGGGTCAATAAGTTCATTGACAGGTTACAAACCCTGGGAATGTCCACCCTGGATAAACCGGCCTCCCATTATGGCCTTTCCCTAATATTGGGCGGTGCCGAATGTACCCTGTATGAATTGACCGGCATGTATGCCAGCATGGCCAGGCTGCTGCTACGGCCATTTCAACCTGTGGAAACGGGGCTTCACATTGCCGCAAATACCAATGAAACCCGATCGCTTTTGCCAAGTTCATTTCTCAATTTAGGAGCTGTTTACCATACATTTAACTCAATGGAAGAAGTGGCCAGGCCTGATAACCAAACCGGTTGGCAATCGTTTTCTTCAAGCCGAAAAGTGGCTTGGAAAACGGGAACCAGTTTTGGCTACCGCGATGCCTGGGCGGTTGGGTTTGATGGTGGGTTTGTGGTAGGCGTGTGGATGGGCAATGCCGATGGCACGGGCCGGGAGGGATTGGTAGGCGTGGAGGTAGCTGCACCGGTAATGTTTGACATTTTCAACCTTCTGCCACAAAGCCAGTGGTTTGAGCCACCGCAGTGGGCTATGAAAACCGTGGTTACCTGTGTGAAAAGTGGATACCCGGCATTTGACTTTTGTCCAGAAACGGACAGTATTTTGGTTCCCAACGTAGATTGGCAACTGGGGCCTTGCCCATATCACAAGCTACTCACATTGACCCCCAGCCGCGAATACCAGGTGAATGACGCGTGTACCGCCCCCCATGAGCGGATAACGGTACCCTGGTTTTTGTTGCCGCCGGTTCACGCCCATTACTTTGCCAAGACTCATGCGTGGTTTGCAACTCCTCCCCCATTCAGGGCTGATTGCACGGGAAGCATTGAAACAAAACAACTCATGTCATTGATTTACCCACCAGCCGGCAGTGGTATAAAAATACCTGTGGAACTGGATGGACAAAAGGGGAAAGCCATATTGCAACTGGCACATAGCGAGCCAGATACCCGTGTTTTCTGGTATTGGGACGATCAATTTCTGGGTTTTACCGACACCTACCACGAAATGGCCATCTCTCCATTGCCAGGGAACCATAACCTGCTTGTGACCGATGAAGATGGCAACCAACTGAAGGCCACCATTCGGGTATTAAAGTAGTTTTTGCCCATGCCCAAACACCAAAACAAGGCAATCCAACGATGCGCCTGCGATATTCGTACCGCACAAATCGATGCAGCGTAACTTCCAATTGACCGTGTTGGGGAGTAGTTCGGCAGTGCCTACCCATGAACGAAACCAGACCTCCCTCCTGCTCGATTTGGGTTCCCAATCCGTTCTGTTCGATGCTGGAGAAGGGGTTCAAAAACAATTGATTACCTATAAATTAAAGGCACAGAAAATTAGCCATGTGTTCATTAGCCACTTACATCCCGACCATTTTATAGGGCTCATTGGTCTCCTGTGCAGTTGGGAGCTACTAGGCAGAAACAGAAAACTTACCATAGTGGCTCCTAATGGTTTACAGGAGATTATCAATCTACAACTGCAAATTGCAGGAATCACTTTAGGCTTTGTTATAGACTACCTGGTGCCAACACCAGGGCTTGATATGCCTGTATTAGATGAATTTAGATTTGATGTGCGTTCCTTTAGCCTTTCGCACCGAGTGGCTTGTTTTGGGTATTTGCTCAGTGAAAAACCGGGTGAGCGGCATTTGGCTGTAGATAAGGGTATGCTTCCATCCCTTCCATATGAAGCATACCGTTTGTTAAAAGCTGGAAGGGACTTTCAAGACATTGATGGCAAGATATATAGTCATTTGGATTTGACCACCGGACCCGACCCCATCAGGCAGTTTGCCTTTTTCACCGATACCAATGTCCAGCTCCACTTGGCACCCTATCTACTAGACTGTGACTTACTGTACCACGATGCCACTTTCATGGACAATTTGAAGGAAAAGGCGCACGAAACCGGCCATAGCACCGCCATTCAGGCGGCCCTTTTTGCCAAAGAAGCAGGGGTGAAGAAGCTAATTTTGGGGCATTTTTCAAGCCGATATGGCAATTTAGAGCCTTTGCGCTCTGAAGCGCAAGGGGTTTTCCCTGAAACATACCTGGCAATAGAAGGTAAATCTTTTAATATAAATACTATACACAAATGAGGAAAGGTATTTCTGTCCTATTGGTAACATGCTGCATGGGGATTTCCAGTGCATTTATGCCCGGCCCTGAAGAAGGCATGTACCCCATAAGCCTGCTTCACACCCTCGACTTTGCCCAAATGGGCATGAACCTTCTACCCAGCGACATATACAATGAGGAAGGCAATGGTTTGATCAACGCCATAGTAAACATCAATGGATGTACGGGCTCCTTTATAAGTGATGAAGGGCTCATCCTCACCAACCATCACTGCGTGTTTAGTGCCCTAAAGCCACATACCACCGAGGCCAATAACTATATGCGCGATGGGTATCTGGCCAAGGACAAATCGCTGGAATTGCCCATGGAAGGGTATAAGGTGCGCATAATGAAGTCATACAAAGACGTAACCCGGGAGGTGCTTACCGGGGTGGCATCCATGAAAGATCCCTTGGCGCGAGATGCCAAGATTGGCGAGAATATCACCAGTATAAAACTGAAAATACAGGCCGAATACCCCAATATGGAAATAGAAGTTTCTGAAATGTTGGCAGGCAGCTCATACATACTATTTATGTATGAATATCTTAAAGACATACGACTGGTGTACGTGCCTCCCCGGTATGTGGGCGAGTTTGGTGGCGAAACCGACAACTGGATGTGGCCTAGGCATAGCGGCGATTTTTCCTTTGTCCGCGCCTATGCAGGGCCTGATGGCAATCCTGCCGATTACAGCCCCAACAACAAGCCTTACCTGCCACAGCGTTTTTTGCAAGCCGATTTCAACGGCGTTCAAGAGTCTGACCTGGTGTTTATTTTGGGCTATCCAGGGCGTACCTATCGCCACTACCCTTCTGGTTTTGTTAGCTATATGCAGCAGGTGCAAATGCCCTATATTGCTACGCTTTGGGAATGGCAAATCAATCAATTGGTAACACTTAGCCAACAGGGAGCCGCCTTGGAAATCAAGTACGCCACCAAAATAAAGTCACTGGCCAACACCATGAAGAATTACCTAGGAAAGATGCAATCCATAGAACGCATTGATTTGATAAACAAAAAAATAGGCGAAGAATCATTGGTCAATATCCTCCTATCGGCCAGAAATGAGGGCTTGGCTAAACAATTTCAAGATAACCTGGATAAAATGAATGCCGCCTACCAAAGGCTCAGCGCCCTGGGCGAACGGAGATTTTGGTACGGACAATTATCGCAGGCATCTCAACGCGCCGACCTGGCATGGATATTGGCATCTTATGCACAACTGGATGAAAGCCAGCGAGACAGCGATACCCGCAAGAAATATATCAAGGCAATCAGGGTGGCCTACCGCCAGTACGACCCCAACACCGATAGCCTGTTTTTTGGACGCATGTTGAGGGATGGCCTGAGGTTTAAGGTGGACGGCCTTGCTGATGCCCTAGACGGAAGGTCCCCCAAAGACTTTGTGGCACTGGTGTATGGCAAAGCCAAGATCAATGATTCCACCTATATTTTGAACCTGGTAAAAAAGAAGCCTGAAAAACTGGCCAAGAGCAAGGATCCCCTTATCAGGATGCAGCTTTTGTTGGCGCCGGGGCGTGCTTCGGTGGCCTCTGAGTCTAATGCCATAGATGCTGAGGTGCGGTCACTCCAGCCCGTGTTTGTTGACCTCAAAATGAGGGCCACTGCGGGCCAATTCATTCCCGATGCCAACTCAACCCTTCGGTTTACCTATGGTACCGTGAAGGGATATACCCCCAACGGAACTTATATGGCCCCTGTGACCACGGTGGGCGGTATTTTGGAAAAAGCTGATAAAGGCGGCGAATACGTGCTCGGCGATGAACTCTATCACGCCATAATCAACAGTAATTCAGGCGAATTCTTTAGGCAAGAGCTCGGTTCGGTGCCTGTGAACATATTGTACAACACAGACACCAGCGGGGGCAATTCTGGAAGCCCGGTGCTCAACAAAGACGGACATTTGGTGGGGTTAAACTTTGACCGCTGTTTTGAAGCCTGCGTGAACGACTTTGCCTGGGACGATGCCTATAGCCGGTCCATTGGGGTTGACATACGGTACATACTATGGGTAACCCAGCATGTGGGCCAGGCTGGCCATCTTATTGATGAAATAAGAAACCAATAGTGATGAAAGCCATTTTACCGTGTATCATTCTGGCTTTCTACCTTTTGATACCTACTCTAGGTCAACCATCCGATACCGGCTATGTGCTCATGCTCAAACACGGTAAGGTATTTTATCAAGCCGAAGGCGATAAGGGATGGCATTCCTTACAAGTAGGTGATACCCTGCAACAAACCGGTACCCTTAGCCTTAGCCAGCGGAGCTATGTGCTGCTATATGGGCCTAGGGGAATTTTGGAGTTCAACCATTCCGGTGTGTTCAAATTGGCTGAATACCAGGGCGCCGTGCCGAAAAAAGACAGCCTTGTTCACCATTGGCAATCCAGGGCAATAGATTCACTCGTATCAAACCACAAGCGAAAGGAAGATTTTTACAAACAAGCACTTATTGATATACAGACGTATGATGACCTACTTGCCATGTACCCCAGTGATACCCGTACCTATTCGCGAAGCATGGATATCCGTTGGAGGCCCATGTATGACAATGCGTATATTATCAAGATTTTCCATACGGAAAACAGCGTGTACTACTACCGCGAAACCCAGGACGATCACATCACCATCGATTTGTTTGCCAGTCACATGCCCAGCGACCGATGCCTGTATTACACCATTCAGGTCAAGGGGTCGGAGTATGTATCAACCCCAAGGTGCATTTATTTAATGAACACCTCTGAGGCGTCGCTCATAGAGCTACCTGCCTACCAAATGCAGCTACACTTGGACCTGGCCCATTCGCCCCTCCACAATTTGATGATGGCGCAGTATTATGAGCAACATAAAATAATGTTTTTAGCAGAAAACCACTACAAAACAGCCTTAGCGAACTCGGCTTATGCAGAGCGGTACAAACAATTGTATTACCATTTCTTAGAACGTAGAAAGCAGATTCACATTGAATAAACGGATCACCATTGCCATTGATGGGTACTCTTCATGCGGCAAAAGCACCCTAGCCAAGGCACTGGCAAGCAAACTAGCCTATGCTTACCTAGACACCGGGGCTATGTACAGGGCAGTTACCTTACATATGCTTCATGCCGGTATAGCGCCCGCCGATACCGAATCCATATCCCTACATATCAATACTATAGATATAAAATTTGTCATTAAACAAGAGTCGGGGGAAGTGTCCATTTGGCTGAATGGCATACCGGTAGATGAGGAGATACGGAGTATGGAGGTGAACCGCATGGTGAGCCGCTACGCCGCCATAATTGCCGTGCGCAGGGCCATGGTGGTACAGCAGCAGGCGCTGGGCGCCAACGGCGGGGTGGTTCTCGATGGCAGGGACATTGGTACTGTGGTGTTTCCACGGGCAGAGCTGAAGATTTTTATGACCGCCAGCCCTGAAATACGTGCCCAAAGAAGGTATCAAGAGTTGACCGCAGCCGGTAAAATGGCCAACCTGGATGAAATAGCCCAGAACTTGGCAGAGCGTGATCACATTGACAGCACAAGGCAAGACAGCCCGTTAAAACAGGCTGCTGACGCGAAAGTGCTTGATAACTCAGGCCTTACTGTGGATCAGCAATTGGCTGTGGCATTAGGCTGGGCGCATATTGCCTTGGAGAGCCGGTAAGTTGCGCTAGCTGAAATAGCTGCCTAGGGCTATATTTTTGAGCAAATGAAATCAAGTACCATTCGGTGGGTCGTAATAGGGGCTTCCATTTCGGTCATTGGCATTGTATTCACCCAAATCTTTTGGGTAAGAAAAGCCTTTACACTTGAAGTAGAGCAGTTTGAACAAGGTGTGGCAGCATCACTCTACAACGTGGCCCAGCACTTGGTATCCTTTAACGGTTCGGTTATGCCCTCGTCCAACCCGGTGAAGAGAATATCGAGCAACTACTTTATAGTGAACGTTAATGACATTATAGATGCCAATTTGCTGGAGCACTACCTCACCATAGAGCTCAACAAACGTGGCATACACACCGACTATGACTACGCCATATATGATTGCTCAACCGAAGAAATGGTCTATGGCGCCTACATCTCCCAGAAAACGGACGCCTCACCGCCCGACAACAAGAACCTGCCTAAGTATGATGAGTTCCAGTACTACTTTGGTGTTCGGTTTCCACGGCGCACGGCCTTTATTACCAACCGCATGGGTATGTGGATTTTTTCTTCGGTCATATTATTGGTAGTGGTGGTGTTCTTCACCTCCACCATTTTTATTATCCTTAGGCAGAAAAGACTATCTGAGGTGCAACGCGACTTTATAAACAACATGACCCATGAGTTTAAAACCCCCCTCTCTACCATCGGCATTTCGGCTGACGTGCTCCTTATGCCGCGTGCGGTAGAAAATCCTGAACGATTGGCCAAGTATGCCGGCATTATCAAGTCTGAGGCAACCCGGCTAAACAACCAAGTACTGCGCGTGCTGCAAATGGCCAAAAATGATAAGGACCAACAAAAACTTAAATTTCAAGACATTCCGGTGGGTCAGTTGCTCAACGATATAACCAACAAGCTACAGGAGAAAATCACCGCCAAAAACGGGAGCTTGCAAGTGGATTGCCCTGCCGACCTGGTGATACGGGCGGATGAGGTGCACCTGTCCAATATTCTGAACAACCTGCTGGAAAACGCCATTATGTACAGCAAGGAAAAACCTACGGTGAAGGTAGCCGTAGAGCAGGGCCCTCTGCACATAGCCATACGCATTTCCGACAACGGGATAGGTATAGCTAAAGAGCACCAAAACAAGGTATTTGACAAGTTTTATCGAGTGCCCAAGGGCAACATTCATGACGTAAAGGGATTTGGCCTAGGCCTCCACTATGTGCGCAATATGGTGAGGGCCCACAAGTGGAAAATCACTTTGGAAAGCGAATTGAACCACGGAAGCACATTCACTATTTTAATACCCAAACAACATGGAATCGAAAGCTAAAATACTGTATGCCGAAGACGACAAAACCTTGGCATTTGTTACCAAGGACAACCTAGAACTAGCTGGTTATGAAATTGTTCATGCCGACAACGGACTGGAAGCTTTTGAGCTTTTCAAGGAACAGAAGTTTGACATTTGCGTCTTAGACGTGATGATGCCCATCTTGGACGGCTTTACGGTGGCAAAGCGTATCCGGCGCATGGACCAAGACATTCCCATTATTTTCCTTACTGCCAAGTCTATGGAAATGGACAAGATAGAAGGCCTTACCCTAGGTGCCGATGATTATATGGTGAAACCCTTTTCCATTGAGGAGCTAAGGCTAAAGATTGAAATCTTTCTCCAACGTGCTACCAAAAAACCCAAGGAAGAACCAGCCCACCTATTTGAATTCAATGAACTGATTTTTGACCATAAAAACCTTTTGATTATAATGGGTAATGAAGAAATAAGCCTTACCCAAAGAGAGGCCGATGTGATGCGTCTCTTTTGTATGCACAAAGGAGAACTGGTAAAGAAAAAGGATATACTGTTAAAAATATGGGGTGATGACGACTACTTTGCCGGGCGCAGCTTAGATGTGTTCATTTCACGCCTGCGCAAGTATATAAAGCCTTGCCCCTCACTTAAAATTGACAATGTTCACGGCATTGGGTTCAGGCTGGTAGAACAGGTAGAAGCGCAATAAGTCCTTACCGCTGCTGTAATAGCCCCTGTTCTATTGTCGGTATCTACGGGCTTTTCCTTCTCTTTGCAGCCTTAATTATTAATCCTGCAAAGCAAATGATCCATAAATGCTTGCTGGCCATAGGCCTTATTATCTCCGGAATAGGGGCGCACGGCCAGTCGTCCCGTCAAATGATTGAGTTTACCGAGTTTGACCTGCCCAATGGGCTGCATGTAATCCTGCATGAAGACCATACCACGCCCAATGTGGCCGTGACTGTACTGTACCACGTAGGGTCAAAAAATGAAAAACCTGACCGTACCGGTTTTGCCCATTTCTTTGAGCACCTGCTGTTTGAGGGTTCAGAGAACATTGGGCGGGGCGAATTTGACAAGTACGTGGAAAACGCCGGAGGAACCTTGAACGCCAATACATCTAAAGACCGCACTTTTTACCATGAAGTACTCCCGTCAAACTATCTAGAACTGGGGCTTTGGTTAGAATCAGAGCGCATGTTGCACGCCAAGGTGGATGCCGTGGGCATAGAAACACAGCGCAAAGTGGTGAAGGAGGAAAAACGCCAACGCGTGGACAACCAGCCTTATGGAAACTGGTTGGGCGAAGTGTGCCAACGCATGTACCGAAAGCACCCTTACCAATGGCAGCCCATTGGCAGCATGGAGCATCTGGATGCGGCCACCGAGGCCGATTATGTGGGTTTTTATAAAACATATTATGTACCCAACAACGCCACCCTTTCCATAGCCGGCGACCTGGATATAGCTTCCACCAAAGCATTGGTAGAGAAGTATTTTAGCGATATTCCGCGAGGAAACGATGTGCCTAGGCCATCGGTGGTGGAGCCTGCCCTTGGCGGCGAAATCCGGGACACGGTGTATGACAATATCCAATTGCCTGCCGTGATCATGGCCTACCATTCCCCTAAGCAATCTACCAAAGACGCCTACGCCCTGGAAATGCTTTCCTACGTGCTAAGCCGTGGCCAGAGTGCGCGCCTTACCAAAACCCTTGTGGACGACAAACAGTTAGCCCTACAGGCATTTTCCTTTTACTATGGAACCGAAGACCCGGGATTGTTCAATTTTTTTGCTTTGTGCAACATGGGGATTGACCCAGCCGAGGTAGAAAAAGTACTGGAAGAAGAAATTGATAGGCTCAAATCCGAACCCATAAGCGACATGGAACTTACCAAAATCCAGAATATAATGGAAACCAGGTTTGTTACCGGTTTTGCATCCATACAGAACCGGGCTGAATACTTGGCCAATTACCATGTATATGGGGGAAACGCCAGCCTAATCAACACCGAAGTGGACCGCTACATGGCCGTGACCAAAGACGACATAATGAACGCCGCCAAAACCTACCTCAATGACAACAACCGGGTGGTACTCTATTACCAACCAAAGAAATAATTCCAACCATGAAGCCAAGTTTCATAAGCCTACTCCTCTGCCTCCTGGCCCCTGCCCTTCAGGCCCAAATAGACCGCTCCAAAGCGCCCGCCCCAGGCCCCGAGCCCAGTTTCAACATGGGCACCTATTACCAGTATGAATTGCCCAATGGCCTTAAAGTGATAGTGGTAGAAAACCACAAGATTGCACGGTTGACCCTTCAACTGTACTTGGACCTGCCTCCGGTTTTGGAGAATGATAAAGCCGGCACTGCCTATTTCATGGGTGAACTTCTGTCAAAGGGCACGAAAAACCGTCCCAAAGACAAGTTGGAAGAAGAAATTGACCTTATGGGGGCCAGTTTTTTCACGTCATCCACCGGCGTGTACCTCTCTGGCCTTAGCCGCCATAAAGCCAAGCTCATGGAAATCATGGCCGATGTGGCCAGAAATCCAACCTTTGACCAAATAGAACTGGATAAGCTCAAATCCCAAACGCTCAATGGCATACAGGCCAGCAAAGAAGATCCCAATTCCATTTCGTCTAACCTGCGCCAAGCCCTGGTGTATGGATCCAAGCACCCCTACGGCGAATTGCAAACCGAGGCCACCATTGCCGCCATTCAGGTAGATGACTGTAAATCAAACTACGACCGGTTTTTTACGCCCTCGGCGGCCTACTTGGTAGTGGTGGGCGACATAAGCCTGTCTGAGACCAAAAAACTCGTAGAAACAGGGTTTGGCAAATGGGAGGGGCACAACTTGGTGAAACTGCCCTTGGACAAGCCTACCCTTCCAGCTGCCAATACGGTATCTTTTGCCCACAAGGCCGGGGCAGTGCAATCGGTCATTGCGGTGACCTACCCAATAGAACTGCCCACTGGTAGCCCCAACGCCATAGCGGCTACGGTGCTTAACGAAATCCTTGGCGGTTCATCCTTTGGGGCCAGGCTCATGCAAAACCTGAGGGAAGACAAGGGGTTTACTTATGGCTGCCGCTCTTCTATAAGCAGTGACCCGTATATCGGTGAGTTTACTGCATCGGCCTCCGTGCGAAACGAAGTAACTGACAGCGCTGTAACCGAGATACTCTTTGAGATGAAACGCCTGGTGGATGACCTGGCCACTGAAGACGAACTCAAAAGGGTAAAGGCCAGCATTAAAGGCGCCTTTTCCCGAAGGCTGGAAAACCCCCAGACCATAGCCAATTACGCGCTAAATACGGCCATGTACAACCTGCCTAAAGATTACTACGCCAATTACTTAAAGAATGTGGAAGCCGTAACTTTGGCCGACCTAAAGGCGGCAGCTGCCCTTTTCCTCAAGCCTTCAAATGCCCATATCATAGTGGTGGGCGATGGGGTAAATGTGGCACCCAGCCTTGAAAAATTTGGTGCAGTTCAGTTTTATGATGCCTTTGCACAGCCGGTTGATGCTCCGGGTTTCGCGCTGGATGAAGGCACAACAGCCCTGAGCGTGTTAGAAAAAGCCATTGCTGCCTATGGTGGCAAGGATGTACTAGCTAAGGTGAAAACCTATGAGCTCCATACCGAGGCTACCACACCTATGGGCAATTTGCTTTTAAAAAAGGTGGTAGTGGTAAAGAAAAAACAAATGTACCAGGGCATGTTTGGGGGCAATAATCTGTTAAACAAGACGGTGGTGAATGGCGACCAGTTTTATTCGGGTGGAGCCGGCGGCGAACAAGAAGTGGATGAACCCACCAAAGCACGACTCTACGACGAGATACCCATACACCAGGAAATATTGCTCATTCAAAATACAGCTTCATTACAGCTGCTTGGCGGAGAAGTATTTAATGGGCAAAAAGTGGTCGTGGTTGCAGTAAATAATCCCATTGGCCCTGCATTAAAAAGATACTATAGCCTGGAAACAGGCTATATGATAGCCCAGGTAGAACCCACCACTGATGGAAAGGAAGTAATCTGGACTTATGACGAGTATCGCGATTTTGGCGGCATTAAACTCCCCACAAAACTCAAAAACAATGTGATGCCTTTTGATTTTGAATTACAATCGGCGAATTTCAATGAAAAGGTGAGCAAATCATTGTTTAAGATATAGTTACATCAATCTCTCGCTTTTCCAAAAGCACAGCCCGCAGACGATTCCTGCGGGTTTTTTTCGTTTTTTCCTATCAAAAATCTTTGGGATTTATGTTTTCGTAACAAAGAATTCTTTATTTCGTGGTGAACATCAAGGGTGTTACCATGAATTACCTACTACTTCCGCTTCTTTTTTGCCTTTTCATCTTTGGCCATACAGGCGCTTTGGCCACCACCTATTATTCTCAAAATAGTGGCGACCCAACCAATACATCCATTTGGAATACAAGCCGTACCGGCTCAGGATCAACCCCTGCTGGTTTTGGTGCCACGGGTGATGCCTTTGTGGTGCAAAGCGGGCATACCATGACCAATGCTTCACAATGGACATTCAATTGTGCCAACGGCACACTCCAAATAGAAAGCGGCGGTATCCTCACTGCCAATGCGGTCGTTGACCTGGTTCCATCTGCCACTTTTCAAATTGACAATGGTGGCACTTACAACCACAACTTTAGTGGTACGGCGATATTTGATGGCACTGAGTCCTTTGGGGCAACAAGCCAGGTTACTTTCCTGACCAATCCAACCACCTCCGCTTTAAGCGTATTAAGCTTTGGCAACCTTGCCTTTAACTATTCTTCTGGGGGCAATTTCAGGTTTAATTCAGGCACTTCGTCCACCATAGCCATAGCTGGTGATCTCACCATAGCCAATACCAGCAACTCCGGAAGCGATGAAGTGCGCTGTGCCACAGGTAGTAGTAACGGGGTTACACTTTCCATAGGCGGAGATTTTATCATTTCGGGCGGAACATTTGATTTTTATTCCGCTTCGGGCGGCAGCAACGGAAACATAAACATAGGCGGCGACTTGGTACTTTCAGGAGGCACCTGGACCAATGACGGGGCCAATAACCTAACCGTCAATTTCAGCACAGGAAACAGCGACATTACAGCCACCTTCGGCGCCACGGTTATTTCAGGCGTGGTGGACGATGCAGATTGGGCAATAGACCAGGATAAAACTGTTAATATGCTGTCAAACTGGGAAATAGGCTCTGGAGAATCCCTGTTGGTGAACGGAAGGCTCAACTTTTCGAGTTATTATGTGCATGGCTCGGGCAGCATCAGTGTTACGGCATCAGGCACCCTGGGCATAGGCCATACAAGCGGAATTGATGCCAACAGCACGGATGGAAATATCCGTTTTACCCTGGCCAACCGAAGCATGAATCCTGGCTGTGCCATAGTGTATAATGGGTCAGGTGCACAAGCCACAGGAACCGGCCTTGATGACATTGGTACCCTTACCGGCACGCTTACCATTTCCAATACCGGCAACGAAGTAGCCCTGAGCACCAATTTGGCCTTTGGCGATGGGTTTAACCTGATAGTGAGCGAGGGGGCCGAGTTGGTGATGGAAAGCAGTGATGAAATAGTAAAGGCAAGCGGATCAAACGCTACCATAACATGCAATGGAACCATACAGGTAGAAAACGCCAACGGATTTTGCGCTTTGGCCACGGGGGGTGACGAGGCATTTCAGGGATTTACCGCCTGTTCCTTTGGAAGCAACGGTACCATCCTATACAATGGCACTGGAAATCAGACTATTACCAATCAATTTACGTACCGGCACCTACAGCTCTGGGCCAGCAATGTGAGTGCGAGTGCCAACAACAAAACGCTTGGGGGCAGCTTGGATATAGACGGTAACCTCAGTGTGGAAGGCACCGCTGATCTAGACATGGGCGCATATAGTATCAACCTGGCGGGAAACTGGACCCGGGAACCGGACACGGATTTTAGCCCAGGCTCCGGCACCGTGGTGTTTGATGGCATTGACCAATCCATCTCAAATGATGGCACTGAAACATTTTTTAACCTAAGTATATCCGTTTCGGGTACGGTTACATCCAATGACCCAATCGATATTTCAAATGGCGGTGCGCTAAGCATAAACAATGGCACATTTGATTTGGGAACCAATAAGTTGCAGTCCACATCAACCAACCGCACCCTATCCATGTCCAGTGGCACCCTGCGCCTGGCCGAAGCCAATGCCAGCACCCAGCCCAATTTTGGCATCCTATCCATTACCGGTGGCACCATAATACTGGCAGCGGCAGGCGCCATGGAACTGAAAGGGGGCCAGTCTTACCACCACCTCGCTTTTTCAGGTTCAGGCACCAAAACCATTTCATCGGCTACCCCATCGGTGGGCGGCACCGTGTATATCACCGAATCATGCACACTGGATGTATCCAACAAAACCTTTGGCGGCGCGTCCACAAGCCTGACCATGGATGGAGGGTATTTCTCCATATCGGGCAGCGGTACCAAGCCTGATATGGAAGGAACATACACGCTTACAGGCGGCACCATAGAGTTTGGCGGGAGCGCTTCGCAAACCATCCGTTCACCGCGCACCTATTACCAGGTACTGGTATCAGGCACCAGTGTGGGGGGCAGTAGCGGGGATTACACCCTGGCCAGTGGGGGAACGTTTACGGTGGGCACCGATGCCATATTCTCCGTTACCAATCAAAAAATCACCACTTCAGGATCGGCCACAGTTGTGATCAACGGCACCTTTACCACCGCCGACGAAGATGGCCTTTCGGGTGGTGCCCAAACATCCATCACCAGTTCCATAAACAACTTTGCCATGGGGGTCAATTCCACCATACAATTTTCCCGGACCGGCAATCAATCCATCACTGCGAGAACAGATTATGCGAATCTCACCATAAGCGGAAGCGGGGTAAAAACATTTGGTGGGCCTGTGGCCATTGCCAAGGACTATACCCTACTGGGTGGCGGAACGGTCTATGGCAGCACGGTGAGTTTTACTGGCAGCGCGGCCCAGTCCATAGCGGGCGACCACTATGACAATGCCACTGTAGTGCTGAGCGGTGGGGGCCAAAAGAACATGCAGGGCAATGTGACCATTTTGGGCGACATCACTTTTACAAACGGCGTATTGGCATTGGGAAACAACGACTTGACCATTGGAGCATCCTCGGCGGTTTCCTCGGCCAGTGCTTCCAGCTTTGTGCTCATCAATGGTACGGGACGCTTGTCACGGACCATATCCAATGGCAGTGCGTACGTATTTCCAATAGGCGAAAACGGTGCTTCGGCTAACACCTACATCCCTATGACCGTAGAGTGTGATATATGTACCGGTGAGGAACTGGCTGTAGGGGTGGAAAATACCGTGTATGTGAACCCTTCCAACCATACTAGCCAAACTTTTAGCGCAGCAGGGTATAGCAACTATGTGGACAAGACTTGGGACCTGTCCACCGATGGCATTGCGGGTGACCTAAGCATCACCCTACAATGGAATGCCGGTGACCAGACCACCAACCCAGGCAGCAATAACAGCAACAATACCATGGGAATAGGCCTCTGGGAAAGCGGCGTGAACACCTCATGGACCACTAGCACCCTCACCAACAGTGGCGTTTCAGGTAGCATATATACCCAAGTGCTAAATAAGACCGGATTGAATAACGCCAAGTACTACTTTGCCATAGGAAGCGGGAGCACCCCATTGCCGGTGGTATTGTCGCGTTTTGAGGTGCAATGTGGGGAACATGAGGTTGTGGCACAATGGACTACTGCAACGGAGGCCAACGCTTCCCACTTTGTGCTTGAATCCACTTCTGATGGCCTACAATATTCCCCCGTAGGCCAGGTAACCGCTGCGGGGTATTCCTTCAATCCCACGCCATACCAACTGTCCATTCCCCGATTGCAGCTTGGAAATGCGGCATTTTTCCGGTTAACCCAATATGACCTGGATGGCCTCGGCACCATATACCCAAATTATCCAGTGAATTGCGGTCTGCCAAACACCCAAGCCTTTGTTTTCTACGGCGGACAGTTGACCATAGATCACGGACAACCAGCTACCCTTTGGAACATAAGTGGACAACTCTTGGCCGAACAGGTGACCCAATGCTCACTCCTGCCGGGTATGTATGTATTGCAAGTAGGCACCTCCTTTTATCTTCTTGCCTATTAACCAAGGGCCATTCTCCCTCGTTTGCTGCCCATGCACAAGGGCAAATACCCGATAAACCTATCTTTTTTAATTGCCCGGTACCTACCGCTTTTATGCAACTTCCAAGCAATAGGGTTTTGTCGTTATATTGTTGTATTTAATATAGATAGACGCATTCATGCGGTTTTGCCCGTGCTTTAGCGAGGCAACCGCTCCGCCGCATGGCCCAAAAAATAGAAATTATACGGAGCAGAATATCTTTAATAATTGATAGATTTGTCTGAATCCTTGATTTCAGCAATGGCTTAAGGAGTTCAATCAACATCAAAACAACAACTCAAACATCATGGACCGACAAAAGAAATTCTTGCTAAGCGAGCGCGACATTCCCAGGCAGTGGTACAACATTCAGGCGCACATGCCCAATGCCATGCACCCGCCCCTTCATCCCGGCACCCTAGAGCCCATAGGCCCAGCCGACTTGGCACCGCTTTTCCCTATGGAACTCATCAAACAGGAGGTTTCTAAAGAACCGTGGATAGATATTCCCGATGAGGTACGCGATGCGTATAAAATATGGAGGCCCACGCCCTTATATCGCGCCCATGCTTTTGAAAAATTGCTTGATACCCCAGCACATATTTATTATAAGTACGAAGGAAACAGCCCTTCGGGTTCGCATAAGCCCAATACTGCCATTCCCCAAGCGTACTATAACAAGCAGGAAGGGGTAAAAAAAATTAGCACAGAAACCGGCGCCGGCCAGTGGGGCAGCGCACTAAGCTTTGCATGTCAGTATTTCGGCCTTGAGTGCGAGGTATTCATGGTGAAAATAAGCTATAACCAAAAGCCGTATAGAAAACTCTTGATGAACGTGTGGGACGCCACGGTTCACGCTTCGCCTACCGACCGGACCCAAGCAGGGAGGTCTATATTGGCCCAAGACCCCAATTCACCTGGTAGCCTGGGAATTGCCATTTCTGAGGCAGTAGAAGTGGCCGCCATGAGCCAAGATACCAAATACTCCCTGGGAAGCGTGCTCAACCACGTGCTTATGCACCAGAGTATCATAGGCCTTGAAGCCGAATTGCAAATGGAAATGGCAGGGGAGTTCCCCGATGTGGTCATTGCACCGTTTGGGGGCGGTTCCAACTTTGCCGGCATTGCATTTCCTTTCTTACGACACAAACTCAACGGCAGTAAAAACGTGCGATGCCTAGCCATTGAGCCTGCCTCTTGCCCCAAATTGACCAAGGGGCAGTTCAGGTATGACTTTGGAGATACGGTAGGCATGACCCCACTGATACCCATGTACACCTTGGGCCACAATTTCTTGCCTGCCCCTATCCATGCTGGAGGTCTGCGCTACCACGGTGCGGGCGCAATAGTGAGCCAATTACTTAAAGACCAACTCATAGAAGCCGTAGCCGTACAACAACTGGAATGCTTCAAGCGCGGGGTAGAATTTGCCAAGGCCGAAGGGATAGTCCCTGCGCCCGAAGCCACCCATGCCATAGCCGGAGTAGTGCGCGAAGCATTGAAAGCCAAAGAAGAAGGGCGGCAAACCACGATTCTCTTCAACCTTTGCGGACATGGGTATTTTGATATGAGTGCCTATCAAGACTACTTTGCCGGTAAGTTGGTGGACCACCACTTTACCGATGATGAGCTATACGCCAACCTAAAAGAACTCAATACCCCCGAGATAGCCTAATTACCAGCCTTGGCATTCACCACCTGCTATAGCGTATGAAGTATAAAATCGGAATTGACATTGGCGGCACCTTTACCGACCTTATCGCCATTGATGGTAAAGGGAACGCCTTAGTACATAAGATCCTCTCCACCCCCCATGACCCCTCGGAGGGTTTTGTGCAAGGTCTGCGCGAATTGGCCCAAATGGCCCAAATGTCTTTTCCCGATTTCTTGGCCCAAGTGGACGGCATAGTCCACGGTACTACCGTGGCTACCAACGCCTTGCTCACCCTACGCGGTGCCAAGACAGCCTTGATTACTACCCAAGGATTTAGGGATGCCCTAGAAATGCGGCGGGGGGTCAGGGAGGAACGGTATAACAACCGATATGTCAACGTGCCCCCTCTCGCGCCCCGCCATCTCCGCTTTACCGTAGATGAACGCACGGAATCAAATGGCAATGTGATAAAGGCCCTGGATGTAGCTGATCTCGAACCTATTGTTGCAGCCATTAGGAAACAAAAAGTAGAAGCCGTGGCCATATGTTTTATGCATGCCTACCGCAATGCAGATAACGAAAGGAAAGCGGTGGAATACCTGCGTGCTCAGTGGCCTGAAGGACACGCTGATACCCCATTTATTACTGCTTCACATGAAGTGCTGCCCTCCATCAGGTTTTATGAAAGGGTGAGTACCACGGTAGTGAATGCCTTTGTAGGGCCTATAGTATCAAGGTATTTCCACAAGTTGCTGGAGCAGCTTAGGGAGATAGCCTACCATGGCCCGCTTTTGGTCATGCAGTCAAACGGCGGGGTTGTTTCACCTGATGTGGTTACCAAAATACCAGCGGTAACCGTACTCTCAGGGCCAGCGGCTGCACCTACGGCGGGTGCTTGGTACGCCCAGCGCATGGGGTGGGCCAACTGTATTACCGTTGACATGGGCGGCACCAGCTTTGACGCGGCTTTAGTAGTTGACAACCAATGCATAACTAGCACTGATGGCAGTATAAATCGCTACCGGGTGGCCCTGCCCTCGCTCGACATTGTGACCATAGGGGCTGGCGGGGGGAGTATTGGCTGGATAAACCAAGGTGGCTTGCTCCAGATGGGCCCCCAGAGTGCGGGTGCCATGCCTGGCCCGGTGTGTTATGGCAGGGGCGGCCTTTTGCCCACCTGTACCGATGCCGATGTGGTCCTGGGCTACCTCAATCCCGGTTTCTTTGCCGGAGGGCATATGAACCTCGATAAGGTTAAGGCTACCAAGGCCATTGACCAGAATCTGGGCCAACCATTAGGGCTTGACACCGTGCAAACCGCTGCCGGCATGTACCGGATCATAAACAGCAACATGGCCCAAGGAGTGCGCCAAATATCCATTGAGAGAGGATTTGACCCCAGGGAGTTTCTGTTCATAGTGGCCGGCGGGGCGGGTGCCATACATGCCGGCGAAATATGCCGGGAATTGGAGATCCCCATGTTCCTGGTGCCCAACGTTTCATCCATTTTCTGCGCGGCAGGCATGTTGTTGGGAGACTTGAAGCACAACTATATCCGCTCTTTTTACACATCCTTTTCACACCTGGATAAAAACCGCTTTCTTGAACTTTTCATGGAGATGGAAGCCAGAGGATTGGCCCAATTGGCAGCCGAGGGCGTACCAGTTTCGCAGGTAGAGAGAAGGCCGGTACTTGATATGCGCTACCAGGGCCAGTATCATGAGGTACAGCTGGACTGTGATTGGCATGACATAGTGAACCTACACCTTACCGCCATTTTTGATGCCTTCCACACCGAACACAACCGGCAGTTTGGGTATTCGCTGCGCGAAGAAAATACTGAAATGGAGCTCATTAACCTAAGGCTTCAAGTGGTGGGCATGGTAGAAAAGCCCAAATTCACCCTGAGCGGCAGCGCAGCCCTATCCGCATCAGAAGCCCGCAAAGAATGGCGGGAAATCTATCTGCCTGGCAGTGCGCACATGCAGCAGGTACCTATCTATGACGGTGACCTAAACATTTGCGGCGCCACCCTCCATGGCCCATGTATAGTTGAGAAGGTTACCACTAGTATTTTGGTTCCTGAAACACATGACTGCCAAGTAGATACCCTTGGCTCGTTCATAGTGTACCAAAAGGGTATGGAGTCTGTGCTTGGCCTTGTTGAGCTGGGTACCATTCATGCAACCACAGAATAGATAATGACAAACAACCAAACAAGCAAGCAAATAGAAGGGATAGACCCTATCCTGGTCACCATTTTTCAGCGCACCTTTAGGGCCATTACCGATGAAATGAGCATTTCGCTCACCAAGACCACCCGCTCACCCATACTCTGTGAGGCCAAGGACTTTGTTACGGGTTTGTATGATGAGCAAGGGAATATGCTGGAGCAAACCGAGAACCTCCCCATACTTTCCTTTTCGCTGGGCCCCGTGTGCAAGGAAATCATTCGCCAGTATGGCAATGACATACAAGAAGGTGACGTGATCATACACAACGACGTGTTCAGCATGGGAAACCAGAACAACGATGTGGCCATTTTCAAGCCCATTTTTTTCCAAGGCTTATTGGTGGGCTGGTCGGCGGCCAAGGGGCACCAGGCCGATATAGGCGGGGCGGTGCAGGGAGGCTACAACCCCAATGCCACTGAGGTTTGGCAAGAAGCACTGCGCATACCTGCCACAAAACTGTATGAGGCCGGCATACTGCGCAAGGACGTGTGGAACCTCATCTTCGCCAATATCCGCCTGCAAATGGTACAGGAGGACATAAAGGCCCAAATCGGTGCCTGTACGCTGGGCGAAAGGCGTTTGGCTGCCCATGTGAAAAAATATGGCCTTGATGTTTTCCTTAGGCATAAAATAGCCTTGTTTGATGCTACCGAAAAAATGATGCGGTCCGAAATACAGCGCATTCCAAATGGCTCTTACCTTGGCGACAGCCGGGTGTATTATGATGGCAAACATCCAGGCAGCCAGTTTACCATCCAGGCCCATATCACCGTGGAACATGAAGACATAACCTTTGATTTCAGCCGCTCGTCCGCACAAACCAAAGGATTTGTAAACGGCACTTACACATCTACTTGTTCTGCCATCACCCTCACCTTCCTACAGATGGTGGATCCAAACATTCCCCACAACGAGGGCATGATCCGCCCACTGCACTACGTGGTACCCGAGGGAACCATCCTGCACGCTTCCTACCCGGCCGCCACCACTTTTGGAAACCACCTCTGTCCGCAAGTAGCCGATGCCATTTTTAAGGCATTGGGGCCTGCGGTGCCCGACAGGATTACTGCCGGATGGAACCACCTGCTTTGTTCATTATTCACCGGCAACCATCCGGTTACCGGGCGCAAATACGTGGATATATGCTTCTTGGGGCTCAAAGGGGGCAGCGGTGCACTACAAGGATGTGATGGGTACGACCATATTGGCATGATTGACGCATCGGGCGGGGTGCTAGACCAAGACTATGAAATGTATGAGCACCAAACCCCTCACCTGCTGCGCAAACACGAATACCTGCAAGACTCTGCTGGCCCAGGCAAGTGGCGGGGCGGTATGGGTACATATACCGAAATTGAACTGCGGGGGCCAGACACTACCATGGTGGTATTTGGCGATGGTGATGTGGAACCAAACTACGGTTTGTTTGGCGGCAAGGGCAGCGTGCTCAACCGGATAACCCTAGACTACCCCAACGGCGAAACCGTGGTGCCCAAGAGCAAGGATATAATAGATAACATACCGCACGGCACTGTATATAAACAAATTGCAGGTGGAGGCGGAGGCTATGGCCTACCTGCCGAAAGGGATACGCTGAGCCTGGCAAATGACATAGGGAACGAATTGATATCACTAGAACAAGCCAGAAAGGAATACGGATGGAAACAATGAAACACCACCACATACTACCAGAGGGCTGGCCAAAGCCCAAAGGCTACAGCAACGGCATTTTAGCGGGCAAGGGACGCATACTTTTCATGGCAGGGCAAGTGGGCTGGAATGAAGAGGAGCAGTTTGTAAGCGAGCAGATTGCCCCGCAGTTTGAACAGGCCATACGCAACATACTGGCCATAGTGGGCGAGGCAGGTGGCAGCCCTACTGACATATGCCGAATGACTTGTTTTTGCAAGGACCGACAGCAATACCTTGAATCGCGCAAAGAACTGGGGCTTATCTGGAAGAAATTGATGGGTGACCATTACCCCTGTATGAGCATGATTTTCGTGACCGACCTCCTTGACCACCCGGCCGTGATAGAGATTGAGGCTACTGCCGTGGTCACCAAACGCAAGAAGCACAAAGATTAAAGGACATGTTGTTTCCAATCAACCCTTTACAGTTACAGGTGCGCGATTCTTTTGCCGACTTTGTGGACAGGGAAGTATTGCCACAGGCAGCGGCCATTGACCATGATAAGGCGTTTCCCAAAGAATTGTTCGAGCGCGTTGGCCATTTGGGTTTCTATGCCATGAGGTATCCCGAATCGGTGGGCGGGAGCAGTATGGATACGGTTTCATATATGTTGGCCACCATGGAGCTGGCCCGTGGTTCCCTATCACTGGCGGCTGCATGTACCATGCAGTCACTCATGGCTACCTATTTCTTGTTTAGGTTTGGCAATCAACACATTCTGGATAATTATCTATCGCCTGCCCTGCAAGGCAGGTGTATCGGGGCCATATGCATGACCGAGCCAGGGGCGGGTAGCGACCTCATGGCCATAAAAACCTTAGCAAAGCCTGTAGATGGCGGGTACCTGCTCAGCGGCCAAAAGACCTGGGTTACCTCAGCACCCGTAGCCGATTTCTTTACCGTATTGGCAAGGGTAGTGGGTGACGACAGGTTATCGGTCTTTTTTGTGCCCAGGCAAACACAGGGCTTGGAGATAGGAAAGACCATTGACAAAATGGGGGTAAGGGGTTCACTTACCGCCGAAGTATTTTTTGCCGACGCTTTTATTCCCGCGCATCATTTGCTTGGCGGGCAGGGACAAGGCACTGGCCTGCTGCGTGAAATTCTGGCTGAGATTAGGTTAATGACCGCTGCCTTGGCCATTGGCACCGCTACCGCTGCCATGCAATTTGTACTGGAATATGCCAAAAACCGGGTACAGTTTGGCAAACCCATCGGCCAGTTTCAGGCCATCCGTTCCAAGTTTGCCGACATGGCGGTATCCATTGACCTGGCCACCAATTATGTACTGCAAGCCGCATCCCTTTGTGATGAGGGAAAAAGCTTACAGAAAGAAGCCATGATTGCCAAACTCTATGCATCTGAAATGGCCACCGAGGTGTGTGACCAGGCGGCACGGGTCATGGCCTCATATGGCTACGCCACCGATTTCCCCATAGAGCGGCTCCTGCGCGATGTGAGGTTTACCCTTATAGGCGGTGGTACATCAGAAATATTGAAAATCAACATATCAAAAGAATTGGGCCTATAACCCTAGCAATGCCAAATTACACAGCCATATGATTATCCTGTTAGCCAAACCCGGCCTTGACGGCCATGATGTGGGGGTCAAGGTATTGGCCCATGCGCTCCAGGAAGCCGGGCATCAAGTACACTACACCGGCCTGCGCAAATCGGTAGAATTCATTGTACAGCGTGCCATGGAAACCACTCCCGACCTCATTTGCCTTTCCATTTTGTCGGGAAGTCATTTGCTTATATGCCAGCGAATGGGACAACTCATGGCAGAAAAGGGAATTTCCATTCCCTGGTTGGTGGGCGGAAACATCCCCGAGTCTGACCTGGTCAAACTTGAGTCCTATGGGGCCACTAAGGCCTTTGCCACCGGCACTTCCATCCATCAAGCCGTCCAATACATAGAATCACTTGCCTACGCATGAGCCAACACAAAGCAAAAGAAGGAATTAAAAAGGTTTATCTGGAATCTGGGCTGGAGGTAAAACCCTTGTACACCCGCCAAGATGCCCTGGCCGGAAACCCTGATCTGGATGCAGAACGGCCAGGCGAATACCCCTTTACCCGGGGCATACACCCCCTCATGTACCGCCAGCGACCCTTTACCATGCGGCAGTATGCCGGTTTCGGATCGCCCGAAGAAACCAACCAAAGGTTTAAATTCTTGATAAACAATGGCCAAACCGGACTTAATGTAGCCTTTGACCTACCTACCCAATGCGGATTGGACTCAGATGACCCACGGGCCCTGGGCGAGGTAGGACGGGTGGGAATGGCTATTGATACCCTATCGGATTTTGAAACCGCCTTTGAAGGAATTGACCTGGAGAGCATTACCGTTTCCATGACCATCAACGGGTCTGCACTGGTGATGATGGCCATGTTTTTTGCCCTGGCCGAAAAAAGGGGGTACGATTTGGCCAACCTGAGAGGTACGGCCCAGAATGATATCCTGAAGGAGTTCATAGGGCGGGGCACCTGGATTTTTCCCGTGGACAAATCGGTGAAAGTGGTGGTGGACACCATTGAATACTGCGCCAAGCATGTGCCCAAGTATAGCCCGGTGAGCGTTTGCGGCTACCACATCCGCGAGTCGGGCGCAAACCCCATTCAAGAAATGGCCTATGCCTTCTGCATAGCCAAGGCATATACCAACCAGGCGCTGCTCCGGGGAATTGATATTGACGAATTTGCCTCCCGCCTCTCGTTTAATTTTGACATATACGGGAACTTCTTTGAGCAGATAGCCAAATTTAGAGGCGGCAGAAGGCTCTGGGCCAAGATAATACGGGAGCAATACGGCGCCAAGGACGACAGTTCTTGCTGGATGCGCATGATAGCCGGAGGCGGTGGCGCTGGCCTAACCAAAGAGCAACCAGAGAACAACATAGTGCGAACGGCCTATTATGCCCTGGTATCGGCGCTTTCAGGCACCCAAACCATGGCCCTCTGCACCTATGACGAGGCCTATACCATACCCAGCGAGCAAGCTGCCCAGATTGCGCTGCGCACCATGCAGATCATGATCCATGAAATGGGCATAGGCGATACGGTGGACCCCCTGGGCGGCTCCTACTATGTGGAGTCTCTTACCAATGAATTTGAACAAGCCATACAGGCTGAAATGGCCCGTGTGGATGGTTGGGGCGGTATAGTGGAAGCTGTGGCCAGCGGCAAAGTGCAAGAAGCCGTGTCAAAACAAGCCTACATCAGGGAAAAGGCCATGCAAGAAGGCAAGGTGCTCAAGGTGGGCCAAAACTGTTTCACGGTTGATGGCGAAAAGGCACAAACGGTAGAGTTTCACCCCTACAATGCAGCGGCTGCCCAAACCCAAATAGACAAACTGAGGGCCGTGCGGGCTACCCGCGACAAACAGGCCCTGGAACAAGCACTGGACCACCTGAGAAACGATGCCGAACAGGGACGAAACCTCATGCCCGCAACCATATCCGCTGTAAAGGCGTATGCCACTGTGGGTGAAATAATTTCTATTTTAAAGTCGGTGTACGGTGAATACCAAGAACCCATATTCTTTTGAAAAACAAACCCATAACCATACTTTCCCTAGAGCAAGCCCTAGCACTGCCCCATGCCAGCCTGCGCATGGTGCAGATGGGTTGGAGGGTCATTAGGATAGAGTCGCCCGGTATGGGCGAGGAAAGGCCGGGCGACCCCAACCGCTACATAGGTGCCCCGGTAGATGGGGCTGAGGGCATCTCATCCTATTTCGTGGCGCCTAACCTGGGCAAGGAATGCATGACCATTAACCTCAAATTGCCCGAAGGGCGACAATTGCTCCACCACCTGGTAAATGCCCTGGAGGTGGACGTGTTTATGTGCAACACCCTTCCGGCAAGGTATGCCGCGCTGGGCATAGACTATAAAAGCCTCTCAGGCCAGAAACCCGATTTGATTTGGTGCGGTATTTCGGCCATGGGGCCCGGTGAGCCAAGCCGAGCCGGATACGACCCTGCCCTTCAGGCGCTTATGGGTTTTACCTATCTTACGGGCGAACCCGACGGCATGCCGGTGCCCTGTGGACTGCCCATCATAGACCTAAAGGCGGGCGACGAAGCCTTTACCCAAGTGGCACTGGCCCTGCTGGAGCGCGGCCACACCGGCAGGGGCAAGGAGATACACGTTTCCATGGCCCAGTGCGCTGCCAGTTGGCTCATTACCGCGCTGCCACAGCTCAATTTTCCGGCAGCCGACCCCAGGGTATTGGAGCGCAGCGGCAACGAGCACCGCAGTTTTATTCCAAGCAACGCCTACCCCACCCTTGACGGTTTTGTGTATTTGGCCATAGGCAATGACAGCCAATGGGATAAATTGGCACATAGCCCCGGTTTTGAATCCCTTTACCGCAGCAATAGGGTAACCAATGAGGGCCGCAGGGCCGACAAAGACGCCATATATAAGGAAATGAAAGCCATTAGCTTGGGCATGTCAACAGACGACTTTGTGCGTCACTGCCTTGGGCTCAAGCTGGCCGTGGCCCCTGTGCAGGCCATACCCCAAATTGCCCAAATGGATATGGTGCAGCACCAAGCACAGCACACCACCCTACCCACTGGCCAAACCGCCTGGATGGCACCCGCCGCATACACCACCGACTATCTGAAAAACAATGGGCTACATTTGGATTTTCCTGGCAAATTGGGGCAAGACAACCAAACCGTGTTGGCCCAGGCGGGCTACACCCCGCAAGAAATAGCACAAATGAAGGCCCAACACACCATATAGCCATGCTCAAACAAACCCTTGAAATACTAAGCTCCTACGACGAAGCCCATGAAGTATGCGTGATGGGCAACGTGGCCATGGCCCGCGGGGCCATAGAAGCTGGTGTACAAGGAGTTTTTGCCTACCCGGGCACGCCATCCACCGAGATTTCGGAGGTGTTTCAGCACCTTGACCAATTTGTATCGCGGCACGAAAACAGGATTTCCTATCCTGAGCTTTGCAAGCGGCCCATCTACTTTGAGTATAGCATCAACGAGAAAATAGCACTTGAAAAGGCCATAGCATTTTCCATTGGGCACCAAGCCAGCATGTGCGTGATGAAAAACGTGGGCATGAACGTGGCTTGCGATGCACTAATGAGCATACCCTATCAGCGCATAGCCGCTCCCTTGGTGGTGGTACTGTGTGATGACCCTGGCTGCCACTCCAGCTCCAACGAACAAGACTCCCGGTACTGGGGGCCCATGGCCTCGGTCCCCGTAGTCTGCCCAAACAGCCCTGACGACGCCAAGATTCTTATGAAAGAAGCCTTTAGGCTCTCTGGCGAGTTAGGCCTTCCGGTCATCGTGCGCTCTACCACGCGTGTGTCGCACAGCCGCGGACGGGTGGCCTATGGCGCACTGCCACCGCGCATGGACCAAGCCCGGTTTGAACGCCAAGCCGCACATATCAATATCCCAGCCCGCAATTCTGCTGCCCATGAACAACTTATAGAGCGGCTGGCACAAAGTCCCAATAGAATAAAAGGGGTGCGCCATTGCCACAAGGCCTCCCGCGCGCGGTTTGGAATAATATCTAGCGGGGTAGCTACGGCCTACCTCATGGAGTGGCTGGAATACCACTCACTTGAATCGAAAGATATAGACCTGATAGATATAGCCTTGGTACACCCCTTCCCGGCCGAAGTGGTGACTAGGTTTATACAACAGGGGCATGAAACACTGCTCGTTGTTGAAGAACTCGACCCACTGGTAGAACAGCAAGTGAGGCTAATAGCCCAAGCCCAAGGAAACCCGGTGGCAATAAAGGGCAAAGGCTTTGGCGGACTGAGCCCAGTGGGCGAACTCACCGTGGATATAATAAATGAGTTGATGGACAGCCTGCTACAGATGCCCTTAAATGGCAAGGCGCGGTTGCCATTGCCGCAAATGGAGGCACTCACGCTCCACCTGCCCCCCCGCCCCCCTACCCTATGCGCTGGCTGCCCCCACCGCGCCACCTTCTATCTGCTCAAACTGGCCATACCCCGCCAAGAGAGCGAGCTCATTATGTGTGGCGACATAGGCTGTTTTGGGCTGGGTGCCCTGCCGCCCCTGCGCATGATAGACACCATCAACCACATGGGCATGAGCATATCCATGGCCCAAGGGCTCTATGAGGCATTTCACCACCAGGCACAGGGCAAAAAGGTGGTTGCCCTACTCGGAGACGGCACGTTTTTCCACTCAGGGCTTGCCGCACTCGTGAACGCCGTTTATACCCGTGCCAACATACTGGTCATCGTGTTTGACAACCGCACGGTGGGCATGACCGGACACCAATCAAACCCAGGCGCATCAAGGATGGCCAAGTACCATGAAATGGACATAGCCCAAGTGGTGCGCGGACTGGGCGTAGGGGTAGTGGAAAACATGGATCCATATAACATACGTGAGGGCATGGGCCAGCTGCAAAAGGCCATGGACCATGAAGGGGTAAGCGTACTGGTAGCCAAGTCGCCCTGCATTTTCTTGCCCGAATACAAGCTGGGCATAGACCGGCAGTACCAAATAGTGGTGGACCCCAAGCTGTGCAACCACTGCGCAAACCACGAAGACCTATGCCTACACTGCTCACGGCCTTACTCCCCTATCAGCAACCTGCGCCGCGCCAAGGCCAAGCTGCTGGCCGACATATCAATAGAAGGGCAAGAACAGCAATGTCCGGCCAATATTTGCAACCACGGTTTCTTTCATTCCATACTGGAAGGACAATATAAAACTGCCGTGGAAATGGTGCGCGACAAGATGCTCTTTGCCCGCACCTGTGGCGATATATGCCACAGGCCCTGCGAGTTGTTTTCTGACCGTGAAGAGCTCGTGCCCATAAAGGCACTCAAGAATTTTGTGTCGTCATCACCCCAAGCCTTTACCGATTTTAGCGGGCCCATAAGCCGGGCCCTAAAAGCTGTGCCCAAAGGCTATACCGTGGGCATAGTGGGCGCTGGCCCCGCTGGCCTTAGTGCGGCGTATGACCTGGTGCAAATGGGATATGAGGTACACCTGTATGACAGGGAGCACCAACCCGGAGGCATGGTGGCCTTTGCCATTCCCAATTTTAGGATGGACAAAGAGGGCCTGCATTATGAATCCATGCAACTGGCGAAAATGGGCGTTCAATTTCATTTTGGCCAGGAGATGGGAAAAGAATTTGAATTAGAAGAACTTAGAAACAAATACGACGCGGTGCTCCTGGCGCTGGGGCAAGGAAAACCCAGGCCACTGGCGGTGGTAGAAACCCAAGTGCCGGCATCCAGGCGCATGGATGCACTCCAACTCCTGCGCCAACTTAATACCGGCCAAACTGCCACCGAGGCGGACGGTGCCATACTGGTGATAGGCGGCGGCAATAGTGCCATGGATGCGGCCAGGGCGGCCAAAAGGCGCTACCCAGGTAGCGCCGTAGTGGTAAGCTGCCTGGAAACACAGGACAAATTGCCGGCTTTTCCAGAAGAATTTGGCCATGCCTTGCGCGAACAGGTACAGTTTATATTTGGCAGCCAGGTACATGGCATACAAATGATGGCCAATGGCAGGCTGGTGGTAGGCCTACGGGATGTGGGCAGCGGCCTGGCGCTCACCCAGATGGAAGTGGGGCTGGTGGTAACGGCCATAGGGCAGGTGACCGACACCCAAGCCCTAGGACAAAGAAGGCCGCCCCTGGATGGTCAAGGCAGGGTGGCGCACCACGATGGGCAGATAGAAAATGGAAACCTTTTTGTGGCGGGCGATCTGGCAGCGGGCAACAATATGAGTGTGATTGGGGCCATAGGTTCGGGCAAAAGGGCCGCAAACAGCATAAGAAGGCATTTTGAAAATCATGGTTATGAGTATGAAGGACAGTTTGCACTGGACAGGCTCAACACCCAGCAACACGTATATGCCGCCCGCCCCCCAAAACCCAAGGCCGACGTGTTGCTCAAGACCATAGAGCGGTTTGACCTTCAGCAGGCCTGCGCCAAATGCAACCACTGTGTGGACAATTTTGGCTGTCCGGCCATGATTAAGGAAAATGGCAAGGTGGTGATAGACCAAGAGTTATGCAACCTATGCGGGCTATGCATAGATGTGTGCCCCAACAATGCCATATCATGGCAGGTGGTGAAAACCGAAACCAAACCCATAGAAAAGACTGCCACGCCGGTATGATACAGCCATGAACACACAAGAGACCACATACCGCTGCAAGATGATGATAGCCGGCGTGGGAGGCCAGGGGGTGGTTTTTGCCGCCAATGTGCTGGCCGAAGCTGCCATGATTCGGGGCATAGAAATACATATAGCTGAGATACATGGACTCTCACAGCGCGGTGGAACGGTAACCGTGGGCATAGGCATTGGCAAGGGAATAACCGGGTTTACGGGCCGGGCTCAGGTAGATGTGCTGCTTGGCCTGGAGCCACTGGAAACACAGCGCTGCCTACCCTACTTGCACCGGGGGAGCTCCGTGCTTTTTGGTCACACCCCCCTCATGCCCTATGCCGTAAACGCCCAATCGGCCAAATACCCCGATATACCCCAACTGGCAGAATATTTAAGGCAACAATGCAAGGAGGTGCTCTACGTGGCCGACATCCTGAGCCATGTGGACCGCAATCGGTCAAACCTGTTTTTGCTTGGGGCAGCCGCTGGCCTTCAAGGTTTTCCGTTTGACAGGGATACCCTGGAGCTGGCCATCATACAGGCAGTGCCCGAACACCAAGTGCGGGAGGCACTGCGCGATTTTGAAAAGGGAATAGCATACCTAAACGCCATAAATACTTATGACAGAACATAAAAAGGAAGAAGAAAGAATAGAGGTGCGCTTTACGCTAAACGGCCAGGATGTGGACTGTACCATAGCACCCATGCAGATGCTGCTGCACCTGCTGCGCGACCATTTTTTGCTCAAAGGCACGAAACCTGGCTGCGAGGAGGGCGAATGCGGGGCCTGCACCATACTGGTGAACGATATGCCGGTGAATGCCTGCCTGTACCTGGCGGCCAATGCGGAGGGCAAACGGGTGTGGACCATAGAGGGCCTGGGCAACGGACAGGACGGGCTGGACGAGGTGCAGAAGCAACTGGTGGCGCACGGCGCGGTACAGTGTGGATTTTGCAGTCCGGGCATGGCCATGGCCATAAAGGGCATGCAGCTATTTCAACAAAGGACACAGCAAGTGCTGGACCGGGCGGCGATACAAAAGTGGCTTGAAGGCAACCTATGCCGGTGTACCGGATACGTGCACATAGTGGACGCGGCCGAACGCTTACTCCAACAAAACCACGGATAAATGAACATGGAACAGAAGCACAAACTCAAGGTAATAGGCCAACCGGTACCCAAGATAGACGCTGGGCTACGGGTGAGCGGCAAGGCGATATACGGGCATGACATATCGCTGCCGGGCATGCTCCACGGGGCCATACTCCGGGCTGCCTATCCATCGGCGCGGTTTAGCATAGACGTGACCGAAGCCGCCAAGCTGCCGGGCGTGGTAGGTATTATTACCGCCAATGATGTGGATATGAACCATATAGGCTATAAGCGCGACCATCCGGTACTAAAAAAAGAAAGGGTAAACAGCATACGCGACGAAATAGCCGCCGTGGCTGCCGAAACCAAGGACATAGCCCTGCAAGCCCTTAGGCTCATAAAAGTGGAGTATGAGCCTGAAGAGGGTGTGTATGACCCACATGAGGCATTGGCGGCTGAATGTGGGGCCATAAACGCACAAGCCCAGGGCAAGTTTGGCCACCCCAATATAGCGGAGGTATTTAGGTATGCCCACGGCGACCTGGCGGCCGAAAAGGCCCGGAGCGCGGTGGTGGTGGAGCGCCGGTATGTGCTGCCCAGGGTAAGCCATGCCTGTATGGCCACCAGCAATATAACGGCCCACTACGAGAAACAAACGGGTAAGTTGCTGCTATATAGCAGCACCCAGGTTCCTTTTCTTTACCAACGGGATATGGCCCACGCGCTCAAGATGTCGGCATCAGACATACGGGTGATACAACCGGTGATAGGAGGCGGATTTGGGAGTAAGCTTGACATGTATCCCTTTGAGCCCATATGCGCGGCACTCTCCATGAAAACGGGCCGGCCGGTGCAGATACTGTTTTCGAGGGAAGAGGAATTTGTGGCCTCTCCTACCCGGCAGCCCATGGAGATATGGCTGTCAATGGGGGCCGATTCGGATGGCAGGTTTACCTACCGCGAGGTGAAAGTACTGAAAGACAACGGGGCATATACCTCATGGGGAGCAACCACGCCTTTTGTGATCATGCAGGCTTTTTCGTCGCTGTACCAAGTGCGGGCGTGTGCGTTTGAGGCTACTGCCGTATATACCAACAATGTGTATGCGGGCTCGTTTAGGGGCTACGGCAACCCACAGGCCACGTTTGCGCTGGAGCGCAGCATAGACCTGCTGGCCGATGCCCTGCACATGGACAAGGCGGACATACGAAAGCTGAACGCCAACCAGCCAGGGGATGTAACGGGCCAAGGACTGCACTACGCCACCTGCGGCCATGCCGACTGCCTGGACAATGTGTTGAAGGCCAGCGCAGAAGCCAAGGCCGCCATAGGGCCAGCCCAGGGGCGCTACCGCCGTGGAATAGGCTACGCATCAATGCTCCATGTGGGCGGCGGGGCCAAAATATACCGTTCGGACGGCTGCGGCACTACCATAAAACTAGACCCCTACGGCTACTGCACCGTGATAAGCGGCAGCAACGAGATAGGCCAGGGCTCGGAGACGGTGCTGGCCATGATGGCCGCCGAAGAATTGGGCATACCCATAAACAAGGTGAAGGTGATCAATACCGACACCGACGTGAAACCCTGGGATGTGGGGGTGCACGCATCCAGGACCAGTTTTGTGGCGGGCAACTCACTGCTTGGCGCCATAGGGCTGCTCAAGGAAAAGCTCAAGGCAAAGGCCTGTGAGCTCATGGGGGTTGATATACAAGACCTTAATTATGATGAAGGACAAATACGCACGGCCAACGGCGCGCAGGGCGTGGCGCTGGACAAGGTGGTGAGAGAACTGCATTTTACCCCTCCACATGAGCTGGCTGTGGCCAATTACTTCTACGAACCGGGGAGCAGTTTTCAGGACAAAGGATTTAAGGGCAATGTATCAGGCACCTACGCTTTTGCGGCGCAGGCCATAGAGGTGGAGGTGGATACCTATACGGGGAATGTGGCGGTGAAAAACGCCTGGGTGGCACAGGATGTGGGCAAGGTGCTCAACCCCCTGCTGCTGGCCGGGCAGATACAGGGAGGTTTTATGCAGGGCATGGGCTACGCCGTGTCAGAGGAACTGCAAATGGAAAAGGGCCGCGTAATTAATGCCAACTTCCACAATTACAAGATGCTAACGGCTGTTGATGTGCCAAATATATATTTTGAAGCGGTGGAAACGCACGACCCACAGGGGCCCTATGGCGCCAAAGGGGTGGGCGAAGCTCCATTGATACCCACGGCAGCCGCCATAGCCAATGCGGTATGTGATGCGCTGGGCATAGAACTGTGCGAACTGCCCATACACCCTGAACGTGTGCTGCGGGCACTGCACGGGAAGGCCAATACGATAGAACCATTCAAAGAAGGAATAGCAGGATGATAACACCGACGCAAACGCTGTGGAACCCACGGACTATGTCTGAGTTGATGGAAACACTCAAGGATTTTGGCGCAATGCCCTACCGAATACTGGCCGGGGGCACCGACCTGCTGCTGGAGCTGAAACGCCGTCCACAACCTGGGTTGGCGGTGGTGAACCTGGGCCAGCTGCGCGATGAGCGGTTTGGCCAGGTGGGCCTGGACGACGGCGCTGTATGGATAGGCGCCGGTGTAACTGCCGCCAACCTATGCCACAACGAGTGGATAGCAAAGCGATGGCCGGTGCTGTGCGAAGCGGCCATGAACCTGGCTTCTACCCAAATACGGATGGTTGCCACCGTAGGTGGCAACCTAGTGACAGGATCGCCAAGCGGCGACCTTATATGCGCGCTGGTGGCGATGGGGGCCGTATGCCGCTTAACCAGTACTTGGCAGGTACATGAAACACCTATCAACGAATTTTACTTAGGCCCACGGATTACCTCTTTATCCCAAGGAGAAATACTCTATGGAGTGGTGCTTCCCATGGGCACTGGTTATGCCACCATGTATTCGCGTTTTGTGAAAGTGGGCACCCGGCGGGCCATGGAGTGCTCGGTGGTGTCGGTGGCCATGCATGTGGAATTTGATGAGCATAACAGAATAAGCCGCTGTGGGCTGGCACTGGGTGCGGTGGCGCCCACGGTGATAGATGCGCGTGAGGCGGCTGACATGCTGGTGGGCAAGCAGATAGGGGAAATAAATGCTGAGTTGATGAATGGCGTGGTAGCGGCTGCGGTGGGCAGGGCAAGGCCCATAAGCGACCTGCGTGCGTCGGCCTGGTACCGGACCCAGGTGCTGGGCAATGTGGTGCGGGGGCTGATGGAAGAAATGGTGGACAAATACAGCCGGCGATGATAAGGCTACACGCCGGGGAGAACGTATATGGCTGTTCGCCAAAGGTGAAGGAGGCCCTGAAGGGGCTTGACGACTTGATTAGCCAGTACCCGGGACCCACGACGGCGCTTGAAGAGGCCATAGCGGGGCGCAAGGGAATGCAACCGGACCATGTGGTGCTGGGGGCGGGTTCGGTGAGGCTGATAGATGGTATAGTACAGGTGCTGTGCGGTAGCGGCGGGGAGGTGCTGTCGTTTGACCGTAGTTTTGTGGCTTACAGCCAAATAGCCCGGGCGCATGGGCGAAAGTTTA
Organism: Bacteroidota bacterium; assembly: GCA_016192035.1. GTDB lineage: Bacteria > Bacteroidota > Bacteroidia > CAILMK01 > JACPUW01 > JACPUW01. The sequence continues at coordinate 271,194 of JACPUW010000033.1, forward strand.
CGGCTGTGCCCCTGCGCGGGTGGTGCTGCGCGGCGGATGGTTTATTAGAACTGGTGAACGGTGAAACGGATGTGATACTGCTGGCAAATCCTAATAATCCTACGGGTACTTATATGGCGCACAATGAACTGGCCAGTCTGCTGGACACTGTGCCCCCCCGGGTGTGGGTGGTGGTGGACGAAGCCTACGGGGAGTATGTGGATGCCCCCGATTACCCCAATGCACTAGAACTAATGAAAAAGCATAATAATTTACTGGTTATCAGGTCATTTTCAAAGGCATACGGTCTGGCTGGCCTACGGATAGGCTATGCACTGGCCAGTAAGGAGGTGGCCGATAAATTGCGCTCGAACAGGATACCTTATTCCCTGCACACTTTTGCTCAACCGGCGGCACTGGCGGCACTGGATGATGAGGAATTTATCATGCAATGCGTGGCCAAGAACGCGCGCGGACGGGACTATCTATATGATAGGCTGACCGATATGGGTTTTGGAGTGGTGCGCTCGCAGGCCAATTTTGTGTTTATGCACTTTGGCAACGAGATGGACAAGCTGGCGGTGATAGATGCCCTGGGCCATGGAGGGTATATGGTGTTTGACCTGGCGCATTTTGGCCAGGACAGGAGCTTGCGGATGGGTGTGGGCAGTATGGATGTGTGCCAGGGGGTGGTAGATGTGCTGAGGGTTTTGGCGGTGTAGATGGGATTCACGCAAAGGGCGCCAAAGGATGTAGAAAATGCAGGGATACAGGGTGCCATGGTTGGCGGTGCGGGACTTTCATTTTAGGTTTTTCGCAATATTTTATCCATTTTACGTCCTTGTGCCAGTTCGTCCACCAGTTTATCGAGGTAGCGGGTTTGTTTGGTAAGTTGGTTTTCAATGTCTTGAATTTTGTAACCACAAATGCTGCCTGTAATCATGTGGGCGTTTGGGTGGAGGGTGGCCTGCTCAAAGAAGGATTGAAAGGTAACATTATGGGCAATGAGCTTATGGAGTTTGGCTTGGTCAAAACCCGTAAGCCACTCTATGACAGTGAGTAATTCTTCTTCTGTGCGCCCTTTGCGGGTCACTTTGGCCAGGTAGAGCGGATACACAGAGGAAAATGTCATTTTGGCTATGCGGTCGTCGTGGTGGGCGGTGGTTGACACGGTAATGGGGGTATGTATGGTGGATATGTGGAATTTGGCGGCAAGATATTTTGCTCCCGTTTACTTTTTGAACTGGCCAGGAACAAATTTGTGCCTTTTACTGAGCCAGGAGTTTTTTGGTTAAACACTGGGGCCCTAGGCAAAAAAAATGGACCGTTTGTAGGCCAGGAGCCTGTGGGAGCGGGTGGTGTCGGCACTCGGCGGCCACCTTGCCGCAGGGTTTCCAGTCTATGGCGCGTATGCCTCCTTGCTTGTAGGCCAGTAGGTTGGCTATGGCATCGTAGCGGTGGTTGCCGTGGTTTGACCCATAGTTCAACGAAAAAACCTTTTATTTTTGCCATGTAAAAGATTCCACCATGAAGCTATTGCTCGATATAAAGGACGACAAGGTATCCATGTTAATGGAGCTTTTGAAAGAACTGCGTTTTGTCAAGAAAATCACCCCGCTTACTGATGCCAAATCCGATTTGCTCCAAAAAATACATGATGCCGTTAATGAGATGAATTTGATAAAACAGGGCAAATTGGTTTCAAAACCGTTAAAAGAGTTCCTTAATGAACTATAAGGTTGACACCATAGCCTCATTTCGCTCAGAAGCAAAAAAACTCATTAAGAAATATCCATCCCTTGTTAACGAGCTAGCAGCACTCGGGGAAAAGCTATCTGTAAATCCTACTTTTGGCATTGCATTAAGTCAAAACTGCTACAAAATACGTTTGTCAATAGCGTCAAAAGGCAAGGGCAAATCAGGCGGTGCACGGTTGATTACCCATTTCTACGTAGCTGCCGATACGGTGTATCTGTTGTCCATTTACGACAAATCAGACCAAGAAAACATTTCGGAAAGCCAGATAAAAGCATTGCTAAAGCTCATAGGGTAAATGCATTATTGCCGTGAAGTGTCCCATTGTCAATAATGCTTTGGGGTTGGACTAATGTAGGCACATGATACTAGTATGGGGCTGCCGCAGGGCGGATACCTTGCTTTGGGGCACCCCACTCCCCGGTGGCCAATTGAATGTTGTCTTAGTACAGGGTGTCGCGGGTTTCTTTTAGGATGATTCGGTCTATGTATGAAGTCATTGCGCCCTGGTTGGTGTGGTCGGTGCGGCGAGGACGCAGGCGGCTGCTGCCATATAACTGGTGGCCTGTGAGTTGTAGCTGTTGGTGATATACCAGCTCCAGGCCCAGCTGGTCCATGAGTTCCTGCATCTTGGCGTAGCCCAGGTAGCGGCGGCCACTATGCCGTAGGGTGTCCAGTCTATGGCGTGTATGCCTTCTTGCCTGTAGGCCAGTAGGTTGGCTATGGCATCGTAGCGGTGGTTGCCGGTGGTTTGGCCCATAGTTCAACGAAAAAACCATCTATATTTGCCATGTAAAAGATTCCACCATGAAGCTATTGCTTGATATAAAGGACGATAAGGTATCCATGTTAATGGAGCTTTTGAAAGAACTGCGTTTTGTCAAGAAAATCACCCCGCTTACTGATGCCAAATCCGATTTAGTGCAAGACATCAGGGAAGCCGTAGAAGAATTAAAGCTGGTAAGGGAAGGTAAATTAAAGGCTCGCAATGCAGAGGATTTAATCAATGAGCTTTAGCGTTAAAACCCTTCCTAAGTTTGAAAAGGGCTTAAAGAAGCTGACCAAAAAATACCCTTCTCTTAGGTTTGAGTTCATTGATCTGGTAAAAAGGCTCAAAGAAAACCCTGAACAGGGAACACCAATTGGCCACAGTTGCTTTAAAATACGCCTTGCCATTGCTGCAAAAGGTAAAGGCAAGTCAGGTGGAGCCAGGGTAATCACCAACTTTGTGGTGACCATCGATACTGTTTACCTGCTTTTTATTTATGACAAGTCAGACAAAGAAAATCTCTCAGACAAAGAATTAAACCAACTTCTACGGTTCGTCCCGGATTGAAAAACCCCCTGAATGACCTTAAAAGGGTTTCCTAACTCGTTCTTGGAAGGCAATGTCCCTTTTTCTTAAAACTGGCTGTACACCCTTTTACAATGATGGACTTCTGATTTTTACCTTGAATAATGCCGGCTATGTATTTAGATACTTCTACCCGCCAAGGTTGTTGCAATAGATTTTCCCTGCCTTTTACGGCGAAAAAATACTGAATGTAGATTTGTGTAAATGTGCCTGCCATAATGCTATGACACCCCTTTGGGGTTGTTTATCAATGATTAATCTATCTTTCTATAATCTTGTCATCCCTTCGGGATTTTTTATTAGGGCATTTTGGCATGGCATCCCCCAGTGGCCAGGGTTACGGTATCGGTGTAGAAGGTGTCGCGGGTACGGGTAAGGCGCACGTGGTCAATGAAATAATCCATGCTGCCCTGGCCAGGGGCGTCTTTGCGCAGGATGCGCAGGCGGGTGAGCGCGCTGCTGGCGGTGAATGAAAACTCGTTGATGCCGTGCTCGGCGTAGGCTTCGGTATGTGGGCCTATAGGGCTGGTTTGCTGCACTTTGATAAGCACCGAATCACAGGTGCCGGGGTCCACCTGCACGTAGAACTTGTACTCTGAGCCTATATTGGTGCTAAAGTCATAATACACAGCGGCATTGGTGCTTGGTGCGGTGACTTGCAGCTGCTCGGCCCCGGTGGTGTTGGTGGCGCTGTTTGCGGTGGTGTAGCCGTGTGCGGTATTGTTAAACTCTTGTTCCACAGCCGTTTTCTCATACTCCAGCACGGCGTGCACGGCCTGGCGCGTAAGGGCGGCATCGGCGTATATGCGGCTGGGTATCAACATTCCAAAGGGGTAATAGTCGTTGGCGGTGCTAAGGTAGGGGAAACCTACGCGACAATCAATGAATATATTTTTGGGATATCTCATTATCAATTTTTTGGTACGTGTTTCTTTCTCGATTTACTAATATAATAGCCCATTTGTAAGCGAAGAATATTCGTTTCTAATGAATCATAGCTTGAGTCATATGTAATTATATCCCTTCTTGTCAAATTATTCAAATCAACGATAAATAGCATTAACTCCGGCAACATTAGAACAAGATACTCATTATTATTTAACTCAATCGCTTCCATTTCTTTAATAACTAATAACTTTCTTCTCTCAAACTCATTATACAGACCACATAAATTGTCACATGACAACCACTCCAAAGATTTAAATAATTTTCCTTCAGCTGAATTAAAATCAACTTTATTGTGAAAATTTCGAGCATTCACGTACGGTTGTTTACGCCAATAAGTCATACCCTTTAAATTCGATTTGATCTTTCTTATTGTAAGTGAATCGTCTGCAATTTTGAGATTTTTCAATCTTAATAGTGTTTTTTGCATTTGATCGAAATAACCAAAACGCGATAGATATTTAACATTAATGTGCCAACTACAAAAAATATTGAGTAACAAAGTATCCCTATCCTCGGTATCTATTATATTTACGAAACGTAAGCTATCTAAAAATACTTTTTGTCTGTAAGCAAAGGTATCACCAAGGTTTTTAGCTATACTCTTTTTAAATCTTTTTTCACCATTTGATTTCCTATATGAATAAACATAACAAAAACCAGAATCCGAGTTTTTTGGATAAATATAATACATACTTATGTTATTCGATTTATATAGCAAATATGAATCAATTGGATTGGGTTTAAAGCCTAAACCGGAATTAAAGAATGTACTATCGCTAATATACAAACTATCCGTTATTTCACTTGCAGATATATTTCCTAATCGTGGTGTGCAACTCTGCAACAGTACACAAATTAACAAAAACATAACCATTATGTTTATTGTTTTCTTTCCCATTTCCTAAAGTCTTTTCGAATTTTTCGGGGTACAATACCCGTTTTACCATCTGTTCTCGAACTCTTATTATTCCTTTGCGTGGCATTATCCACTGGCGAACGTTCTCCAAAGACTTTACGAAAATCTGAAACCCTTGATGGCATCAACGTAAAATACGAGGCATCCTTGTTGGGTAATGTATTATCCCATTCGTTCAATGGCACTTCTGGTAAAGGAAATAGTTCACCTCCATTTTGCATTATATTATAAGGCAAATATTTCTCATCATCATGGTCTGTTATTAAATCTCCGCTTTGTTGGGTTACACGATGAATTATTTCATGGGCTAATGCATAGGCAATTTGGTCTGTATAGTTCGGGCTGGTGTGACTAAACCCTGAACTACGCATATTAACAAATGCAGGCTGAGACAGATTATACCCTTTAGAAATTCCAGGATCATCTCGATCTAAGTTTGGTAATAAAGTACCATATACCCCTTCGGCAAAGTCCAAATCTGCTGCCATGGCTAGTATATCAGATTTATCCAAAGTACTACTATTGTATGGCATTGATGTTTTTACAAATTCTATGTCAACCCCTAGCCCGCCATTGACTTTATTGTGAACCATTTCAAATACTTGTACTGTCTTATCAAAGATTTCCTGCTGTTGGGCCGCTGTTAATACAACTTTTTTTCCGTCTTTCATATAATATTCCCCAACATATATATAAATAATGTTATCTAAACCATTGTAATCCGTCATCAAAATAGGTGAATTAGATACGAACTGATACGAAGATTTATTGCTATAATATTGTTCATGTCCATCCTTCGAAAACCACCTCCCCAATCTAACATCCAATATCCTGGCACCAAAATCATAACTATTCCCCAGGCCGTTCCAGTCGTTTTCTTGCTCCATGCCGTTGAACCCATATTTATACCCCTCCCCTGTGGCCAGTGTTATGGTGTCGGTGTAGAAGGTGTCGCGTTGGGCTTTTAGGTGCAGGTTGTGAACGTAGAAACTCAATGAACCAGAACCGGTTGCATCGCGGCGTTTGAGGCGCAGGCGTACGCTGTCGGTGGTGGCGGTAAAGGTGTATATGCGGCTGGGTATCAGCATTCCAAAGGGGTAGTAGTCGTTGGCGGTGCTAAGGTAGGGGTTCCAGAGCACAAATGTATCCATATTTATGGTAGTGTCTTTTTGGTACAGGCGTTTGTCGGTGGCCACGGCCAGTAGGTTGCC